>DATFRA010000168.1:0-17131 GCA_035263705.1 Allostellaceae bacterium
GAGTTCGGCGCTGAGGATTCGCGCGAGATGGACGACCGCGGCCTTGCAGGTCGAGACGGTCGAGGTCGTCGGCCACCCCTTGCGCGCGCCAACGGACGCATTGATGACGACAGACGAGCCCGGCCTGAGCAGCGGCAAGGCTTTTTGAATGGTGAAGTAAGCCCCTTTGAAATTGGAGCCCATCACCATGTCGAAGCTTCGCTCTGTCACCTCTTCGAACGCCAGGAACTCGCTGTAACCTGCATTTACGAACAGGCCGTCCAGGTGTCTGAACTCCCGCTTGATCGTGGCGAACATCGTATCGAGGTCGGCGAGTTTGCTGACGTCCGCGCGAACGGCGAGACTTCCGGCTCCCAGCGTCCCCTTAGCCGTCTGCAGCGTCCTCTCATCCAAGCCACAGATGGCGACGCGCGCGCCCTCTCGGTCGAATTCCTGCGCCGTGGCCAGCCCGATCCCGCTGTTACCGCCGGTGATAAGGATATTCTTGCCCGCCAGCCTACCCATTGTGTTGCTCCTTCACATTAGACGTCGCGCGCTCAGCGCGAATCCGCGGGGGCGCTTTTGGGGGAGCCAGCTTTCGCATCAGCGGCACCAAAGCCGTGGCGATCACTCGTCGCCGCTTGACTCACGCGCATATGCCCCTAGATAGGCGTATATACGCTAATGTCAACCGCATCGGGGCGAGGAACTAAGCAATGAAGGCTGCGCGATTGAGGGTCCGACGCACGGCGGTGCGCACCCAAGCGCGGCCCGATGATTCTCGAACAGTTCGTCCCTTAGTCTCGCTTACAAAGGAGCGTCCATGCCGAACAACATCTTCAACTTCTCCGTAGCCGTATTTCTGCGCGGACATGGGATTCTTGCTGAACTCTTGAGAAAGGCGGACGCTCATGCGGCCGAGCGGAAGATCGCGCCGGCGGTCCTGCTTACGGCGAGATTATTCCCGGACATGTTTCCGCTGACGGGGCAGGTCCAACGGGCATGTGATACCGCGAAGCGGGCGACGGCCCGGTTGGCGGGCGTCGAGCCACCGCGCTTCGAAGACAGCGAAGCGAGCTTCGAGGAGCTATACGTTCGCATCCGAAAGACAACGGAGTTCGTTGAATCGTATCCGGCGGACGCTTTTGTTGCCGTTGCAGAGCGCACGATCGAGATGAAGGCCGGCTCCAAAACAGTGAGTCTCACGGCGAGCCAATACCTGACCCGTTTCGCGCTTCCGAACTTCTATTTCCACATCACCACAGCCTACGACATCCTGCGCCACAACGGAGTTGTGCTCGGCAAGCGTGACTACCTCGGTAGCATGTCCCCGTAGCAGCAGCGCGTCTGATCGCAGCTGCGGCGCGTGCTTCCGCTGACAGCGGCAACACTTCGGCGACCAATTTTCTAGCGCACTTCTAGGCCATTCATATTCCAAGAACGCACTTGGTCCACCGTCGCCTCCTCAAGACCCAGGACGAGCGGCAGCGCGTACGACTTCCGGTCGTCCATGCAGCGGCGGCCTCCTGCGCCAATCGAACCTGACACCGCCACTTGACATACGAGTATATACGCCTAGATAGGAGTATATACGCTCTTATCAACGGTGTGCCTCACTTGCCCGGATAAGAGGATATACGCCTAGTTAAATGAACTTCGACCTGCAGCATCAAAGGAGAAGCGCACTATGAAACGATTCGAGAGCCGTTCCGTCGCGGGCGCAGCAGTCCTCGCTCTCGGCGTGCTCACCGCCACGGCGCCACTGGCATCCGCGGGCCACGATGTGTACCCACCTGGCTGGAACATGCCGCCGAATCCGAACCTGCCAAAGCCCATGTTCGATTTCCGGTCCGGCTGGGGATGGGACGATTACCAGCGGTACTGGCCTGATCAGGTAACGCACGGAGCCTCCCCCGCGTCGAGACCGATCCCCGATGCCCCCGCCGTGTACGGCATGACGCCGACGGGGCACCGATATCACTGGATGACCCAGTAGCGGATTGGCGTGGCGGGGTAGGTCCAGGAGACGCTGTGCCCCGCCCCCAATCGCCTAGCCTGCCGGAGTTCGGTCGAGGCGACGGTGTGCAGAAGCGCGCGCAGGTCCTTCGTCCGTCTGGCGCCGAACACGGCTTCGAACTGCCTCTGCGCTTGGCCCCGTCCTTTGAAGGAAGTTTACCATGGGAACCGAACAGAAAGTTGCTGTTATTACCGGCGCGTCGCAGGGCATCGGCGCGGCCCTCGTCAAGGCGTACCGCGATCGCAACTACCGGGTGGTCGCGACCTCGCGCTCAATCAAGCCGTTTAATGACGATGAAGTTCTCGCGGTGCCCGGCGACATCGCCGATCCGGAGACGGCCCGCCGTGCGATTTCCGAAGGCAGGGTCAGGTTTGGGCGCATCGACACGCTCGTTAACAACGCTGGCATCTTCATCGCCAAGCCGTTCACCCAGTACACGGAGGCCGACTACGCGGCGATCCTGGGCATCAATATCGCCGGCTTCTTTCACATCACGCAACTCGCCGTCGCCGAGATGGAGAGGCAGGGCAGCGGCCATGTCGTGCAGATCACGACGAGCCTGGTCGACCACGCAATCGCCGGCATTCCGTCCGTCCTCGCGTCGCTGACCAAGGGCGGTCTGAATGGCGCGACCAAATCGCTCGCGATCGAGTATGCGAATCGCGGTATCCGGGTGAATGCGGTCGCGCTGGGCGCCATCAAGACGCCGATGCATCCCGTCGAGACGCATGCGCAGCTCGGCGCCCTGCACCCGGTCGGCCGTATGGGTGAGATCTCCGATATCGTCGACGCGATCCTGTATCTCGAGTCGGCCAGCTTCGTGACGGGCGAAATCCTTCACGTCGACGGCGGCCAGAGCGCGGGCCACTGACACCACCCAGGGGGCGGGGTGAAGCGCCCTCGCTCCCGTTCCAACGCAGGAAGAGCTTTCGAAAGGAACACACCATGAGCCAACTCGATAAAGTGATGTACACAGCCAAAACCCACACCTCAGGCGGTCGAGAGGGCGCCTCCCGTAGCATCGATGGACGGCTGGACGTCAAACTTTCGCGTCCTGGCGGCCCAGGCAACGGCACTAATCCCGAGCAGCTGTTCGCCGCTGGATGGTCGGCCTGCTTCATCAGTGCGATGCAGGTTGTAGCCAGCAGAATGAAGGTCGCCCTGCCGGCCGACGTAGCGATCGACGCCGAGGTAGATCTCGGCCCGACGGGCGATGCCTACGGGCTCGTCGCGCGTCTCAATGTCAGCGTGCCGGGTATTGGGCGCGACCTTGCTCAGCGTCTGGTCGAGGCTACGGAGCAGGTGTGTTCATATTCCCGCGCGACGCGCGGCAATATTGATGTCACGATCAACCTGGTCTGAGCGGATAGGGAAAACTGACGATCTACGAATTGCGGGTTTGTCACGCCGCGACCGGCAGATTGCCGGGGGCTGTGATCTGGGCCAAAGGGGTCAGCGGACCAGTCGCGGGGTGCAGATCGGAGAGTCTGCATAGGGTCAACATGCGACGGTTGCGAGCCTGCGCACCATGTCCGCTTCACCGCTGACCGCGGAAGCGTGGACGGCGCTTGCCCCGTTTATGAGTTCATGACCTAGTCACCGAGAACTGAAGTTCATTGCATTATAAAAGCGCTCTGGGCTTTGGAAGGAGAGCGCCGATGGCGAATGTGCGTGCGAGGTGCCGGCCGATCGCGTGGTTGGTGCTGAGTGCGCAGGAGCGAGCCTATCTAAGCTCTTCAAGTGGACCAAATCTGCCGACGAATCCACGCGGCAGATCCGTACCGATAGGTAGTGCAGACCGGCTGACGCCGCCGTCTCGCGTCACCATCGTCGGTAGCCCCCGCTTACCTCACCGGCTGGGAGGCCCGAGCGCCGTGACGATCTGCGCCAACACGCAACCGCGCATGCAATTGCGACCGTCACTTCAGGAACAGCCCGGCAAAATTCATCAGGATGCCGAACGTCGGAATGTTCCACACGAGCGAACGAGCTAACGGCAAGTCCGCCATATAGAGGATTGCGTAGACGATACGACCCCAAAAGTAGAAGTGGGCTCCCCACACGGTGAGCCAGCTGTGCGTGTTCGTCGCGGTGACGACAAGAATTGCAGCAGCGAAGAACGGAAAGGTCTCAAGATAGTTTCGAAGCGCTCCTTCAGCCCTTCCGGCAATGCCGGTGAGCGGCGCAACGCTCTGTTCCCTCGAGCTGGCAGTCCACCAATAGCCTCGTTGCCAGCTCTGCAGGTGCGACATGATGATGATGTGCACGATCCCGAGGATTACGCTTGCGGCGAGCAGGGCGAGTTCGATGGTCATGTAAGAGAGTATACCAACTCCGCACCGCAGCGGTGGCTGCAGCCCTGATATTTAAGTATTGACTTTCGTTAGCCGTCACTTATATATCACATTTGTCGCCCAATCGCTTGACGGACTGCGTTAATGATCACAGCCGAACGAGCCCTGGACGCGCTCGGCGATAGGACCCGCCGCCGCATCTTTGTGCGGCTGCGCGATCGTCCCTGCTACGCCGGGGAGTTGGCGCGGGGGATGCGGGTAACCCAGTCCGCCGTCTCACAGCATCTTCAGGTCTTGAGGGCAGCGCGGCTGGTGGTGGTCACGGCCGAAGGCACGCGGCGCCTTTACCAGGTTGATGCGCGTGGTATCGAAGCGTTGCGTCGATGGTTTGATGGATTCTGGGACGAAACGTTGGGCGCCTTCAAAGACGCCGCCGAGCAAGAGGTCACCAGGGAAAGGAAGCCACGATGAACGACCAGAAAATGTCCAGCGCGGCCGATCCGAACAGTGTGCGGAAGACCATGAACGTTCAAGCGCCACGCGCGGTGGCATGGCGGGTGTTCACCGAACGGATGGGCACTTGGTGGCCGCTCGCGGTCTACAAGATCGGCAAGACCAATGCGGTTGATGCGATAATCGAGCCGCGGGTCGGTGGCCGCTGGTACGAGCGCGGCGACGATGGAAGCACGTGCGACTGGGGCCGCGTGCTCGCTTGGGAACCGCATTCGCGCCTCGTGCTATCTTGGGATATCACCGCCGACTGGCAGTATGACCCGGCTCTGCAGACGGAGATAGAGGTCCGCTTCATCTCCGACGGGGACGCTCGGACGCGCGTGGAGTTCGAGCACCGGCGGCTCGATCGCTATGGCGACCGCCGCGATGAAATGCGAACGATCTTTGACAAGACCGGCGACTGGGGCCGGCTGCTCGCGGCCTTCGCCGAGACGGCTGCGGCTTCAGCGAGGGCATCGGCATGACCGATTCGGCCACCCGCAACAGATCTTGATCCAGCGGATACCGTAGGGCAGAGGGGGTGATGCCGCGCGGAGCATCGCGAGTCGAGGGACGCACGATTATCTTGCGACGCTACGCCAGGACGACGAGGTCGATCGGCTCCGGCAAGCCGCCGACCAGCCGCTGGGGCCGTTTCTCCATCTGATGCGAGGCGCGATAGCCCTGGACCAAGGCGCGCTCCAGGGTCTCCGCCGTCGCGAGCCCGCGGGTGCCCTCGAGCTTGTTGTGCTTCTCGAGCTTTGCCGCGAGGTTCACGGTGTCGCCGATCACGGTGTACTCGAGCCGCCGCTCGTCGCCGACCGCACCGAACACGATGCGGCCGACCGCAACGCCCGCGTTGATCGCTAGCGGCGGCTCGCCACGACCCTCGCGCTCCGCTTGCCAGCGGCTGGCTTCCGCCATCACCGCGTCGATGGCTTCCAGCGCGTCGGCGGCGTAGCGGTCCGAGCGCTTGGCCGCGCCAAAGGTCGCGAGGATGCCGTCGCCCAGGAACTTGTCGATGACACCGCTGTGCCGCTGGATCAGCGGCACCACCCGCGCCTGATACTCGGTCAAAAGCGCCATCAGCGCCGAGGGCTCGAGCGCGGCGCCGAGCCGCGTGAAGCCGCGAATATCCAGGAACAGGATCGCGGCGTCGCGCGCCTTGCCTTCCCCGGCTTGGAGCGGCTGGTCGGCAGTTCGGATACGCTTCGCGACATTCGGATCGAAGAAGCGCGCGAGATCGCGGGCGGCGGCGCCGTCGACCGCCGCGCGCACCAGGAGCCGGCGCGCCCGCGTGATCGCCAGCGCCAGCACGCCGGTCACCACCAGGATCACCAGCACCTTCTCGACCTCGGCACCGATGAGAATTCGATTGCCCGTCATGTATCCCACGAAGTCGCGCATCACGACCGCTCCTGGAGTGGTCACGACCGCGTAGGCAACGAGGCATGCCCAGCCCGCCGCGGCCGCAAGCCCCGCGAGTACGACGTAGCGCACCTCGAAGCGCAACGCGCGCAGCGCGATGAAGATGAAGACGGAGAGGAGCGTCGGCACCTTGAGATAGAAAGCGGGCGGCTGGCCGTATTGGACGTGGAAACCCCAGATCAACGCCATCAGCAGGCCCAGATCGATGAACACGCCGCACGACAGCAGCAACGTGCCGAGGACGCGGGCATAGGCGAACCCCAGGCGGATCAGGGTCGCGACGGCATAGGTGCCGAGCACCCACGGAAGCGGCTCGAAGTGCGGCCCGGCCAGCATGGTCGCTTGCGGCGCCAGGCCATAGAGCAGCCCGAAGGCGGTAACGATCGCGAGCTGCACCCAGGCGATCAGGATCTCCGCCTGCGCCTGATCCGCGCGGATCGCCTGCCGCGTCCGCTCCGGCAGCTGCTCGAGCACGCGGCCCGAGCGCAGGAAATTCAGTCGAACATCCACGGCCTCACGCCAACCACAGCATCGTGCGTCCTTCGACTCGTCCGCTGCGCGGACGGCTCATGATGAAGGGCATTCTTGCGATCCGCTCAATTCACTTCATCCTGAGCCGCGATGCGGAGCATCGCGAGTCGAAGGACGCAAGGGCTACGGCCGGAGCACCATGCCTTCGCGGGCGACGACGGCGCCTGGAAACGTCTTCTTCGATTCTGCCGCGATCCCGTCCATGGTGTCGTCGTCGTGGCCGGGGTCGTGGTGGAAGATCGCGAGCGTCTTGACGCCCGCGGCCTTGGCGAGCTTCACGCCCTCCTGCCAGGTCGAGTGGCCCCAGTTGACGTGCGACGGGTATTCGGCGTCGGTGTAGGTGCTGTCGTAGATCATCACGTCCGCGCGGTCGCACAGACCGAGGATGTTGCGGTCGAGCTCGCCCGGCCGGTGCTCCGTGTCGGTGATGTAGGCGATCACCTTGCCGTGGCACTCGAAGCGATACCCGGTGGCGCCATTGGGATGATTGAGCGGCGCGGTCTTGAGCGCGAAGCCGTCGCCCGGCTTCAGCGTCGTGCCGCAGGGAAAATCCGTGTAGTCGATGCGCGCCTGCAGGATGTCGAGCGGCACCGGGAAGAGCGGCGCCTGCATCATCTCGGAGAGCACGCCCTTGAGCGTGTTCCGGGGCAGCAGGTGCCCCGACCAGAAGCGCAGGCGGCTCGCCGGCAGGAATGCGGGACGGAAGAACGGCAGGCCGCAGACGTGATCGACATGCGTATGGCTGAAGAACAGGTCGGCATCGACCGCGCCATTGTTGGCCAGCAGCGCCTCGCCGAGGAGCCGCAGCCCCGTGCCGGCGTCGAAGATGAAGACGCGCTTGCCCGCCCTGACCTCGACGCACGAGGTATTGCCGCCATAGCGGACGGTGTCGGGTCCGGGGCAGGCGATGCTGCCGCGCACGCCCCAGAAGCGGATGACGGTCTCCGATCCTCCCGCCACGGACCTACCCCTAGACCCCTACGATTCCGGCCCATCTACGTAGACGCCGCTTTCAGCCGCGTCGAGGCAAAAATCAGCATCGGGTGTGACCTAGGTCACATTTCGTTAAGGGCCGATTAATGGCGCGACGACTTTAGCGGTATTTTCTGGTTCATCCGTAGGGATAGCGGGGGCACAGGGAGATGCCATACCAGCCGATAGAGGTCAGGACGCCCGACGGGCTCTCGATATCGGCCCAGGGATGGGGCAACCCGGCGGGGCCCGAGATCCTGTTCATCCATGGCTTCTTGCAGAGCCACCTCTCGTGGGCGCGCCAGACCGAGAGCGAGCTCGCCCGCGAGTTCCGCATGGTGACTTACGACCTCCGCGGCCACGGCGATTCGGAGAAGCCGCTCGAGCGAGAGCGCTACAGGAACGGCAAGGCCTGGGCCGACGAGCTCGCGGCGGTGATCGCTGCCGCGGGCCTCGGCCGGCCGGTCCTGGTCGGCTGGTCCTATGCCGGCCGCGTCATCGCGGATTATCTCGAAGCCCACGGCGCCATGGGTCTTGCCGGTATCGACTTCGTCAATGCGCGCACGAAATCCGATCCGCGCTTCGCGGGGAAATTCTCGTCGATCCATTTCGCCGAGCTCATGGCCGAGGACCTGGCGACGCGCATCGCCGCGACGCGCACCTTCCTCCATGCCTGTTTCTCGCGGCAGCCCACCCAAGACGAATTCGAGACCATGCTCGCCTTCAACATGATGGTGCCGCGCGATGTGCGCGCGGCGATGACCGGTCGCGAGTTCGACGCCGATGCCCTCTTCCGGCGGCTTGCAATTCCGGTGCTGGTGACCTTCGGCGTCGAGGACCAGATCCTGACCCTCGAGGGCGCCCGCCATGTCGCCGGCTTGATCCCCGGCGCCCGTCTCTCCCTTTACGATGGCGTCGGGCACGCGCCCTTCTGGGAGGACACGCGCCGGTTCAACCGCGAGCTCGCGGCATTCGTCCGGGCAGCGCACCGCAGGGGATTGGAGTAGGGCGCTTCGCCTGCCGCGCCGCTGCGTCTGTTGGTCGCGGAAGCCCCGGCGCCGTTCAGTGCGCCGGTTCCAAGGGTTCTTCGCGATCGGGCATCCGCGGCGGTGCTGCAGCCAGTGCCTGCAGCAGGATCCGTCGCGGTATGAACCGGTCGTCGTTCACCAGGAAGCTGAATGTGAAGCCGATCCCGAGCACCAGGATCCCGAGCAGGAACGAATAAGCGATGGCGCGATCCGGATAATTGTCCTTGAGGCTCGCAACCATCAGAGGTCCGAGAATCCCGGCGGCCGACCAGGCCGTGAGGATGACGCCGTATATCCCCGACGTACGCTTCGCTCCATAAACGTCGGTCACCATGGACGGCATGATCGCGAAGCCGCCGCCAAAGCAGCTCAGCACATAACACACCATGATCGCGAAGAGCCACGGGTTGTGCTCCGTCATCAGAATTCCGAACACGACCATCTGAGATGCGAACAGGAGCCGAAAGGTATTGATGCGGCCGAGCCGCTCAGACACAGCGCTCCAGACGATGCGCCCCACGCCGTTGAACAGCGAGCTGACGGCGATCAGGCTGGCGCCATAGCCGGCCAGCACGGAGCGCTCCAAGTCTGGTTGGCCGAGCTTCCAGATATCCTGGTAAAGCGGCGACAGGAAGCTGATGATCGAAATGCCGGCGGTGATGTTGAGAAAGAAGATGAACCACATGAATGCGTACTGACCGGCCAGGAGGTATTCCCGGAGCGGTGGGTCTGCCTGTTCCTCGGCGGCGGCGTAAGGGCCGGCCGAGCGCGTCTCTTTCGACGTCGACGGAACAAAGCCGGTGGGGAGATAGCCGGCCGGCGGATTCCGCAACATCGCCGCTGACCCAAAAGCGATCGTGCCGAGGATGGCGCCCAGGGCTACGAACACACGGACCAGATCACCATCGAGCAGGTGCATCAGGATCGGCGCAAGCACGACGCTGAGCATGAAGGCGCCGAGTCCGAATCCCATGGCGACGATGCCGGTCAGCAGGGCTCTCCGGTCGGGAAACCACTTGGTGACGGTCGTCATCGGTGTAACGTAGCCCAGACCGATGCCGAACCCGCCGATGGCGCCGTAGCCGAGATAGAAAAGCATCAGGCTCTTCACCGCGAGCGCGACCGCGGCGAGCTCATAGCCGGCAGCGAAGAGAATGCTACCGGCGACGGCCAGCTTGCGCGGTCCGATCCTGCCGAGGTTGACCCCACCCCAAGCGGCCGACAGACCGAGGCAGCAGATGTTCAGGCTGAAGGCCCAGGATGTATCGGTGTTGCTCCAGCGAAACTGCTCGACCAGCAGCGGCTGGAAGTAGCTCCAGGCATAAACGGTGCCCAGACAGAGCTGCAGCACCGTGCACGCGGTCGCGATCACCCATCGGTTGGGCACGCTTTCCCGAGTGCGCACGCTCACGCCTCTCGGCCGGTGGCCCTGCGGATCAATCGACCGAGCTCGCCGACTTCGTCGATGCGCTCGAGCAGCCGCTTGAGCTGCGAGGCATGCGGGGGCGAAACGCGCTTCTCGCTGGACAAGGAATGCCAAGCGTAGTTGCTGAGGTGATCAAGGGGCCGGGATACCTGGTACATCAGCCCGTAAGACAACAGTACGCTCGCGACGAAGATAATCGTGAGAAGATAGACCGCATTGCCAATGGCCGTCTGGACCTGCAAAGCGATGTAGCCCTTGTCCACGCCGACATGCACGCTGCCGCCCGCGCCGGCGACTATTGGCGCCGTCAATTCCGAGAAGTTTCCAAGGCCGGCGAGCGCGCGGTCATAGACCTCCTTCCCATCCCTGTAGTCGGCAGCGATCTCGTCGGGCACGCCGGGCACGAAGGTATGCGCGACGATCGCACCCTTCGGATCGACGACGAAGACATAGGAGATGCCGGGGATCTCGACATACTGGTCGATGATGGATTGGAGAGCGGAATAGTTTTGACCGACGATCAGGTCAATGTTCGAGTTGGCAATGGCGCGCGCGATCGCCCGGCTGCTCTTCTGGAAGTCGTCGGTCAGCTGCCGGTCGACGGTGTATACGTAGAGCGCGGAGGTGGAGACCACGATGAGCCCCATGAGGGCGAACATGCCGAACAGGGTCTTCTGATAGAATCGAGCGATTCTCATTGCTTCACCCACGCCTCCCACTCGCTGTCGCGCAGCGGCACGAAATGGCCATCCTTGACCACGACATAGTAGACCTGGTCCGAGGCTTGGCGCCTCCCCATGGCGTCGCCGAAGGACAGCGGCTCTCCCGTCCCGAGATCGAAGGCGCCCATGGCCAGTGCCGTGCGCGTCAAATCGGCGCGTTGGGGATCGGGACCCATTCGTCTGAGGATCGCAACGAAGAGCTTGGCATCCAGATAACCCTCCAGGCTGACGAAGCTGTAAGGAAGCGGCTCGTATTTTCGATCCGCTGTCGATCCGTTGGGGTAGATCAATGATTCCGGCGGCATGATCGCGTCGCTATAGCGCTCCATCGCTTCGCGATACTCGCGCACCGCTGGGACAGATTCGTCGCTATGGCTCGGCACCACCTGGGAGCTCACAAGCCGAGAAGTGTAATTCTTGTTCGACTTCCGCTCGGCTGCGACCAGCAATCTGAGCATGGCCTCGCCGCCGACGAAGGAGATCGTCGCGACCGGACAGTCGATGGCTTTGTCGCGCATGTCGCGGACGAAACCGCCGCAGGCCGGATAGGTACCGACGCAGATGACCCCATCGGGACGCAGGCGCTCCATGATCGCGACCTGGCGGTCATAGCTCTGGTCAAAGGGCGAACCGCGCCGATAGGTTGCTTCGCCCGCGATCTCCAGCCCGTGCTTCGCCAGCCCATCGCGTATGCCGGCCCAGCCCGCCCGACCATAGGCATCGGCTTGGTAGAAGACCGCTATGCGAGTTCGATGGGCAGCGATGAAGTGATCGACCAGCCCCTTCGTCTCCTGGTCATAGGAGGCGCGCAGATTGAAGGAAAGCTGGTCATAGGGCGGAATTCGGTTTGTGTCGGCCCCAGTGAAAGGGAAGAACAGCAGGAAATTCTGGGCCTGATGCATCCGCAGCAACGGCAGCGTCCGATTCATGGTCGGCGTGCCGACATAACCGAACAGCGCGAAGACGTTGTCCTGGTCCATCAGCTTCAGCGTGTTGCGGATCGCGAGGTCAGGATCATACTGGTCGTCATAGGCCATGATCACGACTCGTCTGCCGTTGACGCCGCCGGCTTTGTTGATCGGAAGCAGGTAGGCCATGGCGCCACGATAGAGCTCGATGCTGAGCGCTCGCGCGCTCGCGGAAAAATCCGCGGACATGCCGAGGCGGATTTCTCGCGGTTGGCCGCCTTGCCCATCGGCACTATTAGCACTGCCGGCGGCTTCTTGCGCCCAAGCCGGACCACTGAGGTGTGCGGCAAGAAGCAACAGGGCCAGCGCGAAGATATGTCTCAAACGGAAGCTGATTTTGCCGGCCCCATCCGCCTGCTGGTGAGAAATCTCGCTCTCGCCGCAGCATAAAGGAGCACCACTAGAGCTTTCCAGTGAAAGCGTAGGCGGCGCTACCGGCCCTTCGCAGTGACACCGACGCCGCTGGTGCAGGTGTTGCCGCTCATCCTAGGGGACCAGCCGGTAGCCGCCGGGCTCCGTAACCAGGATTTCGGCCCGGGCGGGGTCGCGCTCGATCTTCTGGCGCAGGCGATAAACGTGGGTCTCGAGCGTATGCGTCGTGACGCCGGCGTTGTAGCCCCAGACCTCGTTCAAGAGCGCGTCGCGCCCGACGATGCGGTCGCCCGCGCGGTAGAGGTATTTGAGGATCGAGGTCTCCTTCTCAGTGAGCCGCACTTTCTTGCGCGTGGCGGCGTCCAGCAGGAGCTTGGCGCTCGGGCGGAAGGTATAGGGACCGATGGTGAAGACCGCGTCCTCGCTCTGCTCGTGCTGGCGGAGCTGGGCGCGGATGCGGGCCAGCAGCACGTTCAGGCGGAACGGCTTGGTGATGTAGTCGTTGGCGCCGGCGTCGAGGCCGAGGATCGTGTCCGCCTCGCCGTCGGCGCCGGTCAGCATCAGGATCGGCGAGCGCACGTTGCCGCGCCGCATGAGCCGGCAGAGCTCGCGGCCGTCCATGTCGGGGAGCGCCACGTCCAAGAGGATCGCGTCGAAATAGCCTTGCTTCACCTGCTCGAGCGCGATGTTGGCATTCTCGGCTTGCGCCACCTTGAACTCCTCGTGGAGCTCCAACTGCTCCGCGAGCGCCTGGCGCAGCGAGGGGTCGTCGTCCACGATCAAGATCTTTCGGCCAGCCGCCATCCGGAACTCCTGCAGGTCCGCTTTTCCTACGCCGGCGAGGAGGGTTGGCGTGGCGGCCCATTGCCGGCGGAAGAGGAAGACCATATCTGCCGCATCACGGCCTGATGCAAGGGGCTTTTGGGCTGGCCCAGCCGGCCCACCACCTCGAAATGGTGGTCGCCGGGCTGGTCCGCGATCTCGAGCGGCAGGCGCGCGGCGCGCCAGGCGCTGGCGAACTCCGCCTGCTGGCGCAGGAACTCGTCGGTCTCGCCGGTGCCGACCGAGAGAATCAGCGGTGGCGAGCGCCTCGGCAGATGATGGAGCGGGCTGTTGCGCTCGGCCATTGCCGCGTCGAGGCCGAGCACGTCGTTGAGATAGCAGAGTCGGATCGGCTCGAGGTCGTAGAGTCCGCTGATCGCACACGCGCCACGCACGGGATTGTGATCGAGCCCGAACGCCGTCCAGTCGGTCGCGAGCACCATCGCGGTGAGATGCCCGCCCGCGGAATGCCCGGCGACATGAATGCGCGCGGGATCGATGCCGTTCTCCCGCGCGCGACGGGCGAGCCACGCCACGGCCGCGCGGTTCTGCCGCACGATCTCGTCCATCTTGGCCTTGGGCGCCAGCGTGTAGTTCACCACGGCGACCGCGACGCCGGCATCCTGGAACGCCGGTGCCAGGAAGCTGAAATCGGATTTGTCGAGCGCCTGCCAGTAACCGCCGTGGATGAAGAGCAGGCACGGCGCCGGCATCTTCTCGGCCGGAAAAAGGTCGAGGGTCTCGACGTCGTAGGCGATGTCGAGCGTGCACGCGCGCGCGCGGCGCACGGCTTCCGACTCCTCCTTCCAGCGCCGAAAATACTCGGGATGCTCCGGCACCCGGCCGCGCAGGAAGTACTGCGCGTCGAGGCCGGCTCGGTCGTAATTTCGATAAAGCGCCATCGGCCGCCCCTAGGTTCGCGCGGCCGGACTCTCGTCCGGCTCGGCCAAAATGTCCACATGGCCGATGGCCAGGCGCAGTCCGCCGCGTTGCCGCTCGGCATGACGATCGCCACGCCAGCGCGCGAGAGCGAGCGCGGGCTCTGCCTCACCCGCGGCCTCGGCCGTGCCATCGATCAGAGCCGCCAGCACCGCATCATCACCGGCACCGAGCCGCCATTCGCCCGCAGCCGTGGTCACGCGATAGCCGCGCTCGCGGAACAGCCGCTGGCCCATGGCGGCCGCGTCCGGCCCGAGCGCGGGCCCAAAACCCTTGTCGCCGCGCTGATGCCGAGCGAAGGCGCGGGCGACCGGGGCATCGTCGAAATGCGGCGGTTGCCAGTCGCGCCGGCCGTCGACGCTGAGCGCCGCGAGGAAGGGCGCGCGCGTGGCCGCAACGCGATCGGCGAGCGCCTCGAGCCATGGCGCCGAGACGAGATCGAGCAGCGCGGCGCAGGCGACGCCGTGGACCGCGAGCAACACTTCCGCGAGCTCGTGCGCGAGGTCCAGCGCGACACTGTGCGCGCGCCAGTGCGCCGTGCCGGTCGCCACCGTGACTACGCCGCTGCCGTGGGTGACGCGCCAGCCCTGGCCGCGCGCCCACTGCGCGATCTCCGCGGATTGGTGCGCCAGGAGAGTGCGATCCTGGTCGACGAGGCGCCATTCCTGATCGCCGGCGACGAGCGGCGCGAGCGCACGGAAATTCGCGCCACTGCCGGCGCCGAGATCGATAACGGACGCGATCTCTCGGCCCGCACGCGCCCGCACGGCGGAACAGAATTGCCGCGCCAGCGCTCGGCTCCGGGCGCGGAGATCATGCGGCTCGCGCAGCCGGAGCCAATCGAGGGAAAAGCTCTCGATCACGCCGCGAGCCGGTCGAGCGCGGCGGCCCAGCCCGCGACCGCCTGCGGCCAATCCGGCAGTCGGGCGCCTGCCTTGCGCGCGCCCGCCGCGAGGCGCGCGCGCAGCGGCGGCTCGTCGAGAAAGCGACGCAGCGCCTCGGCGAAGGCGACGGCATCGCCCGTCGGCACCAGCAGGCCCGCGCTCGCTGGCACGGTGCCGGGGATGGCGCCGGCGGTCGTGGAGATCACCGGCAGGCCATGCGCCAACGCTTCCGCCAGCGCCATGCCATAGCCCTCGTGGAACGACGGCAGCACCGCGGCATCGGCCGCTGCGTAAGCCTCGCCCAGGCGCTCCGGGGCCCATTCGCCCTCGAGGGCGATCCGGCCCTTCAAGCCGCGCCGGCCGATCTCGTAGCGCACTGCCGCCGCGGTTTCCCGATCGCGCGTGAGGCTGCCGATGCAGCGGCATGCCCAGCTGCGGTCGGCGAGCCTTGTCAGTGCCTCGATCAGGATCAGATGACCCTTGCGCGGCGTCAGGCTGGCAACGCAGAGGAATTCGATGCGTGAGCGAGTAGGGCGCCGACGCAGGGGGGGCGCGGGCTTCGCCGTGCCCGGCGGCGTCACCGCGATCCGCGCACGCTGCACGCCGTAAGCCGCGACCAGCCGCGCCGTGCTCTCGCTCGGCGCGAGCACGCCGCGCGCGAGCTTGAGGAGCCGCGCCTCCAGGAATCCGACGCGGTTCCGCTCCCGCTCGCTCAAGCCGGTCTCGTCCGCGAGGGGATGGTGGACGAAGGCGACGATCTTGAGTCGCTTCGCCTCGCGCTCGAGGCAATCCGCGAAGGCGAGGAGCGCGAGGCCGTCGATCACCGCCACGACGCCGTCGGGCAATCGCGCGAGCGCCGCCGCCGCGGCCGTGCGCGCGGTAACGTCGGGTTCGGGGTATCGGCCCGCGAGCTCGATCGCCTCGACCGCTCGGCCACCCGCACGCAAGCCCTCGATCACGTGCCGGTCGAAGAGATAGCCGCCGGTGAGCTGGTCGAGCGCGCCGGGCACCAGGAACGCGATCACACGAGAGGTCCCTCGAAGGCCGCCCAGGCCACCGGCGACTCCCGCACCACGATGCGGAGCGAGGCGAGGGCGCCCGCGGTGCCGGGCCCCAGCGCGCCTTCGGCGATCCGCGCCTTGATCCGGCGGAAGATCTCGCCGGCCAGGAACTCCGTCGTGGTGTTGCGTCCGCGGAATTCCGGCAGTTCGTCGAGGTTGCGGTAGTTGAGCGCCGCCAGGATCTCCTTGAGCGTCGCGAGCGCGCGGCCAATGTCGCAGACCAGGCCGTCGGCATCGAGTTGCGCGCGACGCACCTCCATCTCGACCGCGAAGGTTGCGCCATGCAGCTGCTGCGCGGGCCCGAAGATCTCGCCCACGAAACTGTGGGCGATCATCACGTGTTCGCTGACGGCAAGGCTGTACATGGGAAGGACTCCGATCCAGCACCTAGCGTCCTTCGACGCGCGCCCCAACGGGGCGCTTGCTCAGGATGAGGGCGATTTGAACGGTCACAAAGAAAAACCTCATCCTGAGAAAGCGAAGCGCGCTGAAGGACGCGCTATCCTAGGTCATGAACCCATAAACGCGGCAAGCGATGCCCGCATTTCCAGTGTCAGCATTCGGGCGCCTTAAGCATCGCACTCTGCTGTCCTATGAGCGGCTGCGTTTTCTCGTCAATTTCCTCGCGCAATTGAGGAGTGTAGAGGCGGCGTCTGCGGCCGACAGGGCATAGCTTGGGTCACGGTGCACGAGGATTTGGGCGACGGCTCCGTCGAAGAGGGTCATGAGTTGACGGGCGAGAACGGTCGCCTCGCCAAATCTCTCAGCGGCGAGAATTCCTTCCAACCACGCTTCGAAGCGTTTCTTGTGACGCGCGGCGACCACGCGGGCCGGATGGCCCGGCAGGTTGGCGAACTCGGCTGCTGCGCGTAGGAAGCTGCACCCTCGCCAGCGAGGATCGTTGGCTTTCTTCCCAAGCTGCTCGAAGATCCGTCGGACTTGGCGCACGGCCGACTCTCCGCCCTCCGGAATTTCGCCTTGATAGCGGCCTAGGGTCGGCAGATCGCGTTCCTCTAGGTAAGCTGCGATCAAGTCGTCCTTGCTAGCGAAGTGGTAATAGAGCGTGCGCTTGGTCACGCCGGCCGCCTCGGCGACGGCGTCGACCCCAACGGCCCGAATGCCCTGGCGGTAGAAAAGGCCGTCGGCTGCCGCAATCAGGCGTCTGCGAGTTTCCGATGAGTCTTTGGTCATGATCA
>DATFRA010000169.1:0-2802 GCA_035263705.1 Allostellaceae bacterium
GCCGCTGGTATCCTTGACACCAAAGCGCCGCTTCGCCGCGGATTCTGCCAAGTCCCCGACCTGCACCGCGATCGACAGCCCCATGCTGAGCCAGAATACCGGTGAAAGCATGGAAAAGCCCAGTATATTCGCCGTCATCGCCCCGACGAGCGCCGCGGCGGCGATCCCGCCGAATGCGCCGGACCAAGTTTTCTTGGGGCTCCATCGGGGCGCCAACCGCGGTCCCTGAACCCAGCCCCCGACCAGATAGGCGGCGCTGTCGGTCGCCCATACCACCGCGAAGAGCCAGAGCACCGTTGCGCGTCCGGCGACGGGGTCCGCCGCCAGCCAGAGCACGGCCACGCAGGCCGCGCCGACCCAGAACGTACCGATCCCAGCCCAGAGATTGGCATCGCCCTCGGCCGGGGGCCATGCCAGACGCGCCAGGGCTCCCGCAATGATGACCCCGAGCGCGATCGCCGGCCAGCCGAAGGCTGCCACACCGGCGCCCGTCACCTCGGTGACGGCTATCAGGGCGCCACTTGCGCCGAAATGGCCCCCGTGCGTGAGCCGCCCCCATTCCCAGCCCATGATGGCGGCTCCAAGGATCGTCAGCACGGCCAGGAACGCACCTCCGAGCCACGCGGCCGCGACGGCGAGGGGTGCCAGGACAGCCGCCGAGAGGATGCGCACCAAGAGAGCGTCGGACTTAGCGGCGCCCGGCGGTTGCGCCATAGCGCCGCTCGCGGCTGTGGAACTCGCTGAGGGCGCGCTCGAGATCCGCCTTGGTGAAGTCCGGCCAGAGCGTATCGATGAACACGAACTCGGAATAGGCGGTCTGCCAGAGCAGGAAATTGCTGAGCCGCTGCTCGCCGCTGGTGCGAATGACGAGGTCGGGATCGGGCATTTCCGCCGTCAGCAGATAGCGCGTGAACACCGCCTCGTCGACTTGGTCCGGGTCGAGCCGCTTCGCCGCGACTGCCTCGGCGATCCGGCGCGCTGCGCCGGCGATCTCCGCCCGTGCGCCATAGGAAAGCGCCACGGAGAGGTTGAGCCCGGTATTCCCGGCCGTCAGAGCCTCGGTATTGTCGATCAGCGTCACGATGTCGGGCGCCAGCCGCTCTCTGTCGCCGATCACGCGCACCCGCACGTTGTTGCGGTGGAGCTCGGCAACCTCGCCGCGGAGATAGTGGCGCAGCAGGGTCATGAGGTCGTCGACCTCGTCCGCGGGCCGCTTCCAGTTCTCCGACGAAAAGCCGAAGAGCGTCAGATAGCGGATGCCAAGCTCGGCCGCGGCTGTCACCGCGCGGCGCACGGCCTCGCCGCCGCGCCGGTGTCCGGCAATGCGCGGCAGGCCCCGCGCCTGCGCCCAGCGCCCGTTGCCGTCCATGATGATTGCGACGTGAGCCGGCGGCGGCAGGAGATTGCTGCGGGTATCCATGATCCCTTAGACGTGCATGATTTCTTTTTCTTTGTGGGCCAGCGTCTCGTCGACCTTCTTGATTGTCTCGTCGGTCAGGGTCTGCACATCCTTGTCGAGCTTGCGGTGCTGATCCTGTGTGATCTCGCGGTCTTTCTCGCGCTTCTTCAGGGCCTCGAGCCCGTCGCGGCGGACGTTACGCACGGAGACGCGCGCTTGTTCCGTATATTTATGCGCGATCTTGGTGAGCTCCTTGCGGCGCTCCTCGCTCAAGGGCGGAATCGGCACGCGGATCACCTGGCCCTCGCTCTGCGGATTGAGCCCGAGGCCGGCCTCACGGATCGCGGCGTCGACTGCCTTGGCCATGCTGCGGTCCCACACCTGCACGACCAGGAGGCGCGGCTCCGGCGCGCTCACCGTGCCGAGCTGGTTGAGCGGCATCGTAGTGCCGTAGGCACTGACACTCACGGTCTCGAGCAAGCTCGGCGCCGCGCGGCCGGTCCTGAGGCCGCCCAGCTCCTTCTTGAGGGCGTCGATGGCGCCGTCCATCCGCCGCCGCAGATCGGTAATCAGCTTGTCTTCGCTCACGAGGTTGGTCCTCCCTCCGTAATGATGGTGAAGCGGCCGCGCCCCGTCACCACGTCGGCAAAGCCGCCGCTCTCCTGGATCGAGAAAACCAAGATGGGGATACGGTTCTCGCGCGCGAGCGCGATCGCCGCCGCATCCATCACCTGCAAGTCCCGCGACAACACATCCAAATAGGTCAACCGCTCGAAGCGCTGGGCGTTGCGCACCTTCTTGGGATCGGCGGAGTAGACGCCATCGACCTTAGTGCCCTTGAGGAGCGCGTCGCAATTCATCTCCGACGCCCGCAGCGCTGCCGCCGTATCGGTAGTGAAAAACGGATTGCCCGTGCCCGCGGCGAAGATCACCGCGCGTCCCTTCTCCATGTGCCGGATCGCGCGACGGCGGATGTAGGGCTCGCACACCGCCTGCATGCTGATCGCCGAGAGCACGCGCGTGGTCACGCCGAGCCGCTCCAAGGCGCTCTGCATGGCGAGCGAGTTGATCACGGTCGCCAGCATGCCCATGTAGTCGGCGGTCGCTCGCTCGATACCGTTGGCCGCGCCGGCGAGCCCGCGGAAGATGTTCCCGCCGCCGATCACCATGCAGAGCTCGACGCCGAGGCCGTGCACCTGCTTTACCTCGGCGGCGATGCGGCTCACCACCGACGGGTCCTGCCCGTATTCCCGCTCGCCCATCAAGGCTTCGCCAGAAATCTTCAGGAGAACGCGGCGGTATTTGAGATCCGCTGGCATGGTGTTCGGCGTCAGGTCCCCGCCGGCCGAGACCGGCCGACTGTCGTAATCATACACAAACCGCCGGCGCCCGTCTTGCTTCGC
>DATFRA010000170.1:0-6005 GCA_035263705.1 Allostellaceae bacterium
GTTGCGCGGGTTCGGGGCTTTTTCCGTCAAGCATCGAGATGCTCGCATGGGCCGCAACCCGCGGACGGGAGATGCCGTGCGCGTCGCTGAGAAGCACATTCCCTTCTTCAAGACCGGCAAGCAGCTGCGCGAGCGCTTGAACGAGCCGACCTGACGCGGCGGCTGGCCTCGGCTCGGCCGGAGGCTGTAGGATTCCGCCCGTGAGAATTCTTTACTGGCTGGGTACCGCCCTCGTGGCGCTGATCTGCGCGGTCTTCGCGGTGTCGAACCGTGCGGGGGTCACCCTCACGTTCTGGCCCCTCGGCATGGAACTCGCTGCGCCGCTCTATCTGGTAGTGCTGCTGGCACTGCTCGCGGGCTTCGTGATCGGGCTCTTGGCGGCGTGGATCTGGAGCTGGGGCCCGCGGCGGGTCGCGCGGCAGCGGGCTCGTCGCATCGAGATTCTGGAGCGCGACCTCGCGGCGGCGGAGCAACGGGCCAAGGGAACCGCGGTCGTCGTGCCGCATTCCTGATGCGCAACCAGCCGCCCTACACGATGCACGTGCTGGGCGCCTCGGAGGTGGTCGCGGCCCTCGACTTCGAGTCCACCATCGAGGCGCTCCGGCAGATGTTTCGCAGCGGCTCCGAGGTGCCGGTGCGGCATCACCACAGGGTGCCGGTCCCGGGCGGTCTTGACGCCACCCTGCTGCTGA
Organism: Allostellaceae bacterium; assembly: GCA_035263705.1. GTDB lineage: Bacteria > Pseudomonadota > Alphaproteobacteria > ATCC43930 > CGMCC-115725 > DASZHJ01. The sequence goes on from DATFRA010000170.1 coordinate 693, forward strand.
TGCCGGCTTGGCAGACCGGGCGGTACATCGGCGTCAAGCTCGTCACCGTATTTCCGGACAATGGCGCGCAGTTGCTGCCCTCGGTGCAGGGCGCGTATCTGCTGATGGACGGTAAGACCGGCCGGCCCTTGGCGCTGATGGACGCACCGGCGCTGACGGCGCGGCGCACCGCGGCGGCCTCCGCGCTCGCGGCCAAATACCTGGCGCGGCCCGATGCCGAGCGGCTCCTCATGGTTGGCACGGGGGCGCTTGCCTCGCATCTGATCGAGGCACATGTCAGCGTCCGGCCGATCAAGCATGTCGTGGTCTGGGGCCGCAACCTCGAGAAGGCAACGAAGCTCGCCCATCGCCTGAGCCGTCGGCATCTGACGCTGACCGCGACCGACGATCTCGCGAGCGCCGCGCGCGGCGCGGACATCATCTCCTGCGCCACCCTGGCGCGCGATCCGCTCATCCGCGGCCATTGGCTGAAGCTCGGCACACACCTCGACCTCGTGGGCGGCTTCACGCCCGAAATGCGCGAGGCCGATGATGAGGTGGTGAAGCGCGCGCGCGTCTTCGTCGATACCCGCGAGGGCACCCTCAAGGAGGCCGGCGACGTGGTGCAGCCGATCCGCTCGGGCGTGCTCCGCGAGGACGACGTCGCCGGCGATCTATTCGACCTGACCCGGGGCAGCCGCGCCGGTCGCCGCTACTACGACCAGATCACCATGTTCAAATCCGTCGGCACCGCGCTCGAGGACTTGGCGGCGGCCCAGCTCGCCCTGGAGCGTGTCACCACCTGAACCGGAGGCTCAGCGCTTCGCCCGCATGGCGTCGACGCTCCAGGGGCCGGGTCCGGCGAAGGCGAAGTAGAGGAATACGAAGCTCAGGAGCGACTCCAGGTAGCCGCCGTTGACGATCGGATAGAACGACGCCCCCGTTAGCACGCGCCGCAGTAGGTAGGCGACCGCCATCTCGCCAGACATGATGAAGGCGGCTTCGCGAGTCCATAGCCCGAGCAGCAGCAGCAGGCTGCCAAAGATCTCGATAAGGCCCGCCAAGCCGAACAACGAGAACATCGTGAAATTCTGGGGCTGTGGCCCCGGCCATCCGAAATACTTCGAGAGGCCGGATTGCAGATAGAGCAGCGCAAGGAAGATCCGCAAGGCGCTCAGCATCTGCGGTTGCCATTTCTCCAATGTCGCAAGCATGGTTCCCCCATTTGGTTCAGGAGCCCGATCCCTCCATGGCGGCGGGCTCTTCCGCCGCGAAGATGAGGCGTTTCGGCACCCCTGTTCATTCACATTTGCGTGCCCGTGAACCCGCCCGATTCGGCAGACTGGGCTCCAGCGCAGACACTCAAGTGAGCGGGTGATTACTTACGGCACAGCCGTTATAAAAAGGCGATGAGCCCTGCCAACCCGCTCCTCTGCGCGATCGACACGGCGGATCTCGCCCGCGCCCGCGCGCTCGCGGCGGCCGTGGCGGGTGTTGTCGCCGGGATCAAGCTGGGTCTCGAGTTCTTTGCCGCCAACGGGCCAGCGGGTGTCCAACAGGTCATAGGCACCGATACGCCGCTCTTCCTCGACCTCAAGCTCCACGACATCCCCAATACGGTGGCGGGCGCGGTGCGCGCGGCGGCCGCGCTGGAGCCCCTGCTCCTGACACTGCACATCGCCGGCGGACCGGGCATGATGGAAGCCGCGCGGAACGCCGCGGATCTCGTGGCGTCCCAGGGCAAGCGCCGCGTCAAGTTGCTGGGCGTCACGGTGCTCACCAGCCTCGACGATGGCGATCTCTCGGCCGTCGGCCAGCAGGGCCCCGTCGGCGAGCAGGTGCAGCGTCTCGCGCTCCTCGCGCGCGACAGGGGCCTCGACGGCGTGGTTTGCGCGCCGCTCGAGGTGGCGGCGCTCAGGCAGCTGTGCGGCCCCGATTTCCTGCTGGTGGTGCCGGGCATCCGTCCCGCCGGCAGCGCGAGCGGCGACCAGAAGCGCGTCATGGGGCCGCGGGCCGCGATCCAGGCAGGCGCCGATTATCTGGTGGTCGGGCGCCCCATCACCGAGGCGGCGCATCCCGCTGCGGCGGCGCAAGCGATCCTGGACGAGCTCCGATGAGCGTACAGGCGAAGATCTGCGGCCTCTCCACCGCCGAGGCGCTCCACGCGGCGATCCGCGGCGGCGCCCGCTTCGTGGGCTTCGTGTTCTACCCCAAGAGCCGGCGCAACGTTACCCCCGAGCTCGCGGCGGCGCTTGCGGCTTTGGTGCCGGAGGGCATCACGCGCGTCGGCCTCTTCGTCGATCCGACCGATGCGCTGCTCTCGGGCGTGCTCGGGCGCGTGCCCCTCGACCTCCTGCAGCTCCACGGCAGCGAGAACCCGCACCGCGTCGCCGAGATCAAGGCGCGCTTCGGCAAGCGCGTCATGAAGGCCGTTCCGATCGCGGGGCCCGACGATCCGGACGCCGCCGTGCCCTATCTCGACGTGGCTGACTGGCTGCTCTTCGACGCGAAGCCGCCGCGCGGCGATCCCAGGGCGCTCCCCGGCGGCAACGGACTTGCCTTCGACTGGCAGCTCCTGGGCGGCCGGAGCTGGAGCAAACCCTGGATGCTCTCGGGCGGCCTGACGCCCAAGAACGTGGCCGATGCCGTGGGAACCACTCATGCGCGGGTGGTCGACGTGTCGTCAGGCGTGGAAATCCGTCCGGGGATCAAGGATTTGGCTAAGATCGAGGAGTTCCTTGCAAGGGTCGGCACGCTAGCCTGACGGCGCCATTTGAGCGCCCGTGGGATTGGCGCTACAACACGCACCCCACTCAATACTGACCGAGCCCCCGTCCCATGCCATCTCCCAACACCTACCGTGCCGGGCCCGACGAGCGCGGGCATTTCGGACTGTTCGGCGGGAGGTTCGTGGCCGAAACGCTGATGCCACTGATCCTCGAGGTCGAGCGCGCGTACACCGCGGCCAAGCGCGACCCGGGCTTCGCCGCGGACATCGCCTATTACGGCGAGCACTACGTCGGCCGACCGAGCCCGCTCTATTTCGCGGAGCGCATGACCGAGCATTTCGGCGGCGCCAAGATCTATATGAAGCGCGAGGAGCTCAACCATACGGGCGCGCATAAGGTCAACAACACGCTGGGCCAGATCCTGCTGGCGCGCCGGATGGGCAAGCGGCGCATCATCGCGGAGACCGGTGCCGGCCAGCACGGCGTGGCGACGGCGACGGTCTGTGCGCTCTTCGATCTGCCCTGCGTCGTTTACATGGGTGTCACCGACATCGAGCGGCAGAAGCCCAACGTGTTCCGCATGAAGCTCCTCGGCGCCGAGGTGCGGCCGGTCACGTCCGGCACCGGCACGCTCAAGGACGCCATGAACGAGGCGCTCCGCGATTGGGTTGCGAATGTCGACGACACCTTCTACATCATCGGCACGGTGGCGGGCCCGCACCCTTACCCCGCCATGGTGCGCGACTTCCAGTCGGTGATCGGCGAGGAGGCGCGCCGCCAGATGCAGAAGGCCGAAGGCCGGCTCCCCGACACGCTGGTCGCCTGCATCGGCGGCGGCTCCAACGCCATGGGCTTGTTCCACCCTTTCCTCGACGATGCCTCGGTGCGCATGATCGGCGTGGAGGCAGCGGGGCTTGGAGTCGAGACGGGCAAGCACGCGGCCTCGCTCAACGGCGGCAAGCCCGGCGTGCTCCACGGCAACCGCACCTATCTCCTGCAGACCGACGACGGCCAGATCATCGACGCGCATTCGATCTCCGCCGGCCTTGACTATCCCGGCATCGGCCCGGAGCACGCGTGGCTCCATGACATCGGGCGCGTCGAGTACGTGGCGATCACCGACCGCGAGGCGCTCGAGGCGTTCCAGCTCTGCTCGCAACTCGAGGGGATCATCCCGGCGCTCGAGCCCGCCCATGCGCTGGCGCAGGTGGCGAAGGTCGCGCCGGGCCTCCCCAAGGACCACCTGCTCGTGGTCAATCTCTGCGGGCGCGGCGACAAGGACATCTTCGCGGTGGCGGACGCGCTCGGAGTGAAGCTGTGAGCGAGACGCGCATCGCGCGCCGCTTCGTCAAGCTCAAGGCCGAGGGACGCGCGGGCTTCGTGACGTACCTCAGCTGCGGCGATCCCGACGCCGAGACGTTCGCGCGCATCCTCGCGGGACTGCCGAAGGCGGGCGCGGACCTGATCGAGGTGGGCGTGCCCTTCTCCGATCCCATGGCGGACGGTCCCGCGATCCAGGCGGCGGGGTTGCGCGCGCTCAAGGCCGGCATGACCCTCGCCAAGACGCTGGCGATCGTGCGCGCCTTTCGCCGCGGCGACGCGGAGACGCCCATCGTGCTGATGGGCTACTACAACCCGATCTACCGCTACGGCGCGGAGACGTTCTGCGCCGACGCGAGGGCGGCCGGCGTCGACGGCCTCATCACCGTCGATCTGCCGCCCGAGGAGGACGAGGAACTGCACGCGCCCGCGCGTGCGGCGGGCATCGACCTCGTGAGCCTCACGGCGCCCACCAGCGACGAAAAGCGCCTGCCGGTGGTGCTCCGGCGCGCCACCGGCTTCATCTATCACGTCTCGATCGCCGGCATCACCGGGACCAAGTCCGCCGACATCACCGATGTCGCGAAGGCTGTCGCCCGTATCCGCCGCCACACGCCACTGCCAGTCGCGGTGGGATTCGGCATCAAGACGGCGGAGCAAGCTGCCGAGGTTGCGCGCGTCGCCGATGCCGCCGTGGTTGGCACGGCGCTGGTTCAGCGCGTGGCCTCCTGCCTCGACGACAAGAACCGCGCCAGGCCCGGCCTGGCCGAGGCTGTGCTTGGCGACGTCGCCGCGTTGGCCCGCGGCGTGCGCGGCGCGCGCCGAGCCAAGGCTGCCGTGAGCGGCTGATGAACTGGCTCACCAACTTCGTCCTGCCGAAGATCCGGGCGGTCGTCGCGAAGAAGGACGTGCCGGAGAACCTCTGGCACAAATGTCCGAGCTGCGAGCAGATGCTGTTCCACCGCGAGCTCGAGGCGAACCTGTTCGTCTGCCGCAACTGCGGCCATCATCTGCGCCTCGATGCCAAGCGGCGCCTCGGCATCCTGTTCGACGAGGGCCAGTACGCACAGGTCGAGCTGCCGAAGACGCCGGTCGATCCGCTCCGCTTCCGCGACCAGAAGCGCTACACCGATCGCCTCAAGGAGGCGCAGGCACGGAACGGCGCCGGCGACGCGCTGGTGGTGGCCCACGGCAAAATCGGCGGCACGCCCGCGGTGGTCGCGGTGTTCGATTTCGAGTTCATGGGCGGGTCCATGGGGATCGCCGTCGGCGAGGGTCTGCTCGC
>DATFRA010000171.1:0-16367 GCA_035263705.1 Allostellaceae bacterium
CGCGGCGTCACCGGCCTCGGCTGCCTCGGCGTGATGCCCTGGTTCGAGCGCGCTCGCGATCTGCCGGCGGAGGACGCCTGCGCTGATGCTTCAGGGCACGGGTTCCGACGTGGGGAAATCCCTCCTCACGGCGGGGCTCGCGCGCGCGCTCAAGCACCGCGGACTGGCGGTGCGTCCATTCAAGCCGCAGAATATGTCCAACAACGCCGCGGTCACCGCGGAGGGCGGCGAGATCGGTCGCGCCCAGGCGCTGCAGGCGCGCGCCTCGGGCGTGGCGCCATCGGTGCACATGAACCCCGTGCTGCTGAAGCCGCAATCGGAGCGCGGTGCCCAGGTGGTGGTCGCGGGCCGGATGCTGCGCACGGCGAGCGCGCGGGACTATCAGAGGCTCCGTGCGGAGTTGCTGCCGAGGGTATTGCAGAGCTTCGAGGTGGTCGGGGCGGGTGCCGATCTCGTCCTGGTGGAGGGCGCCGGCAGTCCCGCGGAGGTCAACCTGCGCGAGGGCGACATCGCGAATATGGGCTTCGCCGAGGCGGCGGACGTGCCGGTGGTGCTGGTGGGGGACATCGAGCGCGGCGGCGTCCTGGCGCAGATTTGCGGCACGCATCTCTTGCTCTCGCCCGCCGAGCGCCAGCGCCTCAAGGGCGTGATCGTCAACAAGTTCCGCGGCGACGTCTCGCTGTTCGCGGGTGGCATCGAGACGATTCGCGGCGTCACCGGCCTCGGCTGCCTCGGCGTGATGCCCTGGTTCGAGCGCGCTCGCGATCTGCCGGCGGAGGACGCGCTGGCGCTCGAGCGCATGCCCGCACCCGCTCGCGCGGGCCGGTTCCGGATCGCCGTGCCGCGCCTGCCGCGGATCGCCAATTTCGATGACCTCGATCCGCTGCGCGCCGAGCCCGACGTCGCGGTCGAGCTGGTCGAGCCGGGACGCCCGCTGCCGCTCTGCGATCTCATCCTGTTGCCGGGCTCGAAGGCGACGCTCGGCGATCTCGCCGCGCTCCGCGCCGAGGCCTGGGACATCGACATCCACGCGCACGTCCGACGCGGCGGCGCCGCGCTCGGCCTCTGCGCGGGTTATCAGATGCTGGGCCGCCGCGTCGCCGATCCCGCGGGCATCGAGGGCAGCCCCGGCGAGGTGCAGGGCCTCGGTCTCCTCGAGGTGGAGACGGTGCTGACTGCCGAGAAGACCCTTGAGCCGGTCACCGGGGTCGAGCTCCGCGGCGGCACCGAGATCGCGGGCTACGAGATGCACGTCGGCCGCACCGACGGGCCCGGCGCGCGCCGTCCGATGCTGCGCCTCGGCAACCGTCTCGACGGCGCGGTGTCCGCCAACGGCCGCGTGATGGGCTGCCACGTGCACGGAATTTTCGCGAGCGACGGTTTCCGCCGTGCTTTCCTGGAGCGCCTCGGCGGCAAGGCCGACGCGGCCCTCGCTTACGAGGCCCGGGTCGAGTCCGCGCTGGACGCGCTCGCCGACCATTGCGAGGCACACCTCGACGTGGCGCGCCTGCTGGAGATCGCGCGTGCGCGCTGAGCGGTCAGAGTCCGTCGCGGAGCAGTGCGACAAGGCCGATCAGCGCGGCCTCGACGACGCAGGCGACGATGAACAGGCCCAGCGCGCAGCGGATGTCGTCGGCACCCGCATCCTCGCTGCCCTCGCCGATCCAGGGGTCATCGACCAGCTCGCCGCCATAGCGCCGCGGACCCGCGAGCGAGATGTCGAGAGCACCCGCCATGGCGGCCTCGGGCCAACCGGCATTGGGCGAACGATGCTTGGGCGCATGGCGAGCCATGATCACGAGCGCGTCCCAGCCACTGGCGCGCGGCGTCAGCGCGCCCGCGATCGCGATCAGCACACCCGCGAGCCGCGCCGGGACAAGGTTCGCGGCATCGTCGAGCCGCGCCGCGGCCCAGCCGAAGGCGCGATAGCGGTCGGATTTGTGGCCGATCATGCTGTCGAGCGTGTTCACCGCCTTGTAGGCGCAGATTCCCGGCAGGCCGAGCACCAGGAACCAGAAAACCGGCGCCACGACACCGTCGCTGAAATTCTCGGCGAGCGATTCGATGGCGGCGCGGCCGACGCCGTCCTCGTCGAGGCTCGCGGGGTCGCGGCCGACGATATGGCGGATCGCCTCGCGCCCGCCCGCGAGACCCTCCCGGTCGAGCGCCCTCGCAACCGCGGCCACGTGGTCGTAGAGGCTGCGCTGTGCGAGCAGGACCGTCAGCACCACGACCTCGGCCGCCGCGCCCCAGGCGGAGCCCGCAGCCAGGCGATCGACCATCGCGCCCACGCCGGCGGCGATGCCGACCACGACCACAACCGTCGCGATGCCGCCGAGCCTGCGGTCGCGGTCGGAGAGGTCCTGGCGGTTGAACCGCCGCTCCAATTGGCCGATCAGAGTGCCTACCAGCGCCACGGGGTGCGGGAGCCGACGGAAGATCGCCGCGGGATCGCCGACTACGGCATCGAGCACCAAAGCCGCCAGCACCAGCAGCAGCGGGTCGAGCCGCGTCGGATCGGCTGCAAAGAGCGGGAACATGGCCGCAGCAGCATCCGCGCGCGGAGTCGCGCCGTCAATCAGCGGCCGGCAGGAAGCGACCGAACCCGGAGCCTCAGGACATGAGCGAGACCGCCGTGATGCTCTGCGGCCACGGCAGCCGCGACGAGGGAGCGATCCGGGAGTTCGAGCGGCTCGCGGACGCGCTCAAGGCGCGGCTGCCTACCCATGCCGTCGAGACCGGCTACCTCGAGTTCGCCCGGCCGATCATCCGCCAGGGGCTCGATGCCCTGAAGCAACGCGGCGCGCGGCGCATCGTCGCGGTGCCGGGCATGCTGTTCGCCGCCGCCCACGTGAAGAACGACCTGCCCTGGGAGATCAACAGCTTCGCCGCCGCCAATCCCGGGATCGAGGTGCGCTTCGGGCGCGAGCTCGCGATCGAACCCAAACTTCTGCGTGCGGCGGCCGACCGGATCGCCGAGACCGAGGCGGCGGCAGGACCGGGCGTTCCCCGCGACCAGACCCTGCTGCTGGTGGTCGGGCGCGGCACCAACGACCCCGATGCCAACAGCAACATCGCGAAGGTCGCGCGCTTCCTCTGGGAAGGCATGGGCTTCGGCTGGGCCGAGATCGCCTTCAGCGGCGTGGCACACCCACGCGTCGAGCCGGCGCTGCGCCGCGGGTTGCGGTTGGGCTTCCGGCGGATCGTCGTGTTTCCGTATTTCCTCTTCACGGGCGTGCTGGTGAAGCGGATCTACGACGAGACCGACCGCGTCGCGGCCGATCACCCCGAGATCGAGTTCCTGAAGGCGCCCTACCTCAACGACCATCCGCTGGTGCTGGACTGCTTCGCCGAGCGGGTGAGCGAGGCCCTCGACGGCGCGCCCGCCATGAACTGCCAGCTCTGCAAATACCGCGAGCAGATCGTCGGCTACGAGACCGCCGCGGGCGCGCCCCAGGAGGCGCATCATCACCACGTCCGCGGCATCGGCACCGACGGCGATCATCCTCACGATCACGGCGATGGTCATGACCACGATCACGATGACCGTCACCACCATGATCGGCATCACTATCATCACCATGGACGCAACGGCCAGCATCGGCCGGAATCGGATTGAGCCTTGGGCGGGCGTGCCCTCTTCGATCTCTATGTAGTGGTCGACTGGAGCGCGGCGGCAACGCCGAAGCTCGGCGCCGACAGCATCTGGATGGCGGTGCTACGGCGACGCGGGCGCGAGGTCGAGAGCATGCTGCTCGAGAACCTAGCGACCCGTCGGGACGCCGCCGCGGTCCTGCGCGGCCTTTTTGTCGGCGCCGTCGCACGCGGCGAGCGGGTGCTCGCCGGCTTCGATTTCCCGTTCGGGTATCCGGCGGGGCTTTCGACGCGCCTCGGTCTTTCCGGAACTCCCTGGCGCGCGGTCTGGAACGAGATCGCAGGCGCGCTCATCGACGAGCCGAACAACCGCAACAACCGTTTCACCGTTGGGGCCGCCCTCAACCGCCGACTGACCGGCGACGCTTATCCCTTCTGGGGTTGCCCATCGGGCGCCGCGGGAGTGCACCTGCAGCCGAAGCATCATCGCCGGCACGGCAGCGATGCCTTTCCCGAGCATCGCCTGGTCGATCGGCGGATGCGCGGTCCGCAGCCCGGCTGGAAGCTCGCGGGCACGGGCTCGGCCGGCGGCCAAGCGTTGACGGGCATCCCCGTGCTCCGCGCGCTCCGCGACGATCCCGCGCTCCGCCATCACATCCGCGTCTGGCCGTTCGAGACCGGGCTTGCCGCGCCCATCCGCGGGGGCCACGCTGGCGTGATCATGGCTGAGGTCTATCCTTCTCTGGTGCCGGCGCCGCGCCGCTCGGGTGAAGTCAAGGACTCCGCCCAGGTGCGCCACCTCGCCGCCCATTTCGCGGCCCTCGACGGGCGCAGCGAATTGGCGGAGTTGCTCGCGGGCGATCCCGCGCTCACTGGGACAGAGCGCCGACAGGTCGAGTGCGAGGAAGGCTGGGTGCTCGGCGTCGCGGGCCAGATCGTGCGGCGTGTTGTCCCTCGCCCGCGAAGCGGGAGAGGGATGGACTCATCGCGACGCGATGGGAGGGTGAGGGTCGGGGCCACGATCCGCTATCTCAAGAACCCCGCCGCCATTTACCGCCGCTCCTTCGCGCTGATAAGGGGCGAGGTAGATCTCGCACCGTTCCCGCGCGCGCTACGCGCGCTCGCCTTGCGCCTCGTCCACGCCAGCGGCGATCCGGATCTGCTCAAGGACCTCCGGTGGTCCGACGACGTGGTCGTGCGCGCACGTGCCGCTGTGGCGAGCAACGCGCCGATCCTAGTCGACTCTGAAATGGTCGCCGCCGGTATTCGGCGCCGCACCCGCGTGCGGACCTTGTTGAACGACCGTCGCGTCCCTCGCCTTGCCCGCAAACTGGGCACCACGCGCTCGGCCGCGGCGGTGGAGTTGTGGCGACCGCATCTCGGCGGCGCCATCGTGGCAATCGGCAATGCGCCGACGGCACTCTTCCATCTCATCGAGATGATCGTTGCTGGCGCGCCGAGGCCGGCGCTCATCCTCGGATTCCCCGTAGGCTTCGTGGGTGCCGCGGAATCGAAGCAGGCGCTGGTGGAGACCCCGCTCGGCCTCGCCTATGTGACCCTGCTCGGCCGGCGCGGCGGCAGCGCTCTCGCGGCGGCAGCGGTGAATGCCCTGATGGAGGGGCGGCCGTGAGCTGGCTCACGGTGATCGGCATCGGCGAGGATGGCCTCGACGGACTCTCGCGCGCGGCGCGCACCCTCGTCGAGCAGGCCGAGGTCCTGGTGGGCGGCGAGCGCCATCTGGCTTTTGTGCCCGAGAGCCGAGCCCGGCGGCTCGTGTGGCGCCGGCCGCTTACGGACACCCTGCCTGAGATTGCCGCCCACGAGGGTCGGCGCGTCGCGGTCCTCGCGAGCGGCGATCCCCTCTGCTATGGCGTCGGCGCGCTGCTGCTCGACAGATTCGGCCGCGAGGCCGTGCTGGTGCTGCCGGCGCCGAGCGCCTTCAGCCTGGCGGGGGCTCGCATGGGTTGGCCGCTCGCGGAGTGCACGACGCTCACGCTCCACGGCCGGCCGCTGGTGCGGCTTGCGCTGTTTCTAGCGCCGGGCGCACGGCTGCTGGCCTTGAGCGAGGATGGCGCGACGCCCGCGTCGGTCGCCGCGCTCCTAACCGAGCGGGGCTGGGGCGATAGCACTATCACGGTGCTCGAGCACATGGGCGGCCCCCGGGAGCGCCGCATCGAGGGGCGCGCCGCGACGTGGCGCGAGTTCCGGGTCGCCGATCTCAACACGCTCGCGATCGCCTGCGTGCCCGGTCCCCGCGCCGATGTGCATTCGCGCCTCGCAGGTCTGCCCGATGACGCCTATCGGCACGATGGCCAGCTCACCAAGCGCGTGGTGCGGGCGGCGACGCTTGCGGCGCTGTCTCCGCTTCCGGGCGAGACGCTCTGGGACGTGGGTGCCGGCTGCGGCTCGATCGCGATCGAGTGGCTGCGCGGCGGCGGCTCCCGCTCGATCGCGATCGAGCGGGAGCCGGCGCGCCTGGCGTTGATCGCCGAGAATGCGGCAATGCTGGGCGTGCCGGGGCTCGAGATCGTTGCTGCCGAGGCGCCGGCGGCCTTCGCGGACTTGGCCGAGCCCGATGCGGTGTTCGTGGGCGGCGGCGGCGGCACGCCCGGCCTCTTCGAGCAGGCTTGGAGCCGGCTCAGACCGGGCGGCCGCCTGGTCGCCAACGCGGTCACGGTCGAGGGCGAGGCGCGTCTTGCCGCCTGGCGCGCCGCCCATGGCGGTCGGCTCACGCGCATCGCGATCTCTGAGGCCGAGCCGCTCGGCGGCGGGCACGCGTGGCGCCCGCTCCTGCCGGTGACACAGCTCGCGATCACCAAGGCCTGCGCGCCGTGACGCTCGCCCACGCGATCGACGGCTGGCGTGCCTATGCACTCCTCGCTCTGCTGAGCCTCGCGCTCTACCTGCCGGGCCAGGCGGCGCTGCCGCCGACCGATCGCGACGAATCCCGCTTCGTCCAGGCGAGCCGGCAGATGCTGGAGAGCGACGATTTCCTGCGTATCCGCTTCCAGGACGAGCCGCGCAACAAGAAGCCCGCCGGCATCTATTGGCTGCAGGCCGCGAGCGTGGATTTGCTCAGCACGCCCGCGAGCACCGCGATGTGGCCCTATCGCCTGCCGTCGCTGCTCGGCGCGCTCGCGGCCGTGCTCCTGACCTTCGGCTTCGGTCAGAGTTGGATCGGCCGCGAGGCGGCGTTCGTCGGCGCGGCGCTGCTCGCGGCCTCGCTCGCCCTCACGGTCGAGGCGCATCTCGCCAAGACCGACGCGGTGCTTCTTGCCACTGTGGTGGCGGCGCAAGGCGCGCTGGGCGAGATCTATCGCGAGAGCAGACGTGACGAGCCGACAGGCGCCGCATTGCCGCTGCTGTTCTGGATGGCACAAGGCGTAAGCCTCCTGATTAAGGGCCCCATCACGCCGCTCGTGAGCTTGCTCACGGGCGGTGCGCTTGCGATCGCGGACCGCAATGCGCGGTGGCTTGGTCGGCTGCGTTTCCTCTGGGGCGTACCCCTGATGCTGATGATCGCGGGGCCGTGGCTGATTGCGATCACGGTCGCGACGGACGGCGGGTTCGCCAGTGAGTCCGTTGGCAACGATCTCCTCGGCAAGCTCATCCACGGCCAAGAATCCCACGGCGCGCCGCCGGGCGCCTATGCGGCGCTGGCGTTGATCACGTTCTGGCCGGGCTCGCTCGCGCTCGCGGGCGCGGCGCGGCTCGCTTGGCGCGCGCGCCAGGAGCCCGTGATCCGATTCGTCATCGCGTGGATCGTGCCGTTCTGGCTGCTCTTGGAGATCATCCCGACCAAGCTGCCGCACTACGTGCTGCCGGCCTATCCCGCGCTCGCGCTGCTCGCGGGCCGGGTCCTCGCGGATCGTGTCGCGGCCGGCCACCGCCATTGGAGCGATGTCATCGCGTGGTCGCTCTGGGGGCTGGTGGCACTTGTATTTAGCGCCGTGCTCATGACGGTGCCGATTCGCCTCGGAGAGAGTGCCGCTCCGCTTGCCATCGCCATGATCGCGGTCGCGCTGGGACTCGCCGGCTGGCTGTTGCGAAGCTTGTTGCGCGGCGAGGCGCGGCTCTGGTGCGCCATCGGCACCCCGCTGCTGCTGTGGGTGGCCGCGTTCGGCGTGATTCTGCCGGGGCTCGACGCGCTGTGGCTGAGCCGCGGCGCGGCGGCGCTGGTGAACGACCGGCGGCGGGACTTGCGGCCGGTGGTGGTCGCCGGCTACGCCGAGCCCAGTCTGGTGTTTCTCCTGGGCACCGCGACCAAGCTCACCAACGCCGCCGACGCGGCGACGATCCTGTCGAAGCTGCCGGAAACTCTTGTCCTCGTGAGCAACCGTGAGGATGCGGCTTTCCGCGCAGCGCTCGGGAAGAACGGCCTCGCCGTGGACGCGCTCGGCGATGTCTCCGGTCTCAACTACTCCAACGGACGCGCGGTGACGCTCACCCTCTACGAGACCGCCCGATGAGCGGCACGCTCTACGGCCTCGGCGTGGGACCCGGCGATCCCGAACTGGTGACGCTGAAGGTGCTTCGGACCCTCCGCGACTTGCCGGTGATCGCCTACCCGGCGCCCGAGGACGGCGCCAGCTTCGCCCGCTCGTTGGTGGCGAGCTGGTTGAGCCCGGCACAGACGGAGATCGCGATCCGCGTGCCGATGACCCGGTCCGTGGCGCCCGCGCAAGCCGTCTACGATCGCGCGGCCCTCGAGATCGCCGGACACCTGGAGGCGGGACGCGACGTCGGCGTGCTCTGCCAGGGCGATCCCTTTTTCTACGGATCGTTCATTCAGATCTTCGAGCGGCTGTCCCCGAGGTTTCCGACCCAGGTGGTGCCGGGCGTCTCCTCGCTCATGGCCTGCGCGGCGGCTGCCGGATCGCCCTTGGCAATGCGCGATGAGATCCTGACGATCCTGCCAGCAACCCTTGGCGAGCCGGCGCTGGAGAAGCGCCTCAAGCAGGCGGAGACGGCGGCGATCATGAAACTCGGCCGGAATTTGCGGAAGGTGAGGCGTGTCTTGAAGAGGCTCCGCCGCGCAGACCACGCCACGTACGTCGAGCATGCGAGCCTGGACAGCCAAAAGGTGCTGGCGCTCGACGCCGTCGATCCCGCGTCGGCGCCCTATTTCTCCATGGTTCTCGTGCGCCGGGGCAGCAAGGGCGGCCGGTGAAGACCGAGCTGCCGCGGAATGCCGCGATCGTCGTGCTCGGCGCGCGCGCGCTGCTGCTGGCGCGACGGCTCCGGCGCCGTTTGCCCGAGGCGGAAATCATCGCGGCCCGGACCGGTGCCGTTGCGCTTTTCCGGTCGCTGTTCAGGAGCCAGCGACCCATCGTGGGGATCTGCGCTGCGGGGATCGTGATCCGCGCGCTCGCGCCGCTGCTCAAGGACAAGACCACGGAGCCGCCGGTGGTGGCTGTCGCAGAGGACGGCTCGGTCGCTGTGCCGCTACTCGGCGGGCACCATGGCGCCAATGCCATGGCGCGCGCGATCGCGCGCATCACCCGCGGCTCCGCCGCCATCACCACGGCGAGCGAGGCGCGTCTCGGCCTGGCCTTGGACGCGCCGCCCGCGGGCTGGCACGTTGCCAATCCCGAGCGCGCCAAGGCGCTGACGGCACGGCTCCTCGCGGGTGGACGCGCGACGGTCGCTGTCGCGGCGGGGAGCGCGGATTGGCTGATACGGAATGCGAACATCTCGATATCAGAAGCCTCCCATGGCCAGAACAAGTCCCGCCATGACGATAAGAAGGAGCGAACTTCACCGGATATTGTGGTCACCGATCGCGTATATGGGCGGCGCGAGCGGGCCCTGGTGCTGCATCCGCCGGTGCTGGCGCTGGGCGTTGGCGCCTCGCGCAACTGTGTGCCGGCGGAGCTTGCGGCGCTGGTCCGGCGCGCGCTGCGCGAGGCGAAGCTCGCGGCTGGCGCCATTGCCGCGGTGGTCTCGATCGACCTCAAGATGGACGAGCCCGCGGTGGCGGTGCTGGCGGAGCGCCTGGGCGTGCCCGCGCGATTCTTCCCGGCCGAGCGGTTGCTGAAGGAAACACCCCGCCTGCAGCATCCGTCGGAGGCGACCTTTCGTGCGACCGGCTGCTACGGCGTCGCGGAAGGCGCGGCGCTGGCCGCGGTCGGGCGCCGGGGCGCGCTGATCGTCGCGAAGCGGAAGTCGCGCAACGCAACCTGCGCGATCGCAAGAGCATCGCGGCCGCTCGATCCCGAGCGCATCGGTCGGGCGCGCGGCCGTCTGGCGATCGTCGGCATCGGGCCCGGCGAGGCGGCCTGGCGGACACCGGAGGCCAGTGCCGCGCTTGCCCACGCAAGCGATGTCGTGGGCTATCGGCTTTATCTCGAGCTGCTGGGCGATGCGTTGAGCGGCAAGCGGCGCCATGCGATGGGCCTCGGCGCCGAGACCGATCGAGCGCGGGTTGCCCTCGACCTCGCGGCGGAGGGCCGCTCCGTGGCGCTCGTCTCTTCCGGAGACGCCGGCATCTATGGGCTCGCGACCCTGGTGTTCGAGCTGGTCGATCGCGCGGAGCGCCAGGATTGGCGACGCGTTCAGATCGACGTCGTGCCGGGCCTATCGGCGGTCCAGGCCGCGGCGGCGCGGGCGGGAGCGCCGCTGGGCCACGATTTCGCGGCGATCTCGCTGTCGGATCTCTTGACGCCCTGGGCCCGGATCGAGCGGCGGATCGCGGCGGCCGCGCGCGGAGACTTCGTGCTGGCGCTCTACAATCCACGTTCGGAGCGGCGCACGTGGCAATTGGAGGCCGCCCGGCGCATTCTGTTGCGGCACCGCCGACCGGAGACCCCGGTGGTGCTCGCGCGCAACCTCGGCCGCTCTGGGGAGCGCGTCACGATCGATACGCTCGCGGGCTTCGACGCGGGCGCCGTCGACATGCTGACGCTGCTGCTCGTCGGCTGCCGGACGACGCGAGTGCTGGCCGGCGATCCGTCGCGCCTCTATACGCCGCGGGGCTACCGCACCCTGCCATGATCCATTTCATCGGCGCTGGACCGGGCTCTCCCGACCTCATCACGGTGCGCGGGTTGCGGCTGATCGAGCGCAGCCAGGTCTGCCTCTATGCGGGCTCGCTGGTGCCGGAATCCGTGGTCGCCGCCGCGCCCAAGGGGGCACGCGTGGTCGACACCAGCGCGCTCACCCTCGACGAGATCGTCGCGGAGATGCGCGAGGCGCACGCGAAAGGCCTCGAGGTCGCCCGCGTGCATTCCGGCGATCTCTCGCTCTACGGCGCGATCGCCGAGCAGATGCGGCGCCTCGATGCCCTCGGTATTCCTTACGACTTGACGCCCGGCGTGCCGGCCTTCGCAGCAGCAGCAGCAGCGCTGGGCCTGGAGCTGACGCTCCCTGGCGTCGTGCAGACCGTGATCCTCACGCGCACCTCCGTGCGCGCCTCGCCCATGCCCGCGGGCGAGGAACTGGCGAAGCTCGCCGAGACCGGAGCCACGCTCGCGATCCACCTTTCGATCGCGAACCTTGCGAAGGTCGTGCGCGAGCTCACCCCGATCCATGGGGCGGACTGCCCGGTAGCGGTGGTGCACCGCGCGAGCTGGCCCGACCAGCGCATCCTGCGCGGCACGCTCGCGGACATCCGCGCGCAGGTGAAGCAGGCGGGCATGACGCGGACAGCGATCATCCTGGTCGGTCGCGCGCTCGGCGCCTCGTCTTTCGTGGAGAGCCGCCTCTACGCGCCCGGGCACAGCCACGTGTTCCGTCCGCGCAAGCGTTGATACCGACTCAGGGTTTCGCGGAGCTCTTGAGCAGCTGGACGATCGCCGGCTGGCTCGCGGCCCAGCCGAAGGCGTCGCGGCCGGTGAAATCCTGCTTCTTCGGATCGGCGCCGGCGGCGAGGAGTGCTTTCACGGAAGCCATCTGGTTGTGCGTGACGGCGCTCATGAGCGGGGTAATGCCCTGCTTGTCGGGCGCGTCGACCGTGGCGTGCCCCGCCACCAGCGCCTTGATCACATCGATCCGCCCGTTGTTCGCGGCCCAATGAAGCGGCACGTATCCCAGCGCGTCGCGCAGATCGGGCGAGGCTCGCGCGTCGAGCAACTCCTGGGTCATTTGCACGTTGCCGAGCTCCGCGGCATGGCTCAGCGCCGTGCGCCCCTGAGGATCGGTTTGGTTGACGTTGACGCGCCGGGCGATGAAGGTGCGAACGTCGCTGAGGTTGTTGGCGGCGGCGGCGTTGACGATGGTGTACCACTGCGAATTGAACTGGTCCTGGAAGATCTGCGCACGGGCACTGCCGGTGGCGGCCGCGAGCCCGGCGAGAGAAAGGATGAATCCGCGGCGCGTCATCGCCGAGCCGCCTCTGCGATCGGCGCGGCCGCACCGGCGAGGCGCTCCTCGAGCCAGGCGAGCGCCGCGTCGACGGTGCTCACCCGCGGTCCCCGCTCTGGCTTGGGCCGCCGCAGCATGACGACCGGCAAGCCCGTCTCGCGGGCCGCGATCAGCTTTGCCTCGGTTGCGGCGCCACCGCTCGCTTTCGCGGCCAGCACGTCGATGGCGTGGCGCCGCAGCAGCTCGCGCTCGCCCGCGAGCGTGAACGGACCGCGACCCAGCACGACCTCATAGGAAGCGAGCGGCAACGCCTGCCGCGGCGGATCGATGAGACGCACGACGAAATGGACGTGGCCCAGGCCCCCGAACGCGTCGAGGTCACCGGCGCCGACCGTGAGAAAGCACCGCGCTCCCACGCGCGCCACGGCCGCGGCCGCACCGGCGAGATCCTCCACCTCGATCCATCGATCGAGCGGATGCCGTCGCCACGGCGGGCGCTCCAGGACGAGGCGGTCGACGCGCGCCTGCTCGCTCGCGAGCCGGGCGTGGCGCGCGATCCGATCGGCGAACGGGTGCGTGGCGTCGATCAGCAAATCGATGCGCGCCTCGGCGAGGTAGGTCGCAAGTCCCTCGGCTCCGCCGAAACCGCCGATCCGTACGCTTCCCGGCAAGGAGCTCGGCGTCTCCGTGCGGCCGGCGAGCGAGGTGGTGACCTCGACCCGGCCGCAGAAACGTTCGACCGTCGCCCGGGCAAGCGCCGCCGCCTCGGCGGTGCCGCCGAGGATGAGCAGGCGGTAGCGGCCGGTCCGGTTCCGGTGGAGCATCCCACTCTCCTCCCCCACGAATACTCTGCCGGATGCGGGGGTCGAGGCAACAGTCAGATGCAAGTACTCCCTCATGGCTCCGTGCGGGCCAGCAGCGAGCCCTCGCGGTCGAACACCGCGACGTCGACGGCGATGCCGCCGGCGAGCGTGGCAAGCGCCACCTCGCGGCACTTCTCGGCGACCCCGCGCACAAGGCCTGCGCGGAGCTCCGGCGCGAGCATGGCCACCACCACCCCGACACTCTCGGCGGCGCACGCGGCGGCGAGCGCTTGCGGCGGCGCGCCAAGCCGATCGAGATCGCGCGCGAGCGCCGCGCCGTCGAGCTGGCTGCGTGCGGAGTGCAGATCGAGATGGCCCTGGGCGAGCTTCACGAGCTTGCCGAGGCCACCGGCAAGCGTCAGGCGCGGCACCGGATAAACCCGCAGGTATTTGAGGAGCGCGCCCACGAAATCGCCCATGTCGATGAGCGCCACATCGGGCAAGCCGTGAAGCCGTTGCACCGCCTGCTCGGATGTGCTTCCGGTCGAGCCCGCGACGTGCGTCACGCCGGCGGCGCGCGCGACATCGACGCCCCGATGGATCGAATGGATCCAGGAGGAGCACGAGTAAGGGATCACCACGCCGGTGGTACCGAGGATCGACAGGCCGCCGCGGATGCCGAGCCGAGCATTCATGGTCTTGGCGGCGAGCGCGGCGCCGCCGGGGATTGAGATCGTGACCTCCGCATCGCGCACGCCCGCGCCCTCAAGCGCCGCACGGATCATGGCGCGCGGCGCCGGATTGATCGCGGGCTCGCCGACGGCGAGCGCCAGGCCCGGGCGGGTCACGGTTCCAACGCCGTCGCCCGCGCGGAAAACGATCCCGCTGCCCGCGGCCATGGCGCGGATCTCGGCAATCACCAGGGCGCCGTGAGTGACGTCGGGATCGTCGCCGGCGTCCTTGGTGACGCCGGCGCGCGCCCAGTCCGCGCCCGCTTCCCGGAGTGCCAGCGGGAACGCCGGGCGTTGCCCTCCGGGCAGCTCGATCGCGACGGGATCGGGGAACGCGCCGGTGCGGAGAGCCGTGGCGGCCGCCTTCGCCGCCGCCGCGGCACAGGCGCCAGTCGTCCACCCGCGACGCAGCGGGCGCTCGTGTGCCTCGGACATGGCGGGATTGTAAGGAGGCGAGCCAGCCCTGACTACCGGCGGTCGGGGCGCGCGGTGTAGGCTCCCGCCATGACGGATGAACCGACGGGCGCGGAGACGCCGGGGCTGCAGCTCCCGGATCTACAGCCGGGCGCGGTCTGGCTGGTGGGCGCCGGGCCTGGCGATCCCGGGCTCCTGTCGCTGCTCGCGTGGCACGGGCTCCGGCAGGCGGACGTGGTAGTCTATGACGCGCTGGTGGATGCGCGGGTACTGGCGCTCGCGCGCGCGGGCGCGGCGCTCGACTACGCCGGCAAGCGCGGCGGCCGGCCCTCGCCGCAGCAGCCGGACATCAGCCTGAGACTCATCAAGCTTGCGCGGGCGGGCAAGCGCGTGCTCCGGCTCAAGGGCGGCGATCCCTTCGTGTTCGGTCGCGGCGGCGAGGAGGCACTGGCGCTCGCGGCGGCCGGAATTCCCTTCCGCATCGTGCCCGGCATCACCGCGGGGATCGGCGGCCTCGCCTATGCCGGAATTCCCACCACCCATCGCGACACCAACTCGGCCGTCGCTTTCGTCACGGGCCATGCGAGCGACGGCGAGGTGCCCGACGGCCTCGACTGGGAGGCCCTGGCGCGGCTGCCGGTGCTGGTGCTCTACATGGCGCTCAAGCACCTCGACACCATCGCGCGGCGACTCATGGCGGCGGGCAAGCCGGGCGACGAGCCCGTCGCGATCGTGACCAAGGCGGCGACGCCGGAGCAGCGGGTGGTGGAGACGACCCTCGCCCGCGCCGCCCTCGACGCCACGGCACAGGGGCTCGAGCCGCCGGCGGTGATCGCGGTCGGACCCGTGGTGCGGCTCCGCGCCGGCCTCGACTGGATCGGCGCGGCGCTCGGCCGGCCGCTCGATCCCGATCCGCTCCGAACGCACGCGCGGCCCAAGACGGCCGACCCGCGGTCGTAGCGGGGCGACATCCATGGCGTCCGCCGCCAAGCGAGGCCTGATCGCCCTCTTTCTCGGCCTCGCCGTCCTGTTGGGCGTGCTGGCCTATGATTTTCGCGCGTTCTTTCCCGGTGGATCCGAGGGCGAGCAGGTGGCGCCGGTCCCGATCGGCGGCGAATTCACCTTGGTGGACCAGAACGGCGTCACGCGGCGCCCGGCGGATTTCCGCGGCAAGCTGATGGTGGTCTATTTCGGCTACACCTTCTGCCCCGATGCCTGTCCGACGGCGCTGCAGGATATGAGCCATGCGATCGACCTGCTCGGTTCCAAAGGCGACGCGGTGCAGCCGATCTTCATCACCATCGATCCCGCCCGCGACACGGTCGAGCAGATGAAGCTCTATGCCTCGAATTTCCACCCGCGCCTGATCGCGCTCACGGGCACGTCCGAGCGGATCGCCGAGGCCGCGAAGGCCTATCGCGTTTACTATGAGAAGGGCAAATCGACCGGCGGCGACGACTATCTCATGGACCACACGGTGTACATCTATCTGATGGGCCGCGACGGCAAATACCTGAGCCATTTCCCGCCGGGCACCACGGCGGAGCAGATGGCGGCGGCGATCGAGAAGCGGCTGTGACCCGCGGCCTCGTCATCGCGAGCCCGCACTCCGGCAGCGGCAAGACCACGCTGACCCTCGGGCTGCTCCGCGCGCTCAAGCGGGCGGGCCGTCGCGTCGTCTCGGCGAAGTCGGGACCCGACTACCTCGACCCGCCGTTCCATGCCGCGGCTTCGGGTGCACCCTGCCTCAATCTCGACGCTTGGGCCATGCGGCCCGCGCTACTGGACGCATTGGTGCAGCGCCTCGGTCGCGCCGGCGATCTCATCCTCTGCGAAGGCGCCATGGGCCTCTTCGACGGCGTGGGTGGCACCGAGAAGGGCTCGACGGCGGAACTCGCCGCACGGTTCGGCTGGCCGGTGGTGCTGGCGGTGGACGCCGCGGGCCAAGGCGCCTCGGTCGCGGCACTGCTCGAGGGCTTCGTGCGCCACCGCGCGGACGTACACATCGTCGGCGTCATCTTCAATCGCGTGGGGAGCTCGCGCCACGGCGCCGTGCTCGCGGAGGCAACGCACGCGGCACTGCCGGCGCTCGCGATCCTCGGGGCGGTGCCGCGCGATCCTTCGCTGGCGCTGCCAAATCGGCACCTCGGTCTCGTACAGGCCGGCGAGCACGGCGATCTCGAGGAATTTCTGGAGCAAGCCGCGCGCGTCGTTGGTGCTGCGTGTGATCTCGACGCGTTCTCGGCGCTTGCGCGGACCGCTCATCTTGCGGAGACGAATGAGGCGATTTCACCGCTGCCGCCGCTGGGGCAGCGCATCGCGGTCGCGCGCGATGTCGCGTTCGGCTTCGCCTACGGATCGGTCCTCGAGGGTTGGCGCGACGCCGGCGCCGAGCTTGCGTTCTTCTCGCCGCTCGCCGACGAGGCGCCCGGCGACGATGCGGACGCGGTCTATCTGCCCGGCGGATATCCCGAGCTGCACGCGGCACGGCTCTCCGCGAACCGGCGTTTCCTCGAGGGTTTGC
>DATFRA010000172.1:0-4626 GCA_035263705.1 Allostellaceae bacterium
GCGTACCGCGCACTCAGCTCTCCCCTATGACTCCAGGCGGTCCGATCGTTAGTCAGCCAGCAAAAGCGGCGCCAGCACCGAAGGCCTCGGGGGAACAGTCGCCGCCGTCATCGGCACGCGTCGGTCGCGTGTCAGTCGGGAATGCTAAACTGTGCGCGGGCCGCACCGAGTCGGGCATTTTCATGCCTCAGTTTCTTTCAAGAGATGCAAATTTGGATAGCATTAACACCCAGACGCCGCGCTTGCTTGTCGTGCTCGACCTGCCGCGGGAGAAACAGAAATCCTCGTCCCAGCTACCGTGCCGGCAAGGTTAAGCAAGCCGAGCAGTACAGGAGCCGTGTTCGATTAGGACAGACCGAGCAGGGCAGCTTTGTCGTCACCCTACTTGCTCCGGTACCTCATTCGCGGGTGGTCGGACGGGCGGGAGCGAGTCCTTCGCTCGCTGCGAGAGCCAGGCTTGGCAGAAGGAAGGATTGGGTAACATTTGAATGAGGCAACGATCAGTCGGCTGGGGAGCATCCTCGAATGCGGCAATATGCCGGCCAAGCTAGTTGTCGTCGCACAGGGGCTCTCGCGGCGGTTTTTGAGCTTCGTCTCGGCAAGAGCAAGGCCGGTCCGATCGCGGCGTGCGGGCACCCGGCAAGCTTGCCGACCTGATGGTACTCGATGGCGATCCGACGACCGATATCATCAATACCAGGAAGCTTTACGCCGTCTGGCATCGCGGCAAGAAGGTGGCTGGGTCGATGGAGACGTTCACACCCTAAGCCTGGCGGGGACAACGCCTATCGTCGTCGATCCGTTCGGATCGCGCGCGGTTTATCTGGACGCGCTACCCCGACGGGCCCGGTGATCGGCGAGAGCAAGCAATGCGGTCCCCAGCAAATCTGTGACCCAACTCGACACGGGCGCTCCACATCGTGACATGAACTGGGGTGCCCCTTCATCGCCGCCTCCAGTCCATCAACTGCATGTGTCGCGACCCCAGCGCCACCGATGCTGCGAGGTCGCTTAGCCAGTGCCGGAGTTGTGGTGCTGCTGGGCCATGGGCGGAATGCGCATGTGCCAATCCGTGGCGCTCTGCCAGGCCCAGCCGATGCGCAGCGCCATCGCCTCCTCCCCACCGCGGCAGACGATCTGCAGGGCCAACGGCAAGCCGGACGCGGTGGCGCCGTTGGGCACGGCCAAGCCGCACAGGTCGAGGAAGTTGACCCAGCGCGTGAAGATCGCCGGTGTCGTCTTCTGATCGACCTCGGCAAGCGGGATGGCGGGCGTGGCGGTCACGGGCGCGAGCAGCGCGTCGACGCTCTCGGTGGCCGCGGAGAACTCGAGCTTGAGACGCTCGCGCTCGGCCAGAGTTTCAAGGTATTCGCGCGCTGAGATCGACGCGCCGGCGCGGATGCGCGGCCGCACGGCCTCGTCGATGGGAAGCGCAGTGTTGTCGACGATGCGGCTGAGAAGGGCGTAGGACTCGGCCGCGATGATGCGACCCGATGCGCTGCCATACTCGTGGAAGCTGCGCGGCAGCGTCAGGTCGACAATTTCCGCGCCCATGCCGGCGAGCTGATCGAGGGTGCGGTCGTAGGCTGCGAGCACTTCTCTTTCCGCGCTTGGGCGTTCTGCTGCAGGAATGCGTCCGAGGCGCAGGCCTTTGACGCCGCGGCGCAGCGTCGGCATGGCCTCCATGTCGCGGAGGGCGAGCGTGCGCGGGTCGCGCGGGTCGGCGCCGTGCATCGCCTGGAGCAGCAGTGCCGCATCTTCCGCATCCCGCGTCAGCGGTCCGGGCGTGTCGAGCGTCGGGCTCAGCGGCAGCACGCCGTAGGTGCTGACGCGGCCAATCGTGGTCTTGAGGCCGGTGATGCCGCACCAGGACGCCGGCACCCGCACGGAGCCGCCGGTATCAGTGCCCACCGCACAGGGCACCATGCGCGCGGCGACTGCCACGCTCGAGCCGCTGCTGGAGCCGCCGGGCGTGTGATGGACGTTGGCGTCCCAGGGATTCCACGGCGCGCCCAGATGCTGGTTGGTACCCCAGCCGCCAAATGCGAACTCCACCGTGTGGGTCTTGCCGATGACGATCATTCCGGCGCTCAGGAGCTTCTGAGCCAGGGTGGCGGTGATGGCCGAGCGGCGGTCGCGCCACACCGCGCTGCCGCCGGTCGCAACGCGCCCCTCGAGCTCGACGAGGTCCTTGAGCGCGATTGGGATGCCGTGCAGCGGCCCGATCGCATGTCCCGAGCGGATGGCCTTGTCGGCCGCCTCCGCCGCCAGTCTCGCCTCCTTATCATAGACCTCGACGAAGGCGTGGAGCTTGCCATCGAGTTCGGCGATGCGCTCCAAACAGGTGGCGACGATTTCCGCGGGCGAGACGCGACGCGCCTTGATGTCGGCGGCCAGTACATGGATCGGCAGGTTTGCGAGATCGGTGCTCATGAGAGCCTCTATGCAGGGGTTGAAGACGCGCCGGAGTCGTTGGCGCGAGCTTTTAGCGATTGGCACGTTTAAGCGCAGCATTGAGCAGCAGGTTGGTGCTGGGTAATGTGCGGGCGCGATCGACCTCCTCGTTGGTATTGTGGCTCGTTCCGTCGCGGCAAGGCGTGAAGATCATGACGGTTGGCGCAAGCTCGGCCACTGCGTAGGCATCGTGGCCGGCCTGGCTCAGCATCTCGCGATAGGGCAGGCCGAGCTCACGCGCCGTGTCCTTGAGCAGCTCGATGCACTCCGGGGCGAAGAGTGACGCTCCCCAGCTCCAGCCCTCCGTCACCTCGATGGCGACGCGCGCCTTGGCCTCTGCCGCTGCGATTGCCCTTTTGATGTCGCCGTGCATTCGCTCGAAGCCGACCGGGTCGGGATGGCGGAAGTCGACGATAAGCCGCACATGCTCAGGGATGATGCCCGCCAAGTTCGGAAAGCATTCGATGCGCGGCGTGGTTGTGCGACCGTGCTCGGCCGCATAGGCAAGGCCTACGTCGTTGACACCGGCCATGAGGTAGCCGGCGCCAACAAGCGCGTTGCGTCGGTCCGCCATCGGCGTGCCGCCGGAATGGCCGGTCTCGCCGCGTATGTCGATGCGCATCGCCAGGGTCTTGTAGCCCCCGACGACGATGCCGATATTACAGCCCTCGCGGTCGAGATGCGGCGCTTGCTCGATGTGCAGCTCAAAATAGCAGTCAAGGGGACGATTGCCGAGCGGCGCATTGCCGGCATAACCGATACGCGCGAGTTCGTCTCCGAAGCGCAGACCGGCGTCATCCCTCGTGTCGAGCACCTCGGCGGCAGGTAGTTTGTGGGCGAAGGCCAGCGAGCCCATCAGCGGCGGGTTGAAGCGCGCTCCCTCTTCGTTGGTCCATACGATGACCTCGATGGCGCGCCGTGTCTGGATATCGTGATCGTTGAGCGTGCGGATCGTCTCCAGCCCACACATGACCCCGAGGACGCCGTCGTAGCGGCCACCGCAGATCTGCGTGTCGAGGTGGCTGCCGATGGCGACGGGTGCCAGACGAGGATCGGTACCCGGCCGGCGCGCAAAGATATTGCCGACTGGGTCCACTTCGACCTCGCAGCCGGCTTCCCGTGCCCAGCTGACGAAGAGGTCGCGCACCTGCTTGTCCTCGGGAGACAGCGCCAGCCGACGCAGGCCAGTGCCGCGGAAACGGCCGATCTCTGCCGACCGGTCGATGGTGGCCCACAGCCGGTCGGCGTCGACCTTGAGGGTATTGCTCGGGCTCATGCGGCTCTCCATGAATGCCACCTCAAGGTTTGGCGACGCTGCGCTGGCTCAGGTTCGGGCTACCGAGGTCGATCTCGCCGCCCGCGACACGCAGGCAGCGCGTCATGCGCCCGGGCATGAGCGTCGATTCGGGCGGCATGCGGACGCAGCAGCACTGCTCCGCATAGCGGCAGCGCGGGGCAAAGCTACAGCCCTCGGGCAGCGCGCGCAGGTCGGGCGGCATGCCGGGAATGGCCTCGAGCCGCCTGCCAAAGGCCGAGCCCAACACGGTGGAGGTGAGCAGCGCCGCCGTATAGGGATGTGCGGGCGCATCGATTACCTGCTCGGTCGGCCCGACCTCCACGAAGCGGCCCGCATACATGACGGCAATGCGGTCGGCTACCTCGACCGCCACGCCCACGTCGTGGGTGACGAATATCACCGCCATGCCGAGCTCCTGCTGCAGGTGGCGCAACAATAGGATGATCTGGATCTGCACCGTCACGTCGAGCGCCGTGGTGGGCTCGTCAGCTAGCAGCACCGAGGGCCGGCACGCCAGCGCCAGCGCGATCATCGCGCGCTGCCGCATGCCCCCCGATATCTCGTGCGGAGAGGCCGTGAGTCGCCGTGCGGCCGAAGGGATCTGCACCATTTCCAAGAGCTCGAGCGCGCGCCTGTTGGCAGCGCGGTAGGACACGCCCTCGTGGCGTACGATGGTCTCCGCAATCTGCACGCCGATGGTGAAGACGGGATCGAGGGCGATCATCGGCTCCTGGAAGATCATCGCCACCTTGGCGCCCCGCACGTGGCGCAGGGCGGCTTCGTCCATGGCAGTGATCTCGTGCCCGGCGACCCGGATGCGGCCTTCGATGCGGGTGCGGGCCGGGGGCAGCAGGCGCATAAGCGCGCGCAGAGTG
>DATFRA010000173.1:0-2786 GCA_035263705.1 Allostellaceae bacterium
GGCGCTATCGATCTGAGCAAAGGAGGAGATCGAGCAAGCGCCGAGAGTATCGCCGGTAATGTAGGTGTATGCGGAAGCAGGATCAGCTGTGCCTTGCGCGATGCACGTATCCATCTTCCTGAAGGAGTAGGTCGCAGGCGATTTTTGCGATTACCTGACCTGCGGTGTGTCGGCCAGGCGGAGCGGGCCAGGGATTTTGCGCTGTGGCGTGCTGTGCCGGGCATATTATGGACGTGAGATTGCCAAGGGAAACAGCGAATTGGGCGGCCCGGCCTGTAGAGCGCAAGAAACAATTCTGCGCCCTACAGGTGTGAGCAGGTCGAGTTTGCTCGTAACCTCGTGCGGTACACCCTTCGTTGCGGCGTGTGGATGGCGCGAGCGGCCGAGGAATTGTGTCGCCCGGCGGCGCCCAAGTCAGCCCACTGAACATACACGGTTCCGACGCTCCCCTTGGGCGCGTCAGGCAGGTCGGATATGTAACTGTGCTCGATCAGTCAAGGACAAGCCCCTATTGGGGCGGCGCTGACGCGCCGTCCTCGACAGATCTTGCGCGCCGCGCTGCCGAAGTTGGCAGGGTCGGGACGAAAGGATGGGGTGTCCAGATCGAACAAAAGGATGGATGGCACGAAGACAAAAAAATAAGTGCCCCCCTTGACGAGAGGGCGATCATATAAGCGGTTTCGTTCAATGGCGCATAGCATCCGACTTCCGCGCAGCGGCAATTTCGTCAGCTATCTCAGGGTATAGCGGACGAAGACTGAGCGCCGTTCAAATGACGCTTGACCCGGTTCGGAGCTGGCCATCGCTATTCGGCATTCCGCCAGCGCGCCATGTGCGAGATCATCTGATAGTCTGATCTCGTCATCGTAGATGAGAGGCGCGAGTGAGGCGGCGGGATTTCGTCACACTTCTTGGTGGAACGGCTGCTGGCTGCCCGCTCCGGGTTCGAGGACAGCAGCCCGACCGCATGCGTCGCATCAGCGTGCTCATGAACACGGCCGCGCACGATCAGCTTTCGCAAGAGCCGTGGGCAGAAGCGCGACCCGCGCTTCATGGCACGTTCAGGAAGCCTGCTATATTGCCGTTTGCCGAAGAGCGTTTGTTCCCGCCTGTTGGAGGGAGTCATGCGTCATTTCGTGGCTCTGCTGGCCGTTCTGATGACTGTGGCGCTCGCGCCGCAAGCGCGCGCGGAAAGGCGCGTGGCGCTGGTGATTGGCAACTCCGGCTACAAGGGCGCGGTCGAGCTCAAGAATCCCCGCAATGACGCGACCGACCTCGCCGCAGCCCTCAAGCTGCTGGGCTTCGAGGTCATCGCCGGCAACGACCTCGACAAGCGCACCATGGAGCGCACCATCCGCGAATTCGGCCAGAAATTGGTGGGCGCCGACGTGGCGCTGTTCTTCTTCGCCGGCCATGGTCTGCAGGTCGCGGGACAGAACTACCTGGTGCCGATCGACGCGCAGCTCGCGAGCGAGGGCGATGTGGATTTTGAGGGCCTGCCGCTGGCGCTGGTGCTCAAGCAGATGGAGCGCGAGGCCAAGACCAGCATCGTGCTGCTCGATGCCTGCCGCGACAATCCGCTGGCGCGCAACCTCGCTCGCTCGATGGGCACGCGCGGCGGCCAGATCGGCCAGGGACTTGCGGAGGTGAAGGCCGGCGTCGGCGCGCTGATCGGCTTTTCGACCCAGCCTGGCAATGTCGCGCTCGACGGCGAAGGGCGCAACTCACCTTATGCCGGAGCGCTCGTGAAGCACGTGGCGGAAGCCGGCAAGGACGTGAGCGCCATCCTCGTCGCGGTGCGCAACGACGTGCTGCAGGCGACCGGCGGCCGGCAGGTCCCCTGGGAGCACACGTCCCTCACGGGGCAGGTGTACCTGCAGCCGCCGGAGTCGGCGCCTCAGGCCGCGCCAGCACCCCTGGCGTCAGGTGCCCCCGACTACGATAAGGAGATGGAAATCGCGCTCTGGAATGCGGTCAAGGACAGCAAGTCGCCGGCCGTGCTGCAGGCCTATCTCGATCGCTTCCCGACCGGCACGTTCGCTGGGCTTGCTCGCGTGCTGATCGAGCAGGTGAAGCAGGCGAGCGCCAAGCCGGGCCAGGAAGCCGCCAAGGCGGCCGAGGGATCGCGGGTTGCGGCCATGCCGATGCCGCATCCGCATCAGCCGGAGACCAACCCGCTCGCGCTGGCGCGCGCCCTGCAGGCGGAGCTGAGGCGCGTCGGCTGCGACCCTGGATCGATCTCCGGCGACTGGGACGCCTACAGCGTCTCGGCCATGCGCCAGTTCGCGCGGCTGAGCGGCGCGGACGTGCCTACGGACACACCCACTGAGGCGGGGCTCAATGCTGTGGCGAGCCGCGTGGGCAATGTGTGTCCGACCGTGTGCGGGCCGAGGGAGGTGAAGATCAGCGGGCAATGTGTCGAGCGGACCGGCCAGCACAGGGTGGTGGAGCCGCGACGGCCGAAGCTGCGCTATCGCGTGTGCACGCGCAAGCAGAGCGTTAGGGTGTGTCGGTGGGTGGTTCGAAGGTAATGGCGGTCGGGCTAATGTCGCTCCCGCAGGCGCAGTAAGTTCTCGGCGCGTAGGTCGGGCGCGAAGGGTTTAGTCCGCTACGGGGCCAACCTGGAGATGCCGTGCTCGGCCATGGCGTTACCGGTTTGGCACGAGCCGAAAGTCTTCGGCGTTGCAGCGGTTCCATCCGGAATCTGAGGGTCAACTGACGTGTGCCGGACGTGGCCGCGAGGACCGTAGATGACCCAAAGCGGCCCTCGCCGAAGTCCGCCCATT
>DATFRA010000174.1:0-2151 GCA_035263705.1 Allostellaceae bacterium
GCGCCGCGCAGGATGCGGTCTACATAGAGCGACAAACGCTGGAACCGCTCCTGCTCGAGCGGCCCGTACGAGAGCAATCCGCCGTTCTCGGCGAAGCGGCGCGATTCGTAGACGGCCGGCACGCGATGGCGAGCCGCGAGCAGGACGATGGTCAACCGCTCGGCGAAGAGCAACGGGTCAGCCGCCAGGATCAGAGCATCGGCACGCTCCCGATGCATCGTCTCGAACGCCGGCCCCAGCTCGGCCGGCGAACGAACGTCGAGAACGCGCAACTTCATCCGCATCGTCTCGGCCGCCGATTCGGTCGCGCGCACGACGGGAGCGGTAGCCGGATTGGCCCGATTGGTCAGGACGGCGATCCTCGCCGCCCGGGGGAGCATCTCGTGAATCAGCTCCAGTCGCTTGCCGCTCAGCTCTGGCGCGAAGCCGGATACTCCCGTGATATTGCCGCCCGGCCGGGCCAGGTTCGGCACCAGGCCAGTGCCGACGGCGTCGGCGAGCGACTCCATCACGATCGGAATCGTCGTCGTCGCGCGGTGAGCGGCCAGGGTCGCAGGCGTACCGAGAGTGACGAGAACGTCGACCTCGAGCCGCACCAACTCGGTAGCCAGCTCCGGCAGCCGTGCGTATTGCTCACCGGCGTATCGAACATCGAGGGTGAGGTTTCGTCCCTCGACCCAGCCTGCGGCGCCCAGCGCGTCACGGAACACCTTGACGTTTGGTCCGAAATTGGCCTCGGTGCTCGACGCAAGCACGCCGACCCGTGCCGTCTTCGACTGCTGGGCGCAGACATCCGCCGCGAGCGACAGGATGAGCGCGACGGCGACGGCGAAGCATCGGGCACGCGTCGTCAACGGCGCGCCACGGCATCCTTGCCCCACCGTTGCCGGAGCGCCAGGCATTCAGCCTCGCGAACGCCCTCGGTCAGATCCAACTCGTAGGCCGTGAGGGCGCAAAAGGATTCGACGGTGTAGGCGCCGAGATCGGTGCGGTGGAGCGTGGTGTTGCGCAGGCCGAGCACGAGGCGGCGGATGCCCGCGAGCTTCATCGCCCACGCGCACATCGGGCACGGCTCCATCGTGCTGTATAGCGTGGCGCCGGCGACCGCGGCGGCGCCGCGGGCCCGGGTCGCGTTGCGGAGGGCGTCGGTCTCCGCGTGCCACATGACGTCGCCCTCGGAGTTCTGCCGGTTCTGTCCAGCGCCGAGGACGATCCCGTCGCGGACGATCAGGGCCGCGACCGGCCAGTCGCCGCGAGCGAAGGCCTGCTCGGCATCACGGAGCGCCAGATCCAGGTAATCGGCGTCGGTCATGGCCGCGCGCTCACCCCTCGATGACCCGCGTCACCGGGTGGGCTCCGATCTCGCCGCCCATCCAACCGGGCACGACGGCCGAGAAGCGTCCCGCGGTGCCGCCCGCCACCACGATCATGATTTCCTCGACCGAGGGAAACTTGGGCACGAGGGCCTCCGGGTCTGACTCACCGAGGTTCTTCAGCCTTCCCGTCTCGGCGCCGTCGGGCCCGGGCTCGAGATCGCGCACGCGGCGGCGCACCGTCTCGAAGAGATGCCGCTTGAGGTCCTGCTTGCTCCAGCCTCCGGCGCCGATGGTCTTGGCGTGCTCCGGCCCGATGACCCACAGGGTGTGGCCGTAGAGGGGGAAGCTCTTGTGGTTCCACACGCCGGCCGCCGACCAGCCGAGCGACGAGGCGAGCTGCGGCGCCTCGCGACTCAAGTGATCGTTGATGATGAAGGGCCCCTCGCCGGGAAACACCGTGACCGTGCTCTCCTCGCTTGCCCGCCCGCGCTCCACGTGGAGCGGCTCCCACGGCGAGACCTCCTCGTGCTCGCCGATGCAGTAGGTGTAGCGCCCGGGATGGCCGAGCGTCGACATGGAAATCTCGCCCGCCCGTGTCCCGCCGAGGTTGATCATGACGAGGCGGAGGGCGCGGCCGATGGTGGCGTTGGCGCGGAAGCCGGGCCCGAAAACGCCCGCGGCACAGTTGATGCCAATGCGCCGGCGCACGGGACCGTTCACGATGATGAGGGGCGAGGTGGCGTTGGTGGTGCCCGACTGGCCGTGCAAGTTGAACCGCGGATCGCAGGCGGCCTCCACCACGGCGAGCAGCACGGGAAAATATTCCGGGCGGCAT
>DATFRA010000175.1:0-6821 GCA_035263705.1 Allostellaceae bacterium
CCCGGGCATCCGCCAGTCCAACAGGATCACATCGGCGCTCTCGCCGGACGCCACGTGCTCGAGCGCCGCCGGACCATTGGCAAAGCTCGTCACCGCAAAGCCTTCGTCCATCAAATTCAGGCTCAGCGACTCCCGGAACTCATCGTCATCGTCCACCACCAGGACATGAACGCGCGGTAACGCCGGCGCAGGCCCAACCGCACCGGGAAGGGCTGAAATGGTCTGCTGATTCTCCTGGATCATGGCTCCTTCAGGCGGCTAAGCCGCTTGCTCCCGTAGAATGCTCGGTGCGCGCCTCTCGCACGGCGGCGGTGACGCTACTCAGCTGGGCACGCGCTCCCGCGAGGTGCACCTCGGCCTCGCACGCGGGCATGCCCAACAACTCGGCAGCGCGGCCGAGCGAGAAGCGCTCCACCGACACCAGCAGCAGAAGCTTGCGGCTCAAGAACGGCAGGTCCAGCACACCGTGCTTCAGGCGATGATAAGGGTCCGCCTGGTCGATGACCTCGTCGGCGGGACCGGGCTCGAATATCGACAGGACATCGTCGAACAACCGGTAGAGGCAGAACCTCACGTCAGGGCCGGCCCGGACGCGCCAAGGCTCCTCCGCCAGGATCTCGAGGGCAATGCGGACGTACCGGTCGCCGCTCTGCCGGTCGCCGGTCACGGCGCAAGCGTAACGCCGCAAGCCTGGCAGCAAGGTGACGATCTCCTGATTGATCGAGGTCATGCCCTCGCACCTCCCGTGTTACCCAGGTTAGGGAGTCGGCGCACGCCTGCAGATGGCAAATTGCAGGCTTTTCCCGGGACCTAAAGTTTCCGTAATTAACCGTCTGGCCGTTAAACAAGCGGCTATTTCAAGGTGCTGCCTGCGGCGAGGCGCGAGCCGATCGCTCGCGACCTGCCTCCAAAAGGCGATGCCCCATGGGCCTCAGGGGGCTTGCAATTCGCAAAAGCGAGCCGGAGGCGCCTGCGATGGATCGACTTGAGCATTGTGTTGCCGAGGCCCGTCGTTGCCTGATTTCAAGAATGCATTGGAGCAATGGCCGGCCGCTCGCACCGGAACTCCCGACTGTCGGTCTCGGCGACATGACGCAACGTCGCTCAAGGTCTCGATGAAATAGCCAAGTGGCGCGCTAATTTCTCTACCAGGCGAGCCGTCGCTCGCCGGGATCAAACGGCTGAGGCGACGGAGAAAACCAATCAAAGGCTCGAACCCTAGCAACCATCAACGGCGGAGCGGAAAGATGCCTCACATCACGACCAAGGACGGCACGCAGATCTTCTACAGGGATTGGGGACAAGGCCAGCCGGTCGTGCTCCATCACGGCTGGCCGCTGAGCGCGGACGACTGGGACAACCAGATGCTGTTCTTCCAGCGGCACGGCTACCGGGTCATCGCCCACGATCGCCGCGGGCATGGGCGCTCCAGCCAGCCGACCAGCGGTCACGACATGGACAACTATGCAGCGGATGTCGCCGAGCTCGCTTCCGCCCTCGATCTCCGGAACGCGATTCACATCGGCCACTCGACCGGCGGGGGTGAAGTAGCGCGCTATGTCGCGCGTCATGGCAAGGGCCGCGTGGCAAGGGCCGTGCTCGTCAGCGCCGTGCCGCCGATCATGGTCAAGAGCGACAAGAACCCCGGCGGCACGCCCATCGAGGTGTTCGACGACCTGCGCAAGCAACTCGCCGCGAACCGAGCACAGTTCTACCGCGAGGTGCCGATCCCCTTCTATGGTTTCAACCGGCCGGGCGCCAAGACGCTGGACGGCGTCGTGAACAACTGGTGGCGGCAGGGCATGATGGGCGCTGCAAACGCGCACTACGAATGCATCAAGGCATTCTCGGAGACTGACTTCAACTCGGATCTCCGCGACATCAACGTGCCAACGCTCGTCATGCACGGCGACGACGACCAGATCGTCCCCTACGCGGACGCCGCGCTCCTCTCGGCCAAGCTGATCAAGGGCGCTGCATTGAAAATCTATCCGGGCTATCCGCACGGGATGCTCACCGTCCACGCCGACGTGATCAACCCAGACCTCCTGGCGTTCTTCCGCGGCTGACCCGAGGCAAGGGCCGGGCGTCCCCTTGAGGTCGGGCGCCCCGGCCCAAGCTCGGGATTTCCGGTTGCCGGAGCGCTCGAGGTGACGGGCGTTGCCGCTGCGCCGGCCCCTGCCTGACCGCGGCCCAAGCCGGAGTTGCGATGCTCCGGCATCTCAGGTCAGATATCCGCAGGGGGTGCCGCGCGTGACGCAGTACATCATCCGGCGGATCATCCAGCTCGTTTTCGTGCTGGTCGGCGTCAGCGTGGTGGTGTTCTTCACACTTCACGTCCTGCCGGGCGACGTGGCGCAGATGCTGCTGGGCGATCGCGCCACCACCGAGCAGGTCGCGCGGCTCCGCCACGACCTCGGCCTCGATCAGCCGATCTACGTGCAGTATTTCCGCTTCGTCATGGACGCGCTTGATGGCGACTTCGGCATGTCGCTCCACAGCAACCGTCCCGCTTTCATCGACGTATGGGATGCCTTCCCCGTCACCATTCAGCTCTCGCTGGCAGCGCTGTTCGTCGCGGTGGCTGGCGGCGTGCCGCTGGGCGTGCTGGCGGCGGTGTGGCCGCTCTCCCGCTTCGACAACACGGTACTGACCGTGACGTTGTTCGGCGTTTCCATGCCGATCTTCTGGCTCGGCTTGATGCTGATCCTGGTGTTCGGCGCGCAGCTCGATTGGCTCCCGATCGGCAGCCTGATGCCGACCGGGATGGAGCCGCCACGCGTGACGGGCATGTCGGTGGTGGACAGCGTGCTTTCCGGGCAGCTCAACCTCATTGGCTTGAGTCTCTACCACCTGATCCTGCCGGCCTGCACCCTCGGCACCATCCCGATGGCGTTGATCACCCGCATCACGCGCTCGGAGATGCTGTCGATGCGCTCGCAGGACCACGTGCGCACGGCGCGCGCCAAGGGACTCTCCGAGCCACGGGTCGTGCTCAAGCACGTGCTGCGCAACGCGCTCATTCCCGTCGTGACGGTGATCGGGCTACAGCTGGGCCTGCTGCTCTCGGGCGCGGTGCTCACGGAGACGATCTTCTCGCTGCCGGGCCTCGGCCGGCTCATGATTAACGCGATCCTCGATCGCGACTATCCGGTGGTACAGGCGGCGGCCCTGCTCACCGCATTCGTCTTCGTCGCGGTGAACCTGGTGGTGGATCTGAGCTACGCCTATCTCGATCCGCGGATCCGCTACAAATGAGCACGGTCGAGCTCGCCGCAACCGAGCAGGCGCCGCAGCGCCCCGGCCTGCTGCGGGTGCTGCGCCGACCGACCGCGCAGGTCGGCGCCATCATCGTCGCGGCCTTCCTGCTCCTCACCGTGATAGCCCCGAAGGTCGCGCCCTACGATCCCTACGAGCAAGATTTCGGCGCAGCGCTGCAGGCGCCGTCGCTGGATCATCTCTTCGGCACCGACCAGTATGGCCGCGACGAATTGAGCCGGGTGCTCTACGGGACGCGCACCGCGCTGCTCTCGATCCTGGTCGCCGACGGCATCGCGCTGGTGATCGGAACCATGCTCGGCCTGATCGCGGGCTTCTACGGCAAATGGGTCGACAGCGCGGCCATGCGCCTGGTCGACGTGCTGCTGGCGTTTCCCTACCTGCTGCTCGCGATGATCATCGTGGCGGCGCTGGGGCCCAGCCTGGTGCACTCGATGATCGCGATCGGGATCGTGGCGACGCCGGTTTATGCGCGGGTGATCCGCGGCCAGGTGCTCGCGGTCCGGACCACCGAGTTCGTGCTGGCCGCGCGCGCCATCGGCGGCAGCGCCACGCGCATCATGCTGCGCCATGTGCTGCCGAACAGCTTCACGCCGATCCTGGTGATGGCGACCCTGCAAGCCGGCACCGTGGTGGTCGAGACCGCCGGCCTCTCCTTCCTCGGCATGGGCGCACAGCCGCCCTCGCCGGACTGGGGCTCGGTGCTGGCGGAGGGCCAGGGCTATTTCCTCACTTCCTGGTGGATCGCGACCTTCCCGGGCCTCGCGATCTTCCTGGTCGTGCTGGGATTCAACCTGCTGGGCGACGCGCTGCGCGATCACTTCGACCCGAGGCGGCGGAAGGAATGATGGCCGCCGACGGCGCCAACGATAGCGCGCACCTGCTGGAGGTCCGCGATCTCCGGGTCGAGTTTGCGGTCGAGGGCGGTGCGATAACCGCGGTCGACGGCGTCTCCTTCCATATCAATCGCGGCGAGACGTTGGTGGTGGTGGGCGAATCCGGCTCGGGCAAGTCCGTGACGGCTTTGTCGCTCATGCGGCTCATCGAGAGCCCACCGGGCCGCATCGCCTCGGGCGAGATCCTGCTGAAGGGCCGCGATGGCCGCATGCGCGACCTGACCAAGCTCGAGCTGACGGAGATGCGCGGGCTCCGCGGCAACGACATCGCGATGATCTTCCAGGAGCCGATGACGTCGCTCAACCCCGTCTATACCGTCGGCCAGCAGATCGTCGAGGCGATCCAGCTACATCAGGGCAAGGCCGGCCGCGAGGCTTTCGGCCATGCGGTCGAGATGCTGGCACATCTCGGCATCCCCGAGCCCGAGCGCCGCATGAGGAGTTATCCGCACCAGATGTCCGGCGGCATGCGCCAGCGCGTCATGATCGCCATGGCGCTCTCCTGCAATCCCGCGTTGCTGATCGCGGACGAGCCCACGACCGCGCTCGACGTCACCATCCAGGCGCAGATCCTGGAGCTGATAAAGAAGCTGCAGCGCGAGCTCGGCATGGCCGTGATCTTTATTACGCACAACCTCGGGGTCGCCGCGGAGATAGCCGACCGCATCATGGTGATGTACGCGGGCCGCGTCGTGGAGGCGGGCCCCGCCCGCGCGATTTTCCGCGCGCCGCGCATGCCCTACACGATCGGACTTCTGAATTCCGTGCCGCGCCTCGGCATGGCCGGCGCCGAAGCGGCGACGCTGGCGGCGATCCCCGGCAACGTGCCGGACGCGCGCCACGTGCCCAGGGGCTGCGCCTTTCACCCGCGCTGCGGCTTTTTCGAGCCCGGCCTCTGCGACGCAGAAGTGCCGGCGCTCGAGCGCGCCGCCGAAGGCCACGCCGTGCGTTGCCTGCGCTGGCAGGCGGTGGCCGAGCGCCACGCGCAGGAGGCGCCGGCATGACCGCCGCCGCGCCGCTGCTGGAGGTGCGGCAGCTCCGCACCTGGTTCGACGCGGATAGCGGCGTGTTCGCGCGCGGCCAACGCAAGATCAAGGCTGTCGATGACGTCTCCTTCGCCATCGAGCCCGGCGAGGTCCTGGGCCTGGTCGGCGAGTCCGGCTCGGGCAAGACCACGGTCGGGCGCACGGTGCTGCGTCTCATCGACCCCACCGCCGGCGCGATCATCTATCGCGGCAAGGACATCGCGCGTCTCTCGCAAGCGGCGCTCCGGATGTTCCGGCGCCACGCGCAGCCGATCTTCCAGGATCCCTTCGCCTCGCTCAATCCGCGCATGCACGTCGAGGAGATCGTGGCGGAGCCGCTGGTGGTGCATGGCATCGGCAATTCGCGCGAGGAGCGGCGCGAGCGCGTGGCGGAGATCCTGCGCCTCGTGGGCCTGCACCCCGACCACCGCGACCGCTATCCCCACGAATTCTCGGGCGGACAGCGTCAGCGCATCGGCATCGCCCGCGCGCTCGCGGCGGGTCCGGAATTCGTCGTCGCGGACGAGCCGGTCTCGGCGCTCGACGTCTCGATCCAGGCCCAGGTGGTGAACTTGCTGCGCGACCTCAAGCGGCGGCTCGGTCTTACCATGCTGTTCATCGCGCACGACATCGCGGTGGTCGAGTACATCTCCGATCGCGTGATCGTGATGTACCTGGGCCGGATCATGGAGAGCGCGCCCGCGCGCGAGCTCAACCGCAACCCAAAGCATCCCTACACCGAGGCGTTGCTCTCGGCGGTGCCGGAGCCCGACCCCGACCGCAAGCGCAAGCGCATCGTGCTGCAAGGTGACATTCCTAGCCCGATCAACCCGCCCTCGGGCTGCGTCTTCCGCACCCGCTGTCCCTACGCCAAGCCGGAGTGTGCGCAAGCGGTGCCGGAGCTGCGCGAGGTCTCGCCCGGCCACCTCAAGGCCTGCATCCGCGACGATATTCTGTGAAGAAAAAGGGGCGGAGACGAGCTCCGCCCCTGGTTGCAAAATCGAGCCGACGCTATTCGAGCGAGACGCTCTGCATCTCGAAGAACATCTGCGTCGGATTGAGCACGAAGCCCTTCACCTCTTTCCGGGTGACGCGCACTTGCAAGGTCTGGTTGACGAAGATCCAGGGCGCCTCGTCGAGAATGATCTTCTGCGCCTTCTTGTAGATCTCGATCCGCTTTGCCTGGTTGGTCTCCCGGCGCCCGTCGACCAGCAGTTTGTCGACCTCAGCGTTCTTGTAGTGGGACGTGTCGCCAACCGGCATCGCGGGCGAGCCCCACAGGTTCCAAAGGAAGTTGTCGGGATCGCCGTTGTCGCCGCTGAAGCCCGACAGGAACATCTGCGTGTACTTGCCGCTGCGCAGCTCGCCGAGGAAAGCGGCCATCTCCTGCTTGCGGATGCTGGCCTTGACGCCGACCTTGGCGAGATAGCCCTGCACCGCGACCGAGAGCTCGGGGCCCGCGGGGTTGTAGCCGCGGGGCGAGCTGTAAGCGAGCAGCTCGCACTCGAAGCCGTCGGGATAACCCGCTTCCTTCAGGAGCGCCTTCGCTTTGTCGGGATCGTAGGAGTAGCCCTTGAGGCTGTCGTCCCAGCCCCACTGCGAGGACGGCAACGGCGCTGTC
>DATFRA010000176.1:0-2140 GCA_035263705.1 Allostellaceae bacterium
AGCGCGCGTTGCTGCGGGACCGCGCTGAGGCCGCTGTCGCGCAGGATCGCCGCGGCTTGCGGATTTCCCACCACCGGCGAGGTCGCGAAGATCGAGCGCGAGGTCGCGAGGCCTTGGACGCGCGCGGCGACGTTCACGGTCTGGCCGAAATAGTCCTGGTGGTCGTTCAGCACCACCGCGAGACATGGCCCTTCGTGGATGCCGATCTTGAGCAACAGGTCCTCGCCGCCGCGCTCGGTATTGAGGCGGCGCATCGCGTCGCGCATCCGAAGTGCCGCCGCGACCGCCCGGTCGGGCGTCGGGAACGTCGCCATCACGGCGTCGCCGATCGTCTTCACGACCGCGCCCGCTTCCGCCGCCACGATCTCGTTCAGCACCTGGAAATGCGCCTTCACGAGGTCGAACGCGATAAGGTCGCCGACCCGCTCGTAGAGCTCTGTCGAGCCCTTGAGGTCGGTGAACAGGAAAGTGAGGCTGGTGATCTTGAGCCGCTGGTCGACGTCGAGCGTATCCGTGCGGTAGATGTCGCGGAAGGTCTGGTTTGTGAGCAGCCGCTTCGCGGTCAGGAACGGCCGGCGTTTTCCGAGCAGGTCGTGGAGCTTGTCGCCCGCAATCCACACTCCCGGCAGCACGCGCACGTCGGTGCGGTTCTCCAGCACAAGGCGGAGCGGACCGGGGCGCAGCTCCATGGTACCGGTCGGGGCGCGAACCCGATTGAAGACCATTGACACATTTTGACGATCACGCGTCGGCTCGCCCTTGACATCGATGAACTGCGCTGCGTGCGTCACCGGGTCGAACACGATCACGAACTCGGTCGGCAGCTGCAGCGAAAGCAGCGCCTTCTCGCCCGGTGGCAGCTCGATCTGCTCCAGCGTGATTTCATCGATCAGCCGGTCGAGCGCGTCGTGCGGTGGCAGATCGACGCCCGAACCCCAGAAGATCTGCCGGTAATATTCGGCGAACGGCAGCTGATGCGGATTGTGCGCGGCGATCCGGCGCACCCGCGGGCTCACGGTGAAGGATACCTCCACCATCTCGTCGAGGGTCGGCTGGTAGCCGGAGGCGCAGAGCGCACAGTGATATTCGCTCTGATCGACGCTTTTCAGTGTGGCACCCGCCTCGAGCACGCCGCCGCAGCCGGGGCAGAGCACGTTCCAGGAAAGATCGAAGAGCCCGATGCGCGCGGCATGCAGAAAGGCGGAGATGGCTGGCTCCTCGCCGAGGCCCGCATCGGCGGCGAAAGCCAGGACGTTGACGCGGCAGAGCTCGCGATCCTGCCCGTCCCGGACCAGGCGCTCGATCGCGCTTACGGCGTTGGTATCGGCCGATTTCCGCAGGACTGCGAAAAGCGCCTCAGCTTCGCTCATGCCCGAAAGTATACACGCAGAGCTTAACGGCCGGTATTCCCTCGGACCAGACGCAGGAGCCCCAGCATCGCCAGGCAAGCGAGCGCAAACGCGGCCCAGATCCACCAGGGCGCCGCCATCAGCTCGCGGCCGAGGACCACCATGGTGACGACGAGGGGCAGGATGCCGAGCCCGGTGGTCCACAGGAATCGCCACCACGGCACGCCCAGCAAGCCTGCCGCATAGTTCACGAGATTGAAGGAGATCACCGGCATCAGCCGGATCGCCAGCAGCGGCCCCGCCGCGACAGGGATGGCCTCGAGCCTCGCCCAATGCCGCGCTGGTATGAAGGCGCGGACCGCCGGCCGGCCGAGCGCGCGCGCGAGCCCGTAGGCGAGCACCGCGCCCAGCATCGCGCCCACCCAGGTCACCACGACGCCCCACCACGGCCCGAACAGCATGCCGTTCGCAAGCGCGATGATCTCCGCCGGCAGCGGCATGAAGGAGTGCAGCACCATGAGGACGATCGAGCCGAGCCACGTCCACGGCGCCCAGCTTTGGACCAGAGCCTCGACATCGGCCGCGTTCATGCCGGCGAGGTCGATGCCGCGCGCGCGCAGCCAGAGCCAGGAGCCGACGATGCCGGCAATCAACAGAAGGACGAGGCCCGCCGCTGCAAACGCAGCCGTGCGTCCTTCGACGCGGGCCTGACGGCCCTTGCTCAGGATGAGGACCTTTCTTTTTGGGCCACCTTCTTATCCCCTCATCCTGAGCAAGCGGCCCGTTGGGCC
>DATFRA010000177.1:0-2168 GCA_035263705.1 Allostellaceae bacterium
TCGATCTCGGTCGAGGAGCACCAGATCGTGACGCTGGTCGGCGCGAACGGCGCCGGCAAGACCACGACCCTGCGCGCGATCAGCGGCCTCCTGCATCCGCGCCTGGGCGACATCCGCTTCAACGGCGAGAGCCTCACGGGCGTTCCGCCGCACGAGATCTCGCAGATGGGGATCGTGCAGGTGCCGGAGGGTCGCCGGATCTTCGCGCGCCTCACCGTTGACGAGAACCTGCACATGGGCGCCTTCGCGCGCCGCGACCGCGCGGCTATCGCCGAGGACAAGGAGCGCATGATGGCGCTGTTCCCGCGCCTCAAGGAGCGCATCAAGCAGGTCGCCGGCACGCTCTCGGGCGGCGAGCAGCAGATGGTGGCGACCGCGCGCGCCTTGATGGCGCGGCCGCGCGTCCTGCTGATGGACGAGCCCAGCATGGGCCTCGCGCCGCAGCTGGTGGAGCAGGTATTCCAGACCATCCGCGCCATCAACAAGCAGGGCGTCACCATCCTGCTCGTGGAGCAGAACGCGCTCGCGGCCCTCAACGTCGCCGACTACGCTTATGTGCTCGAGAGCGGCAAGGTGGCCCTCACCGGGCGCGGCGCGGAGCTCATCGATGACGAAAAGGTCCAGCGCGCCTATCTCGGCTGATGCCCGGAGCCTGCCGGCGGCCGCTTACACATCGGCGGAGTTCTTCGACGCGGAGGGGACGCATGTCCATCGCCGCGGCTGGTTCTTCGTGGGCCGTGCCGACGAGGTGTCCGCTCCCGGCGACTACCGCGCGATCGACACCGTCGCCGGGCCGGTCATCCTTCTGCGCGACCTCGCGGGCGAGCTCCGCGCCTTCGCCAATTGCTGTCGGCACCGGGGCTCGCGGCTCCTGGCGGGCAGTGGCAACCGCCGCGCCATCGTCTGTCCCTATCACGGTTGGGGTTACCGGCTCGACGGCAGTCTCGCGGGAGCGCCCGACATGGAGCGCACGCCCGGCTTCCGCGCGAGCGAGCAAGGGCTGGTCCCGCTCCGGATGGCGCTCTGGCAGGGTTTTGTCTTCCTCGCGCTCGACGCGGGCGCGCCCGCGCTCGCCGACGTGATCGGCAACATGCCCGCGGTGTTCGCGTCCCACCGTCTCGACGAGATGGAATGCACCTGGCGCGCAGAGCTCGATGCGCGCTGCAACTGGAAGCTCCTGGTCGAGAACGCCATGGAGAGCTACCACACCGGCTATATCCACGCCGCGACCGTGGGCGCGCAGACCTCGATCGACATCGAGACCACGGGCGATTGGGAATGCCTGCAGGTACTGGACGACCGCAGCATCGCCGTCCTCGGCGAGACGCCGCCGCCCTTCCCGCCGATCGAGGGGCTCTCGGCCGAGGCGCAGCGCGGCACCTATTTCTCGCTGATCCTGCCGACGACTCAGTTCGCGGTGGCGCAGGACTCCATGTGGTGGCTGCAGGTCCGACCTCTGGCCGCCGACCGCTCGATCCTCTCGCTCGGCGGCTGTTTTCCGAGAAGCACCGTGACGCGCGCCGATTTCGAGGAGAAGGCGCGGCCCTACTACGACCGCTGGCTCCGCGTCGCCCAGGAAGACGTCGGCATGCTCGAGATCCAGCAGGTGGGGCTGGGCTCGGCCCTCCACCGGCCGGGCCTGCTCTCCTGGCGCGAGGCGCTGGTCGCGCGCATCGACCGCTGGATCATGGAACGGATACCGGAGTCGCTGCGGCCGATGTAGCATGCATCGTGCGTCCTTCGACTCGCGATGCTGCGCATCGCGGCTCAGGATGAGGCGCTCCTCTTACTGCGGTAAACTAACGGCCTCATCCTGAGCCGCGTGCGTCAGCAGGCGAGTCGAAGGACGCAGTGCGCTCATGCAAACTGAGGACTGCCGAGGCTCAGGCGGCCGGCCGCTGCTCGCCCTTGATCTGGGTGCGGTGCAGGATTCGGCGGCTCCCGGGGTCGAAGGCGTCGCGCCGGTGCATGGTGCAGCGATTGTCCCACAGCACGAGATCGCCCGCCCGCCAGGCGTGCTCCCAGGCGAACTCAGGCCGGTCGACGAAGCTCCAGAGCTCGTCCAGCAATGCCTCGGATTGGCTGAGCTCGAGCTCGACCAGATAAGCGTTGCGGCGGCGTCCGAGGTAGAGCATGCGCCGGCCGGTCGCGGGATGCGTGCAGACCAG
>DATFRA010000178.1:0-19214 GCA_035263705.1 Allostellaceae bacterium
CCGCCCTCGATCACGAAGAGCTCGGTCTTCGCCGCGAGCGCGCGGAGCACGGGACGGAGCTCGTCGGGCGTGCCGAAGGCGTCGCGCTCGCCCTGGACGATCAGCATCGGTACGGCGAGCGCGGGCAGATGCTTGGTGCGAAGCTGCTCCGGCTTACCCGGCGGATGGAGCGGATAGCCCAGCAGCACGAGGCCCGCGATCCCCTCGCTTCCGGCCGCCGCCACCTGGGAGGCGATGCGCCCGCCCATGGATTTTCCTCCGATCGCGATTGGGCCGCGCGCGATCTCCGGCGAGAGGGCACCCGCTCGCGCCGCCGCGATCACCGCGCGCCAGCACGCCTCGAGCTTGTCGTTCCGGTCCGGCAGCCTTCGCCTCTGCTCGCTGTAGGCGAAGTTGAAGGTGACGACATCGATCCGCCGCTCCGCGAGCCCCTTCGCGTAGTCGACCATGAACGGACTCATCTGATTCCCGCCGGCACCGTGGGCGAGGAGTAGCGAGATGCCGGCGCGCTGGCTCGCTGGATAAACAAGCGCGGTGACGTGGTCGGAAGGCGCGATCTGGATGCGGGCGAAGGTGGGCATCGCGCATTCTACCGTCGGCCCGACAGTGCGTCCCGCCCCGTGTCCTTCGACACGGGGGCCCCTCATCCCGAGCGCCGCTTGGCGGCGCCGAGGGACGGCCCCGCGCTCAGGACGAGGAATGACTGTTTCGACCGATCAACATCCCCCGCCCTGAGCGCGCGCCCGAAGGGCGCGTGTCGAAGGGTCAAGCCACCCTTCTTACCCGTCCCCCATCTCGCCGCCGCTCGTACCGCCACACGCTCGCCGGCGGCAGGTTCGCCCAGATGTGCGCGGTGACTTTTCCTGTGAGCCCCTTGCGCTCGCGGGCGATCGGGGAGACGACGCCGTAGGTGAATTGCACGAAGGGCCGGCCCTCGCCCAGGAGTGCGAACGCCTCGACGAGGATGCGGTTCATGGTCATGCGCGGCATCGAGACCAGCGGCAGGCTCGAAACCACGGCGGCGGCCTCGGTGATGCCGAGCGGCGCCAGGAGGCGGCGGAGCCGCCGGGCGTCGCCGTGGATCACGCGGAGCCTGGGGAAGTGCTCGCGAAGGATGCGGTGCAGCTTCTCGTCGCGCTCCACCACCACGAGGCGCTCGGGCGCGATGCCGGCCTCGAGGAGCGCCTTGGTGACGCTGCCGGTGCCGCCGCCGAGCTCGATGATCGGGCCGGGGCCCGCGCCCAAAACTTGACGCGCCATGGCGCGGCCCAAATGGCGGCTCGAGGGCGCCACCGCGCCGATCCGGTGCGGCGCCTTGAGCCAGCGCACGAAGAAGAGCGCGGCCTCCCTGTCGGATTCGTCGATCAGGACCAGCTTCCGCCGGTCCGCTCCCCTTGTCATACTGGCGTCCCTCGTTCCCGCTATGATTGAGCCGGCGGCCCGATGTGAGCGTGCTTCCGGCTTGGCGGGGCGTCGCCTTAGAGGGTAAGACCAAGTCTCGCCCCGAGGGAACCCCCTTGGCGAAGAGATCGGCGCAATCCTCGGTATTGGCAATAGGATAAGCGCCGCGCAGACGGAGGAGGAACGCCATGTCGCTGCGCGCCGACGAGCAGAAGCGGGAGCGAATCGAGGGCGTGCTGGGCCGGGTCGGCGAGCGCTTTGCGCCGGACCGCGCGCAGCCCATCCAGCGCTTTGTCAATCAGTTCTATGGCCACGTGCCGCCGGAGGACGTGGTGCCGCGGGGCGCCGACGACCTCTATGGCGCCGCGCTCTCGCTCTGGCAGTTCGCTCAGGAGCGCGCGCCGGGCCGCGCCAAGCTCCGCGCCTTCAACCCGCGGCTCGACGCCGAGGGCTGGCGCGCCGGCCGCACGGTGATCGAGATCGTCAACGACGACATGCCGTTCCTGGTGGATTCCGTAACCGCGGCGCTCAATGGCC
The DNA here is from genome assembly GCA_035263705.1 of Allostellaceae bacterium. GTDB lineage: Bacteria > Pseudomonadota > Alphaproteobacteria > ATCC43930 > CGMCC-115725 > DASZHJ01. The sequence continues at coordinate 1,939 of DATFRA010000178.1, forward strand.
TCGGCCTCACGGTGCATCTGGTGATCCACCCGATCCTCAGGGTGGCGCGGGACGCGAAGGGCAAGCTCACGGGGTTGCTCGACGCCGAGGCCACCGACGGTGCCGGCGGCAACGGTGCCGCCCAGGCGCTCCGGGAATCCGCCATGCACGTGGAGGCGAGCGAGCAGACCGACCCCAAGCGGCTCGCCGAGATCGCGGCGACGCTGGAGCGCGTGCTTGCCGATGTGCGCGCGTCGGTGACGGATTGGCGGCCGATGCTGGATCGGCTCAAGGCGGTGCGCGAGAGCGTGCTCGAGGCCAAGAGCCTGCCGCTGCCGCCCGAGGTCATCGCGGAAGGCGCGGAGTTCCTGGCCTGGCTCGAGGACGACAATTTCACTTTCCTGGGATTCCGCGAGTACCGCTTCACGCCAACGGGCGACGCGATCGGCGTCGGCATCGTCGCCGGCAGCGGCCTCGGCATCCTGCGCGACGACACCTATCCGGTCTTCGACGGCCTCCGCAGCTTCAAGACGCTGGCGCCGGAGGTGCAGGAATTCCTGCGCCAGCCGCGCGTCCTCTCGATCGCCAAGTCGAACCGGCGGGCCACCGTGCACCGGCCGGGCCTGATGGACACGATCGGCGTGCGGGTCTTCGGGCCCGACGGCGGCGTGGTGGGCGAGCGGCTCTTCGTCGGGCTGTTCACCTCGCTGTCCTACAGCCGGAGCCCGCGGGCGATCCCCCTGCTGCGCCGCAAGGTCGACCACATCCTGCAGCGCGCGGGCTTCCCGCCCCAGAGCCACGACGCCAAGGCGTTGATGCACATCCTGGACACCTACCCGCGCGACGAGCTGCTGCAGATCTCCGACGACCAGCTCTACGACGCCGCGCTCGGCATCCTCAATCTGCAGGAGCGGCAGCGCATCGCGCTCTTCGTGCGGCGCGACGTGTTCAGCCGCTTCGCGTCCTGTCTCATCTACGTCCCACGCGAGCGCTACAACACGGAGCTGCGCCAGCGCTTCGCCCAGATCCTGGAGAACGCCTTCCAGGGCACCATCTCGAATTTCGCGACCGAGCTCGGTGAGTCCGTGCTGGCGCGCGTGCACTACATCGTGACGACGCCTCAGCGGAAGGCGGTGGAGGTCGACGTCGGCGCGATCGAGCGTCAGCTCGCCGATGCCGGCCGCACCTGGGAGGACCGGCTCGCGCAAGCGCTCATGGAGGCGAAGGGCGAGGCCGCGGGCATGGCGCTGCTGCAGCGCTACGGGAAGGCCTTCCCGACCGCTTATCGGGAGGCGTTCTCGGGCGCGGTTGCGCTCTACGATATCGCCCGGATCGAGGAGGTCCGCGCGGGCCAGACGCCGCTCGCGCTCACCCTGTACAAGCCGGTCGAGGCCGAGCCGCACGAGCTTCGCTTCAAGATCTACCGCGCGGCCGAGCCGGTGCCGCTCTCCGACGTGCTGCCCATGCTGGAGAATCTCGGCCTCAAGGTGATCAGCGAGGAGCCCTATCGCGTGACGCCCGCGGGCGACGCTACGCCGGTGGCGATGCAGGATTTCGCCCTCGTCTGCCGGGTCGGCGTCATCGATGTGGCGCGCGACCGCCAGCGCTTCGAGCAGGCCTTCGCGCGGCTCTGGGCCGGCGAGATGGAAAGCGACGGCTTCAACCGGCTGATCCTCGGTGCCTGTCTCGACTGGCGGCAGGTGACGATCCTGCGGCTCTATGCGAAGGCGCTGCGCCAGGCCGGCAGCGCCTTCAGCCAGGCTTATATGGAGGACACCTTCGCGGCGCATCCCGACATCGCCGCGAAACTCGTGCGCCTCTTCCAGCGGCGCTTCAATCCGGAGCGCGCCGCGGTAGCGCAAGAGCGGAGCGAGCGGCTCGCCACGGAGATCGAGCACGACCTCGATGCCGTCACCAACCTCGACGAGGACCGCATTCTCCGCAGCTTCTTGACGCTGATCCGGAAGAGCCTGCGCACGAATTATTTCCAGCGCCTGCCCTCGGGCGCGCCCAAGCCCTATTTATCCGTGAAGCTCGCGAGCCACGAGATCGATCTCCTGCCGCTGCCGCGGCCGCTCTACGAGATCTTCGTCTATGGGGCCCGCATGGAGGGCGTGCACCTGCGCGGCGGCAAGGTGGCGCGCGGCGGCATCCGCTGGTCCGACCGCAAGGAGGATTTCCGCACGGAGGTCCTGGGCCTGATGAAGGCGCAGATGGTGAAGAACGCCGTCATCGTGCCCGTGGGCTCCAAGGGCGGCTTCGTGGTGAAGCGGCCGCCGCCCGGCGGGCGCGACGCGCTCATGAAGGAAGTGGTGGCGTGCTACCAGACGCTGATGCACGGCCTCCTGGACGTCACCGACAACATCGTCGGCGACAAGATCGTGCCGCCGGAGCGCGTAGTCCGGCACGACGACGACGATCCCTACCTCGTGGTCGCCGCCGACAAGGGTACCGCGACCTTCTCCGACATCGCCAACGGGGTCTCGGAGGGATACGGCTTCTGGCTCGCCGACGCCTTCGCCTCCGGCGGCTCCCAGGGCTACGACCACAAGGCGATCGGCATCACCGCGCGCGGCGCCTGGGAGCTGGTGAAGCGGCATTTCCGCGAGATCGGCACCGACATCCAGGCGGCCGACTTCACCTGCGTCGGCGTCGGCGACATGTCGGGCGACGTTTTCGGCAACGGCATGCTGCGCTCCAAGCACACCAAGATGATCGCCGCTTTCGACCACCGCCACGTTTTCCTCGATCCCGATCCCGATCCGGAGAAGAGCTTCGCCGAGCGGCAGCGGCTCTTCGACCTGCCGCGCTCGAGCTGGGCCGACTACGACAAGAAGCTCGTCTCCAAAGGCGGCGGCATCTTCGAGCGGACGCTGAAATCGATCCCGCTCTCACCTGAGATCCGCGCCAAGCTCGGCATCAAGGCCGAGCGGCTGACACCCGCCGAGGTGATGAAGGCGATCCTCAAGGCCGAAGTGGACTTGCTCTGGTTCGGCGGCATCGGCACGTACATCAAGGCGAGCACCGAGAGCCACGGCGACGCGGGCGACCGCGGCAATGATGCGATCCGCATCGACGCGACGCAGATCCGCGCCAAGGTGGTGGGCGAGGGCGCGAACCTCGGCGTCACCCAGCACGCGCGCATCGAATACGCCCTCAAGGGCGGCCGCATCAACACCGACGCCATCGACAATTCCGCCGGCGTCGACACCAGCGACCACGAGGTCAACCTCAAGATCCTGCTGAATGCGGCGGTGAGCGCCGGCGACCTCACCATGAAGCAGCGCAACCAGACGCTACGCGAGCGCACCGACGACGTGGCTGCCCATGTGCTGCGCGACAATTATCTGCAGGGTCTGGCGCTGACGCTCGCGGAGTCGCAGGCGGCCGAGCGGCTCGATGCCGAGGCGCGGCTCATGCGCGAGATGGAGAAGGTCGGCAAGCTCGACCGCGCGGTCGAGTTCCTGCCCGACGAGAGCGTGGTCGCCCAGCGCCGGGCGGCGGAGCGCGGCCTGGTGCGGCCGGAGCACGCCGTGCTCATGGCCTATGTCAAGAACACGCTGGCGCACGAGCTCACGGCGACCGATCTGCCCGACGACCCGCACCTCAAGACCGACCTCCTCGCCTACTTTCCGCCGGCGCTGGTCGAGCGTTTTCGGCCGCAGATCGAGGCGCACCGGCTGCGCCGCGAGATCATTGCGACCTGCGTTGCCAACGAGCTGGTGAACCGCTGCGGCATCACCTTCGTTGCCGACATGATCGAGCGCACCGGCCGCGGCGCCGGGGACACGGCGCGCGCCTACGGCATCGTGCGCGGCGTGTACGACCTGGACGGGCTCTGGGCGGAGGTGACCGCGCTCGACAACCAGGTGCCGGCGGCGGTGCAGACCGAGATGCTGCTCGCGGCCAATCGGCTGGTCGAGCGCACGGCGGCCTGGTTCCTGCGCGCGCCGGGCGCGCTCGACATCGCCGGCGTGACCCAGGTGTTCAAGCCCGGCGTCGCCGCGCTCGCGGCGCGCCTCGGGGAGACCCTGCCGGCTTCCCAGAAAGCGGAGCTCGCCCGCCGGATCGCCGGCTGGCAGGAGAGGGGCGTGCCGGCGGCGCTCGCCGAGCGCATCGCCAAGCTCGACTTCCTGGTCTCCGCCGTCGACATCGTGAAGCTCGCGGTCGCCAAGATGTCCGATGTCGCCGAGCTCGGCCGCAGGTTCTTCGCGGTGGGCTCGCGCTTCCGCCTCGACCTCCTGCGCATGACCGCGCGCAAGCTCGCCGCCGATACAGCCTGGCGCAAGCTCGCCATCGGCGCGCTGATCGAGGACCTCTATGGCCACCAGGCCGACCTCACCGCGCGCGCCGTCGCCGAGGACGACAGCGGCTTCGAGGCCTGGATCAACACGCACGCCGCGGAGGTCTCGCATCTGGATTCTCTCGTCACGGAGATCCTGCAGGCGCCCGCCCCCGATCTCGCGATGCTGACGGTGGCCAACCGGCATCTGCGCGCGTTGGTCGCGACCTGAGAAGAGAGCCGCAGGAGAAGCACCGCCATGCACCACTCCCGCCTCTGCGCCCTCTTGATCGACTGCAAGACCGACGACGTCGACGAAGCCGCCCGCTTCTGGGCGGCGGCGCTGGGCCGGCCCGTGGACCTCGCGCATCCCATGAGCCGCGGCAATTACCGGATGCTGGAAACGCCGCCCGACGAGGCGATGGTGGAGATCCAGCGCGTCGAGCACGAGAGCCGCGTCCACCTCGACATCGAGACCGACGACATCCCGGCCGAGGTCGCTCGGCTCGAGAGGCTGGGTGCGAGCGTCTATAAGCGCCTGGAACGGTGGGTGGTGATGCAGGCGCCGACCGGCCAGCGCTTCTGCGTGGTGCGCGTGCAGCGCCCGGGTTTTCCCAAGAACGCCAACCGGTGGGATTGAGCGCGACCGCGGCTCAGTGCTTACGCCGGGGCATCCTGAGATAGGGCTCGCCGACGCCGAGCGGGGCCGGCTCGGGTCGCCTCGTATGGCGCTGCCCGAAGGTATCGGCGAGCGCCTCGCATTGCTCGGCCGCCCTCAGCAGTTGCTTTCGTTTGTGCGAAATGCTCGCGGATGCCGCGAGCGAGCGCAGGAATTCGGCTTGGTCCTGGAGCTGTTCCGCCCGGGTCATAGGATCTCCTCGCGTTTTACCTGCCGTCCCATCTCGCAGTCATGGCATTACCCGGACGTAAATGCGGGGGCATATCGGGCATAAATCGATGACCATTTTAGGTAACCGCCGATGATCGCGAAGCTGGTCATTTCGACGGCGGCATTGACGTTGGTCCTCGCCATTGTCCTGTTGAGCGCCGCTGGCACGATCCATTGGCCCGCGGCCTGGGGATATCTCGCGGAATTCAGCGCCCTCAACATCGGTGTCGGCCTCTGGCTTGCGCGCCACGATCCCGGGCTGCTCGCCGAGCGGCTCGGCTCGCCGTTCCAGCGCGCGCAGAAGGCCTGGGACAAGGCCTTCATGGCCGTGGTGATGGTGCTCTACTTCGGCTGGATCACGCTGATCGGGCTCGACGAGCGCTGGGCGATCTCGCGCATGCCGACGTGGCTGCAGTGGGCGGGCGCGCTCCTCGTCGCGCTCTCTATGTATGTCGTGTTCCTGACTTTCCGCGAGAACAGCTATGCCGCGCCCGTGGTCAAGATCCAACGCGAGCGCGGGCAGACCGTGGTGACCACCGGCCCCTACGCGATCGTGCGCCACCCCATGTATGCCGGCGGCCTCCTGATATTCCTCGGCACGCCGCTCCAGCTGGGCTCATGGCTCGGGCTCGTCACGAGCCTTGTCCTGATGCCCCTGCTCTCGGTTCGCATCGTCTTGGAGGAGCGCGTGCTCCGGACCGAGCTCGATGGTTATGACGACTATGCCCGGCGCGTGCGCTGGCGCTTGATCCCGCGGATCTGGTAAGGCTCAGTCGGCGAAGAAGGCCAGCGTGCGGATCTCGATGCTCTCGCGCGGCGGCGCGTCCGCGGGCGTGGTCGGGTCCTCGAAGGCCGTGTGCAGCGAGAAGCGCGCGCGTCCGTCCTTCAGGCTGTCGAAGCATTTGATCAGCACCGCCTCGTCCCGCTCCATGCGCGGGAAATAGTTCCAGCGGTGGTTCGGGCTGTAGATGCCGTAGAGGATCTCGCCGGTGCGGTCGGCGTAGATGAGATCGCAGGTGATCACGTCCGCAGGCGCGATGCTGAGCGCTTCCGCAAGCGCGAGCGGCCAGGCCTGCACCGGTCCCTTGATCGGCCGCCAGACGTTGATCTCGACGAAGCGATGCTTGAGACGCGCCTCCGCCTCCGCGGCAGGCAGCAGGTCGCGGACTCGCTGCGGGCCGGATTTGTCGGTGTAGTCGTTGTGCACCATCTGCACGGGCGCGCGGAGCCCGCGCTCGACCGCCCGCTCGGCGACGCGGATCGTGTGATCGAACACCACCACTTTCTCGGCGCCGGTCGCGGCCGCGACCAGACGCTCCATCTCGGGGTAATAGACCCCGCGCACCTGCGTCTCGTCGTAGAAGTCGGTGACGGCGGTGTCGTGGCGGGTGAACGCGAAGCCCTCGCGGTCGAGCGAGAGGCTCTCCGCCACCGGGCGCGCGTCGTGGATGCGCACGCGGAACTGGCCGTAGTTGCCGAGCCGTCGTGGCACGCCCGTGCCCGGCGGCGGGTTGTAGGTCTGAGGCTTGATCTTCGCGTCGGCGAGATATGTGAGCGTGGCCTCCACATAAGGCCGCGACGCCTCATCTCTGGTGTCGATACGGGCGGCGGCAGTGCGGGCCGGCATGGATGACCTCCTCAGTTCTGCAGCTTCGTGCTGTAGATCGATTTAATCTACGCTCCCGATGTAGGCCGTTTGTCCGGCCTTCGCAAATGAGCTTACCGCATGCCAACGATAAGAAAATGTAGGCCTCGCTCACGAAGGCGAGAGGATGCGGTCGCACGCGGCGACCTCATCGGCCACCTTCGTCACCGCGGGCCGCGCGCGCACCCGGGCGTACCAGGCTGCGAGTGCGGGATGGCGATCGAGGCTCGGGCCCTTCAGCCGAAGCGCGAACAGCACCGTCATGAAGAGCGCGATGTCCGCCACCGAGAAGGCGCCGCAGAAATAATCCTGTCCGCCGAGCTGATCCTGCAGCACGCCGTAAAGGCCGCGGATCGCGGCATCGGCTTGCCGGCCCTCCTCCTCGCGAAGCGCCCGCACCGCAGGGTCGGGATGCCGCGGCTCGGTCCGGAACATCAGGTGCCGCACCTGCGCCAACAGCACCTCGTCGCCGTAGAGCTCGAGCAGCCGGCAGCGGGCGCGCGCCTTCGCGTCGCGCGGGAAGAGCGGATGATCGGGATAGGCTTCCTCGAGATATTCCGCGATCACCGTCGAATCGAACAGCGTGAGGTCGCCGTCCACCAGCACTGGCACCTGCGCCTTGGGATTGGCGGCGAGCACGGCGGGGTGCTTCGGCGAATAGCCTTTCGCCTGCGTGAACGGCACCATCTCGCGCTCGAAGGCGAGGCCCTTCTCGCCGAGCGCGATCTCCACCTTGCGCGAGAACAGGCTCAGCGGTCCCGAATAGAGCTTCATGCGGTCTCCTCGTCAGAGATGCGGCTCGATCACCTTGCGGGTCTCGGCCGACGGCACCACGGGCACGAACTCGACCTCGACGTGATCGCCCCAGAACAACATCCACTCCTGCAGCAGCCTGGCGTCGTCGCACTCCATCAGCTGGAAGCAGCGGTCGAAATTCGGCTCGATCCAGCTGTCGACATAGCGAAGCCCCTCGGGGAGCCCGCGGCCCTTGTCGCGGAAATGGCGGTAAGCCGACTTTGCATCGCGGTTCTTGAACCGCTCGATCAGCATGAACAACATTGCGCCCTCCTTCTCGGCTGAAACAAGGAGACTCTACCCGAGCGGCCGCGAGCGCGTCACATCGAAGGGGTGGTCGATGAGCGCTTCCGCGCGCGCCACGAACGCGACGGTGTTCGCGAGATCCGCGTGAACCTGAAAGGCGGCCTCGTCGGTCCAGCGCGAGTGAATATGAAAGAGCCCCGGATCCCGCGTCGATCGATAGGCGTCGATCATGAGGCAGCCGCGCTCGCCGCGCGCGAAGCGGATCTGCCTGCCTAGCAGATCAGCGAGCTCGGCCTCCTTGCCCTCGCGGGCATGGAAGCGGGCGAAGATGAAGAGCTCCATGGCGTTCTCCTCAAGACCGCGCGTCAGGCGCGCGAGAAATCCATGACCCAGTTGGTCTCCCACATAGAGCCGCCGTCCGCCGAGAACGCCTGCTCCCACCGGCAGGTCGCATCCGTCGGCCGCGACCAGAGGAAGCGCACGCGGATGGGACGCCCCTCGAACATGTGCTCGGCATGGAAAAGTCCAACGCCATTCTCGAAGCGGCCCACCATCGGTTGATCGACCATCGCGCGATTACGGCTGTCGAACCAATAGATGCGCCAGGTGCCGCTCCGATCGACGGTTCGAAGCGTGACGCCGATATAGGGATCGCCCGGCAAGGGGATCTCGTTCTCGTCGATGTTGCCGCCGCCGAGCAGCGGCCGCGCGCTCGACGTGCCCCAGAAGTCATCCCACTCCGCGCAATTCGCGAGCCGGCGCTTCAAACGATGATGCCGCACGCGCCAGCGGCCCATGAGGAAACCGAAATCGGTAGCGGGAACCTCTGCTGATTGCGACATTGCGCATCTCCATCGGATCGGGCCGGCGAGCGGCCTCGAACCCGTTCTACGCCTCTATTCCTGCCAACAAGTGTCAGGAATTGTTGCTATCATTCGGCTATGCGCGCGAGCCGGTTGCTGGCGATCCTGATGCGGCTGCAGACCCGCGGCCGGATGACTGCGGAGGCGCTGGCGGCGGAGTTCGAGGTCTCCGTCCGCACGATCTATCGCGATATCGACCAGCTGAGCGCCGCCGGCGTTCCCGTCTACGCCGACCGCGGCCCCAACGGCGGTTTTGCGCTCCTCGAGGGCTATCGCACGGAGCTCACGGGGATGACGCCCGCCGAGGCGGAGGCGGTGTTCCTTGCGGGCTTGCCGGGGCCGGCCGCGGAGCTGGGCCTGGGCGGCGCGCTGGCAGCGGCGCAGTTGAAGCTCAGCGCGGCGCTCCCCGAGCGCACACGGGCCTCCGCCCGCCGGGTCGGCGAGCGGGTCCATCTCGACCCCATCGGCTGGTTCCGGAGCGCGGAGGAAGTGCGGCTGTTGCCCGCGATCGCGCAAGCCGTCTGGAACGAGACCTGCCTCGATGTCCGCTACAAGATGGGCGAGGGCTCGGTGACGCGGCGTCTCAGGCCGCTCGGGCTCGTTCTCAAGGCGGGCGTCTGGTACCTGGTGGCACAGGTGCGTGAGCAGACCCGCACCTACCGCATCTCGCAAATGCTCGGCGCCACGCCGAGCGAGGAGCGCTTCACGCGCCCCAAGGGCTTCGATCTCGCGGTCGCCTGGGGCGCGGCGGCGCGCGCCTATGAGCGCGGCGTCTATCGCGACGAGGCGAAGCTACGCATCTCATCGGCGGGACTCCGTCGGCTCGAGCTCTTGGGTGCACCGGTGGCGCGCGCCGCCGCGGAGAGCGCGGAGCCAGCGGCCAAGGACGGCTGGTGCCGCGCAACGATCCCGATCGAGTCCATCGACCAGGCGGCGGCCGATCTGCTCCGCCTCGGGACCGAGGTCGAGGTCCTCGAGCCCACGGCGCTTCGGCGGCGGATCGCCGATCTGGCGGTGGCGGTCTCGCGCGTCTACCGCGCACCGGCGAGAGCGCGTCCTTTCAAATCTCCATTTCAGGCGTAGATTACCCATGCCGTCCGAGGGCGAGGGGGACCGCGGTGGACTCATTCGGTTACTATGTGATGGTCGCTCTTCTAGTGGCTGCCACCGCGTACGGTCTCGCCAACAGAGGCAAACCGAAGCCGGCGCTTTCCACTAGTAAGAAGCGGATCGCAACGATCTGTTTTGCGGTCGCAATCGGATGCGTCCTGCTGGCGGTAGCGGTCGGCTTGATCTCGCAAAGCGCGCGTCCTCATTAGCGAGGCAAGCGTCGGCCGGGCTCGCGGCCGCGCTCGCAGGAACCCACCGATGTCCCACGGCCCGATCAAGGCGCGTCCCTTCGATTTTCCCTACGACAGCAAACTCGATCCGACGCGGCTGGCGCTGCTGGTGATCGACCTGCAGATCGATTTCGTCTCGCCGGAGAGCTACCTCGCCAAGCGCGGCTATGACACGGCGCCCGTACGCGCTATTTTGCCGACGGTGCGCGCCGTCATTGACGCCGTGCGGCGCGTCGGCGGCCTCGTGGTCTACACGCGGCAGGGCTACCGCGCCGACCTCGCGGACATGACGCCTTTCGAGCGCTGGCGCCGGAAGCGCGGCGGCCTCGAGGGCACGCGCTTCCTCGTGCGGGGGTCGCCGGGGTTCGAGATCGCCCCCGAGCTGCCGGTGCTGCCCGAGGACGTGATCGTCGACAAGACCGCGAACGGCGCCTTCACCTACACCGACCTCGAGCAGGTCCTGCGCGTGCGCCACATCGAGCATCTGCTCTTCACGGGCTGCACCACCGACGTCTGCGTGCACTCGACCTTGCGCGAGGCGCACGACCGCAACTTCCAGTGCCTCCTGATCGAGGACGCCTGCGCCAGCGGCGACGCTTACGCGCACGCGGCGGCGGTTCACATGGTGACCGTCGAGGACGGCGTCTTCGGCGCGGTGGCGACAGCGGCCGATGTCGTAGCCGGGCTCAGCCGAATTGCCGCGCGCGGACGGAACATTGCACAACCATGATGCGCCCTTCGACTCGCGCCTTCGGCGCGGCTCAGGATGAGGGAACAGTGGTGGTGGCTAGGAGAAAAGCGCCTCAGCCCGAGCCACGACGCGAAGCGTCGTGAGTCGAAGGACGCACAGTAGCCATTGAACGATTTCCTCGCCCAAGATTCTGCCTTACTCTGGTCGCCGTGCCCGCGCCGAACTTCACTTCCCATACATCCACCGACACACTGCCCGACGTCATCGTGATCGGGTCGGGGGCCGCCGCCATGGCGGCGGCGCTCGCGGCGTCCGTGGGCGGCGCCTCCGTGCTGATCCTCGAGAAGAGCGAGAAGGTCGGGGGCACCAGCGCCATGTCGGGCGGCGGCACCTGGATCCCCGTCAATCATCACGCGCGCGCGGCGGGACTCTCGGATAGCTCCGAGGAAGTGCTGACCTATCTCCGCGCGGCATCGGCGCCGGGCTGGGCCGAGACGGAGGAGCCGCTCTGGCGCGCCTTCGTCGAGAACGCGCCCAAGATGCTGGCGTTCGTGGAGCAGCACACGCCGCTCCGCTTCGCGCTCGTCCAGGAGCCGGATCCGCAGGCGGAGCAGCCCGGCGGCAAGACGCTCGGGCGCATGCTGTCGCCGCAGCCCCTGAGCCGGCGGCTCCTCGGGCCGCTGGCGAAGAAGCTCCGCCGCTCCACGCTGCCGCACCGCTTCACCTATCAGGAGATGGTCGGGAACGATCCCTACGGCGCGCCGGTGACGGCGGTGCTGCGGCACCTGCCGCAGCTCCTGCATCGGCTGATCACCGACAGCGCGGGCCAGGGGAACGCGCTGATGATCGGGATGATCCGGGGCGCGCTCGATCGCGGTTGCAAGCTCGAGCTCGGGGCGCGCGTCACCGAGCTCGTGTTGGATCCCGCGAGCGGCCGGGTCGAGGGCGTCGAGGTCGAGCGGAACGGCAAGCGCGAGCGCCTCACCGCGCGCCGCGGCGTGGTGCTGGCGACCGGCGGCTTCGAGTGGGATACCGAGCTCTTCAAGAAGAATTTCCCGGGCCCGCTCGGCTGGCGCGGCAGCCCGCCCACCAACACCGGCGACGGCCAGAAGATGGCGGCCAAGATCGGCGCCGTCCTCTCGCGCATGGACCAGGCCAACATCTATCCGGTGCTGCCGACCCGCTACGAGGGCAAACAGCACGGCATGCCCGCCCTCTACCAGGCGCATCCGCACGCGATCGTGGTCGATCGCAACGGCCGCCGATTCGTCAGCGAGTACGACTACAACATCGGCGAGGCGCTCGACCGCCGGGACCCCGCGACGGGCGAGCCGCTGCATCTCCCATGCTGGGTGATCGCCGACGCGCGGTTCCTCAAGGCGCCGCTGCTCTTCCGCTGGTACGCGCACTACGAGAAGGGCTGGGTGCGCAAGGCGCCGAGCCTCGAGGCGCTCGCGGCGATGATCGGCCTTCCCGCCGACGGGCTCAAGGCGACGGTCGAGCGCTTCAACGGCTTCGCGCGCGCGGGCCGCGACGAGGACTTCCGCCGCGGCGAGAGCGTGTGGGAGCGCTACAAGGGACACGTGAAGGCCCACGGCGCGGATGGCGGCGGAAACCCGACGCTTGGCGGCCTCTCAGAGGCGCCCTTCGTCGCGGTGCCGCTCAACCGCTCGACGGTCGGCACCAAGGGCGGCGCGCGCACCAACGAGAAGGGCCAGGTGCTGCGTTCCGACGGCAGCATCATCCCCGGCCTCTATTGCGCCGGAAACGCCATGGCGAACCCGATCGGTACCCGCGCCGTCGGCGCCGGCACCACCATCGGTCCCTGCCTAACCTGGGGCTATATCTGCGGGAACAGCCTGCTGCGGGAGAACCGGTAAAGGCCGGTTCACCGGATTCGAATCGCTTCCCTTTTTGCGTCATGCCCGGCCCCGTGCCGTGCATCCACGTTTTCTTGCGAGCCGAAAAAAACGTGGCTGGCCGGGACAAGCCCGGCCATGACGAGACGAAAAGCATCTAATGCCGATCAATGGTGCTCGTGCTCGCGCTCTCACCATCTAAAGTTACTTTACAGGTGAGATAACCCGGCCTAGGCTCGGCTTCCTTCAACCGAGGGAGGCGGGTGATGGCGTGCACGACTCGAATTTCCGTCTGTTTCCTCTTCGCAGCGGCCTTGCTGGCGACGCCCGCGGCGGCGCAGCTCGCGGGTAAGGAGATCCACCTCGGCATCGGCGGACCGCTCACCACGAGCTCGGCCTCGCTCGGCACCGAGATGCGGAACGCCGTCGAGCTCGCGATCGCCGAGCAGAACGTGAAAGGCGGCATCCTCGGCGCCAAGATCGTCGCCACCACCCTCGACGACGCGGCTGATCCCGCGAAGGGCGAGGCACTCGCCAAGCAATTCTGCGACGACCCCGCGCTTCTCGCCGTGGTCGGTCACGCCAACAGCGGTGTCACCATCGCGGCCTCGGTGGTCTACAACGGCTGCGGTCTCCCGATGGTGACGCCGATGTCGTCCAATCCCGCGGTCACCGAGCGCGGGCTTCCCGTCGTGTTCCGCCTGACCAATCGCGACGACCGCAAGGGTCCGGCGATCGCGGGCTACCTCGTCTCCACCATGGGGAAACACCGCGCCGTGGTGATCGACGACCAGACGCCCTACGGCAAGGGCCTCTCCGACCTCTTCGTGCAGGCCTTCGAGGCCAAGGGCGGCGCGGTGGTGCTGCGCCAGGGCGTCAAGGTCGGCGACACCGAGTTCGGCGATCTCGTGAAGAGCCTGCCGAAGGATTTCGACGTGCTGTTCTTCGCGGGCATCCGCGAGGGTGCCTTCATCCTGAAGGCGATGCGGGCGCAAGGTCTCGAGCAGGTGTTCGCCTGCGGGGACGGCTGCTGGGACAAGAAGAATTTCATCGAGCCCTCGGCGGGCGCCGCCACCAAGGGCGAGGGCGTGCGCGTGCTGTCGGCGGCGCCGGCGCTCGGCGAGGTGCCGGGCTCGGCAGAGTTCGCGAAAGCCTACGAGGCGAAGTACGGGCCGATCAGCAACTACGCCGCCAACGACTACGACAGCGCGCGCGTGGTGATCGCCGCGATCGAGCAGGCCGCGAAGGCGAAGGGTGGACTGCCGGGACGCGCCGACGTGCTCGCCGCGCTCAAGACGATCAGGTTCCAGGGCATCGCCTACGCCAAGCCCGTCGAGTGGAACGAGAAGGGCGACAGCAAGGCTGCGGTGATCTTCGTCAACGACGTCGAGGGCGATCGCTTCAAGGAGATCTTCGAGGTCTCGCAGTGAGGTTCAGGCGGCGGGCGCGTGCCCCCACGGCATTCGCGCCTGCCGGGATCAGGCCCGGTTGTGACAGTCCTCCGCTCTCCGTCGCGACCGGGCTGATCCGAATGGAGAAACAGAAAAGAAAGCGCCTCATCCTGAGCCGCGATGCGAAGCATCGCGAGTCGAAGGACGCACGGCCGTTAGGACTGATCGCCCTTCGCGCGATAGCGTGCGAGCGTGTGTAGGAGCTCAAAATCGCCTCGGATGAGAGCTTCCTTCTTTGCCCGACTCCAGCCCTTGATTCGCCGCTCCGCCGCGATCGCGTCGGTGAGATATTGGAACTCCTGTTGCCAGACCAGCACGACGGGGCGCCGCGCGGCCGTGTAGCCGCCGAAGGTGCCCGCATTGTGTTGGGAGACACGAGTCTCCAACGCGCCGCGGGTAATGCCGACGTAGTAGGATCCGTCTGCACAGCGGAGGATGTAGACGTAAATGTACGTCAATCGTGCGTCCTTCGGCTCAGGCCCTCCGGGCCTGGCTCAGGATGAGGACCATTTTCTCTATTCCGAAGGGTTCCGGCTGCATCAGCCGCGATCGTCGGCGTCCACGTCGGAGACATGCCCGCCAAGTCGTTTCTCAATCCGCCCAAGAGCAGCGCTCACCGCTCGTAGTCGTGCAATCAAATACCAAAGGCCCGCAACGGGGTCACTCCCGCGCCACCCGTCTCAGCAACTCGACGAGCCGCGTCTGATCGTTGGCGGAGAGGTGGCGGGCGATCTGGCGCTCGTGGGCGCGCACGCGGTCGGTCAACCGGCGCAGCGTGGTCTTGCCGCTGTCGCTCAGGTGCAGCGCATGGGAGCGACGGTCGGTAGGCGCGGGCTGACGCGCCACCAGCCCGCGGGATTCGAGCCGATCGATCACCGCGACCACGGTCGAGCGGTCGATGCCGAGGGCGTTGCCCAGCTGGGTCTGGCTCAGGCCGGGGTTCGCCTCGATCACCACCAGCACGCCGAACTGTCCGGGCGTCAGCTCGGAGGCGCCCACCACCTCGGTGAAATTCTGGAACACCGCCACCTGCGCGCGGCGGAGGTTGTAGCCGAGCAGGCTCGAGAGCAGGCCGAGCGAGATCTCGGTCTCCCGGTCCGCACCCCCGGGCTTGTCGCTCGGCAATTGAGTCCCCCAACAATGCGGCGCACCGATTGTCGCCGTTGCTGAGCGAGGATGCGCTAGAGTCCCGCGCGCTTACAAGGCGGTTTCGATGCGCTTGCGTTTCCTCTCGTTGAGCGACGCCGTGGATGTCTTCGAGGTCGAGGCGTCCGACGGCGCGCGCCTGCCCGTCTACGAGGCGGGCGGCGCCCAGGATGCAAGGGCTTTGCTGGTGGGCCACGCCAATGGTCTCGCCGCCGGGTCCTATGGTCCGTGGCTCCGCGATCTCGCGCGGCATTTCCGCGTTTTCGCCTTCGATGCGCGCGGACACGGCGGCTCGTCATGGCCGAAGGGACCGCTGGAGTCCGTCTTCGCGATCGATCGCCTCGCCGACGATCTCGGAGAGATCATCGCGGCCCTGCGCGCGCGGCTGGGCGGCGTGCGCCTGCATTTCGCGGGTCATTCGCTCGCGGCAGCGGCGGCGGTGCGGCTCGCCGTGCGCGGCATCACGCTGCCGTTCGAGCGGATCACGCTCTTCGAGCCGCCGATCTTTCCGCCCAGGGACGCGCCCAATTATCCGGAGGCCATCGAGCAGCAGGAGCGTCTCATTCGCGGCGCGGCGCGCCGGCAGGAGCGCTGGGAGAGTCCCGAGACGCTCCGCGCCTATCTCAGTACGCGCGGCGTGTTTCGCACATTCGTGCCGGCGATGCTCGCGGCCCATTGCGGCGCGACCCTCAAGCCCGACCCCGCCGGCAGCTGTGTCCTTTGTTGTCCGCCGCCGGTCGAAAGTACGATCTTCGCGGTGCATCGGGATGCCGACACTTGGCAGCTCCTGCCCCGGATCCGGCAGCGCTTCCACCTCGTGAGCGGCGACCCCAGCGCGCCGGACCGGGACTGGGTAAGTGGCGCCATGGCCGGAATTGCCGCGCGGATTCCGGGCGCTGATATGGACGTGCTGCCAGGCACCGGCCACATGATGATGTTCCAGCAACCGGAGGCCTGTCGGAACTTGCTGCTACGGGCGGTTTAGCCGACGCGCTTATCTATGCCGGCAACGCATAGGAGACATGCGCGCCACGCACCTGCTGTGTCACCGATGTCGCACCAACTTCAGGAGTCCGAAGCGGTCGGTGGACCCTCCCTCCGACTGTCCGACGCCGGTTCCCCTGCCGGATCGGACTCCCCCAACGGCGCTTCCGGTGCCCGGTCAATCCCCCCTGACCGGGCACCATGTTTTTGGAGCCCGTGTTCGTCGGCAGTTTTTGTTGACCACACAAACAATTCGGCGCACGAATCAATCTGCCTAGCCTAAGAGAGGGCTTTCAGGCGCGCCGATGACCTTCGCCGTCACCATCCGTCAGCATGCGGAGTCGATCGCGGTCGAGCCGGGTCAGACGATCCTGGAGGCCGCGCTGACGCAGGGCGTGCCCTACCCGCACGGCTGCCGCTCCGGGAACTGCGGCGCTTGCAAATCCGTACTCGAGGCGGGCGAGGTCGACCTCGCGCCCTATTCGGAATATGCGCTCACCGACGAGGAGCGCGCCCAGGGCCTGATCCTCGCCTGCCGCGCCACGCCCTGGAGCGACGCCGGCGTCGCGTGGCTCGGCACCGACGAGGTGGTCTCGCATCCGCTGCGCCACCTCACCTGCCGCGTCGTCGAGCTCGAGGACCTCACCCACGACATCAAGCGCGTCGGCCTCGAGATCGTCTCCGGCGCTCCCTTCGATTTCTCCGCGGGCCAGTATGCGGCGCTCCGCGTCGCGCGTTTGCCGGCGCGCGACTTCTCGATGGCGAACCGCCCGGACGAACCCATGCTGGGGTTCCACGTGCGGCACATGACGGGCGGCGCCGCGAGCCGCTACATCGTGCGCAGCCTCCGGCCCGGCGAGACGGTGCGGCTCGAGGGACCCTATGGCTCCGCGCACCTGCGAGAGCATCACACGGGACCCATGCTAGCGATCGCCGGCGGCTCGGGCTTGGCACCCATCAAGTCGATCGTGGAGACGGCACTCCGGCGCGGCGCGCGGCAACCCATCCACCTTTATTTTGGCGTGCGCGACGAGCGCGACCTTTACCTCGAGACGCATTTCGAGGCCCTCGCGGCGGCGCATCCGAACCTGCGCTTCACGCCGGTG
>DATFRA010000179.1:0-13261 GCA_035263705.1 Allostellaceae bacterium
TTGATTCAGCATTTTGGAGCGCGACGCTAATGTCGCGCGTCAGACGTCACCGGCGCCGTACGGCCTCGCGCCCGCGGTCGGTGAGCTTGCAGACGAGCCAGTCCGGTTTCGTCGGGTTTGCAAACCAAGGCTGCGCCCATCCGCGGTCGATGCTCGATTGAATGGTGCGCGGGCTGATTCGCTGCCCGCTCTCGTCGAAGAGGGGCAACTTCCCTCCCGGTTGACTCAAACCGCGAACGAGCCAAGCGCGCTGGGCCGTTGAGGGCTGAAGCTCGCTTTTCGTCTCAACTATGGGCGCGTTGTCTTTGGAGGGCTTAGTTTCAACAAGGACGTCCGTAGACATCACCAGCAGCTCCTCCAGGTTAGGAAAACATCGTAGTCCGCTTTCAGGGCTTCAACAAGCACCCGAGTCGTGTTCGTACTCGGATGACCACGATGGTCAGAAAGCAACGGTAGTCGGCGAGAGGGAGCGTTGCAGGCTCGCGAGTTGCCGGGGGAAATCCGACGTGGCAGCCTGACCGCCTCGAATCCCATGGACACTCGTCGATGAGCTCGCGCTCCGCCGCCCTCTCGCTCGCCTTCGCGAATGTCGGGCACCTGTTCACGCACATGCTCATGCTGCTCTACCCGACGGTGGTGCTCGCGCTCGAGGGGCGTTACGGCCTCACATACGGCGAGCTGTTGGCGTTATCCATGCCCGGCTTCGTGCTTTACGGCGTCGCGGCGCTGCCGATGGGCTGGCTCGGTGACCGCTGGAGCGCCGAGTACATGATCGTGATCTACTTTCTCGGCAGCGGCGCGGCGGCGATCGGGACCGGGCTCGCGGATGGTCCCGTGGGCCTCGCCATCGGCCTCACCGCGCTCGGCCTCTTCGGCTCGATCTATCATCCCGTGGGCGTCGCGTGGCTGGTACGTAACGCAGTGAATCGCGGCCGCGTGCTCGGCTGGAACGGCATCTTCGGCAGCCTCGGCGTCGGCGTCGCCTCCTTCGTCGCGGGCGGCTTGACGGAACTTTGGTCCTGGCGCGCCGCCTTCATCGTGCCGGGCGCCTGCTGCGCGGCGCTGGGCGTGGGCCTCCTGTTTCTGGTGCGCGGCCGGCACGTGGTGGCGCTCAAGACCGATCGCAAGCCGGTGCCCGAGCCCGAGCGTAGCGACATCCGGCGTGTCTTCATCGTGCTCTCCATCACGATGCTTTGCGCCGGCATCATGTGGCAGATGCTGACTGTCGCGTTGCCGAAGCTCTTCGAGCTGCGTCTCACGGATCTCATCGGCGGCGGCGGAACGGCGGCGACGGGCAGGCTCGTGAGCCTAGTCTTCCTGGTGAGCGCCGGCGTCACCATCGTGGGCGGACTGCTCGCCGACCGGTACCCGCTGAAGCAGGTCTATCTCTGGGCCTGGGTAGCGCAGGTCCCGGTCCTGATCGTGCTGATCAACGCGACCCAGCTGCCGCTCCTCGGCCTGATGATGCTGCTGTTCTCGCTGGAGGTCATGACGGGTCCCGCGGAGAACAGCCTGCTGGTGCGCTACACGCCCGGCCGCTGGCGCGCCACCGCCTTCGGCGCCAAGTTCGTCCTCGCGCAAGGCGTCTCCGCGCTCGGCGTACCGCTGGTCGGCTACGTCTTCGACATGACCGGCGACTTCCTCTGGATGTTCGGCATCCTGATCGCGCTCACCGTTGCCATCGTCGCCGCAACGATCTACCTGCCGCGCGAGCCCGGTAAATACGCAACGCCGGCGGTGGTGCCCGCGGAGTAGTTACCGCTCGTACTCCACGTTTCCGCAGACGCCGATCGCCTGTCCCGTGACGTGGCGGGCGGCGGGGGAGCAGAGGAAGAGCGCCATGTCGGCGATCTCGACCTCCTCGATCATGGTGCGCAGCGACACGAACTGCAGGCCCTGCGCGAGATAGGCCTCGGGCGTGATGCCGAGCGCCGCAGACTTCTCGCGGATGATGCGCTGGCTGCGGGCGTTGTTCATGAAGCCCGGCAGGATGGTGTTGACGCGGATGCCGTGCGGCCCGACCTCGCGCGCGAGCGTCTCGGTAAACCCCATCACCGCGTGCTTCGAGACCGCGTAGGGGAGGCGCAGCGGCAGGCCAGTCTTGCCGCTGGTCGAGGAGATGTTGACGATCGAGCCGCCGCCCGCGCGCTTCATGGCGGGGATCGCGAGCCTCGCGCAGTAGAACTGGCCACTGATGTTGACCGCCAGCGTGCGATCCCAATCGGCGGGCGTCACGTCCTCGGCCGCCGCGGTCGGGCCGGAGATGCCGGCGTTATTGACCAGCACATCGAGCCCGCCAAGCGCGGACAACGCGGTATCGAATAGTCGGCCCACCGCCGCGCGATCGCCGACGTCGGCGAGCACGGTGCCGATCTTGGGTTCGATGCCGTTGAGCTCGGCGAGCGCCAACTCAGAGACGTCGCAGATGAAGACCCGCGCACCGTGCTCGTGGAAGCGCGTGGCGATGCGCCGGCCGATCCCGGCACCGCCGGCGGTGACGATGACGCGCAGCCCCTCGACGGATGTGTCCATGGGCATGGCGCTACCTCGCGGCCTTCGCGAGCGCCTGGTCGAGGTCGGCGAGGATGTCGTCGATGGTCTCGAGGCCGATCGAGAGGCGCACCACGTCGGGGCCGGCGCCGGCGGCGATCTTCTGCTCGTCGGTGAGCTGGCGGTGTGTAGTCGAGGCGGGGTGCAGGATCAGCGAGCGCGTGTCGCCGAGATTGGCGAGGTGCGAGAGCAGCTCGACGCCCTCCACCAGCTTGATGCCGGCTTCGTAGCCGCCCTTCAAGCCGAAGGTGAACAGCGATCCCGCGCCCTTCGGCAGGTATTTCTGTGCAAGCCCCCGATAGGGGCTGGATCTCAGCCCCGCGTAGGAAACCCACGCCACCGCGGGATGCTTCTCCAGGAATTCGGCCACCGCCTGCGCGTTCTTGACGTGCCGCTCCATGCGGAGCGGCAGCGTCTCGATCCCCATGATCGTGAGGAAGGCGTTCATCGGCGAAAGCGTGGTGCCGAGGTCGCGCAGGCCGATGGCGTGGCCTGCCGCCGTGTAGGCGAGATCGCCGAAGGTCTCGTGGAAGCGAAGGCCGTGATAGGCGGCCTCGGGGTCGGTGAGGCCCTTGAACTTGTCGCTCTGGCTCCAATCGAACTTGCCGGAGTCCACGACCACGCCGCCCATGGCGTTGCCGTGGCCGGAGAGGTATTTGGTCGTCGAGTGGATGACGATGTCGGCGCCCCACTCGATGGGCCGGCAGAGGTAAGGCGAAGCGAGCGTATTGTCGACCATCAGCAGCAAGCCGGCGTCGTGCGCGATCCCGGCGATCGGCTCGAGGTCGACCACCACGCCGCCGGGGTTCGCGAGATTCTCGATGAAGATCGCCCGGCACTTGGGCGTGATGGCGCGGCGGAAATTCTCGGGCTCCGATGGATCGACGAAGCGCACGTGCCAGTCGAATTTCTTGAAGCTGCGGCCGAACTGCGTGATCGAGCCGCCGTAGAGCTTGTTGGCGGCCAGGAACTCCGCGCCCGGCTCCATGAAGAGAAAGAAGGCGAGGAGCTGTGCCGCGTGGCCCGAGGAGCAGGCGATGGCGCCCCGTCCGCCCTCGAGGGTCGCGACGCGCTCCTCGAGCACGGACACCGTGGGATTGGTCAGCCGCGAATAGAGGTAACCGTAGCTCTGCAGATTGAACAGCGACGCCGCATGGTCGACGTCGTCGAAGACGTAGGCCGTGTTCTGGTAGATCGGTGTCACCCGCGCGCCCGTGGTGGGATCGGGCGCGGCACCCGCATGGATCGCCAGGGTCTCGAAGCCCGGACGGTTCGGTCGATCAGCCATGGCGTACCGCTTTGGGTTGGACGTGGTGCGTCCTTCGACGCGCTCCCTTACGGTCGCTTGCTCAGGATGAGGGACTTTCTTCGGGCCATTCTCAACCTGCCTCATCATGAGCAAGCGAAGCGCGTCGAAGGACGCTGGATGTCACGTGCAGTCTATACGAGGTCGGGAGAAAGCGGCTATGCTCGCTTCTTCCGCTTGCTGCTGATGATGCCGGTGTTGACGCCGCTCCAGGCGAGCTCGCCATGGAGGCGCGAGTACTCGATCTTAGGACAACGGTTCATGACCACGGTAAGCCCGGCGGCCCCGGCTTTTGCAGCAGCCGCGTCGTTGCGCACGCCCAGCTGCATCCAGATAACCTTGGCGCCGATGGCGATCGCCTCGTCGACGAGCGGACCCGCGGCATCCGAATTCCGGAACACGTCGACCATGTCGACCTTGTCAGGGATCTCCGCGAGTGAGCCGAAGACCTGCTCGCCGAGGATCGTCTCGCCCTTGGCGCGAGGGTTCACGGGGATGACGCGGTAGCCCTTGTCCTGCAGGTACTTCATCGCGAAATAGCTCGGCCGGTTCCAGTGGGGCGACGCGCCCACCATCGCGATGACGCGCACGCGCCTGAGCACGCCGCGGAGATAGTCGTCGGTGTAGCGGTCGTGATCGACCTTGATCGCGGCGTCGCTCAAATGTCGGTGCGCTCCTCCGCGATCGGCTTGCGCGTCTCCATGTTGAAGCGCTTGTCGTAGATCGGCCGGCCGCCGGTGGTCGGACCCGGATACTGCACGATCAGGATCTCCCCGCCGGTCGCGGTCGAGAATTCGTCCTCGAAATGCGGGTCAGGGTGGAAGATCATGGCACCCGGCGTCACGGTCTTGCCGCCGATCAGGAACGTGCCGGAGAGCACGTACCACACCTGCGCGAAATCGTGGTTGTGGATCGGATGATGCGCGCCGGGCTCGAGTCGGAGGATGCCGGCGTTGGGTTCGGTCGGCCGCTCCGGCCGAGGATGGAACAGCATTTTTCCGGTCTCGCCGGGCCAACGGATCGTCTCCCAATCGATGTCGTCGCGATGGCGGATCTCGCAGGGCTGGTGACGTTGTTTGGTCTCTACGGCGGTCATGGGTGTCCTCCGTCTCTGGTCGCGTCAGCGGTCTTCCCACTTGGGCGGGCGCTTCTCCAGGAAGGCGTCGATGCCTTCCTCGGCGTCGCGCGCAAGCATGTTTCGAGTCATCACCTCGCTGGCGTAGGCGTAGGCCTCGGCGAGCGACAGCTCGGCCTGCCGGTAGAAGGCCTCCTTGCCGATCTTGAGCGTGAGCGCCGATTTCGCGACGATCTGCCGGGCAAGCGCCGTGACCTCGGGCTCGAGGCGCGAAGCCGGCACGACGCGGCTGACGAGACCCAGCTCGCGGGCGCGCTCCGCGGAGATCAGATCGCCCGTGAGCAGCATCTCCATCGCGGGCTTGCGGCCGATGGCGCGCGTCAGGGCCACCATGGGCGTCGAGCAGAAAAGGCCGATGTTGACACCGGGTGTGGCGAACCGCGCCTCCTCCGAGGCGACCGCGAGGTCACAGGTCGCAACCAGCTGGCAGCCGGCGGCGGTGGCGACCCCGTGCACCTCGGCGATCACGGGCTTCGGCAGCTTGACCAGGCTCAGCATGAGGCGACTGCACTGCTGGAACACGGCCTCATAGCTTTGCCGGCCGGGATTGGCCCGGAGTTCGCGAAGATCGTGACCCGCGCAGAAAGCAGAGCCGGCACCCGCGATCACCACGACCTTGATCGATTTCACACCGGCAATCGCGTCGATCTCGGTCTGCAGGGCCGACATCAGCTCGGCCGAAAGCGCATTCCGCTGCGCCGGCCGATTGAGCGTGAGCCAAGCGATACCGGCTTCGTCGTGACGCAGCAGCACCGGCGGATTGGCGCTCTGCGCTGACGTTTTGGCGTTCTCAACCATACTCATACGATCGCTTCACCCGTTGTATAGTTCCGCGAACGGCGGGTAGCGTGGCCGCGCCCACCCCGGCTGTCAAATCGACAGGTTCCCCCAATGTCCCGCATCACACTCGACGAGTTCAAGAAGGTCATGAAGGAGAGCCTGCCCTTCGCGGTGATGATGGGGGCGGAGGTCATCGAGCTGTCGGAGGGGCGCGCCACGTTCCGGCTGCCCTATCACGACGACTGGCTGCGGCCCGGTGGCACCATCAGCGGCCCCGTGCTGATGGGGCTTGCGGATCTCGCAATGTACGCGGTGGTGCTCTCGGCGGTGGGCCGCGTCGAGCTCGCGGTCACCACGAACCTCAACATCAATTTCCTGCGCAAGCCCGCGCCGGTCGATGTGATCGCTGAGGCTCGCATGCTCAAGCTGGGGAAGCGCCTCGCGGTGGGCGAGGTCGAGCTCTTCAGCGAAGGCGATCCCGACATGGTCGCCCATGTCACCGCCACCTACTCGATCCCGCCGCGGTAGCGCGGTATCATGATACCCTGGCATCTAAGGGTCTGAGAGAACACAATCTTATGACGTTGACTGACGCCGATTAATCAGCATACTGCGCGACCTTGACCGCCGAGATGTGACGGAAATGAAGACCTATAATTTGAAGCCGTCGGAGATCGAGAAGAAGTGGCTGCTGATCGACGCCAGCGGGCTGGTGCTGGGTCGGCTGGCAGCGCTCGTCGCCGACCGGCTTCGCGGCAAGCACAAGCCGAGCTACACGCCGCACATGGACTGCGGCGACCATGTCGTAGTGATCAACGCAGAGAAGGTGCAGATCACCGGCAACAAGGCGAACGCCAGCGTGTTCCGCTGGTACACGGGTTTTCCCGGCGGGTTGAAGGAGCGCAGCCAGGGCGCCATCCTCGCCGGCAAGCATCCCGAGCGGGTGATCATCAAAGCGGTGGAGCGGATGGTGCCGCGCGGGCCCATGGGCCGGCGCGTCATGGGCCACCTCAAGGTCTATGCTGGCGCCTCTCATCCCCATGAGGCACAGCAGCCGCAGCTCCTCGACGTCGCCGCCATGAACCGCAAGAACAAGAGGGCCTGAGCACGATGGCCGATCTTCAGTCTCTGGGCGCGCTCAAGAGCGCGCTCACCGAAGCCAAGCAGGGCGAGCCGCAGCCGGCGGCGGAACCCGCAAAGCCGAAGCTCGACGCCAAGGGCCGCGCTTACGCCACCGGCAAGCGCAAGAACGCCATCGCCCGCGTGTGGCTCAAGCCGGGCAGCGGCAAGATCACCGTCAACGGGCGCGACAGTCCCGTCTATTTCGCTCGGCCCGTGCTGCGCATGCTCATCAACCAGCCCTTCGGCGTCGTGAACCGCGCGGGCCAGTACGACGTCGTCTGCTCCGTGAGCGGCGGCGGCCTCTCGGGCCAGGCGGGCGCGCTCCGGCATGGCATCAGCAAGGCGCTCACCCATTACGAGCCGGCGCTGCGGCCGCTCCTGAAGCAGGGCGGGTTCCTGACCCGCGACAGCCGCGTGGTCGAGCGCAAGAAGTACGGTCGCGCGAAGGCGCGACGCAGCTTCCAGTTCTCGAAGCGCTGACGCGCGCCGGTTGGGTTCGCGAGGGCGCTTCGATCGAGGTCGAAGCGCCCTTTTTCTTTTGACGCAGTTTTTCGAGGGATTGTGAGATGGCACCCAAGGTCTTCATCGACGGCGAGGCCGGCACTACCGGCCTGCAGATCCACCGGCGGCTCCACGGGCGGCGGGACATCGAGCTCGTCTCGATAGACCCCGCGAAGCGCCGCGACGAGGCCGCGCGGCGCGACTTGCTGAACGCCGCCGATCTCGTGATCCTGTGCCTGCCGGACGACGCCGCGCGGGACGCCGTGCGGCTGATCGAGCGCAACTCCGTTCGCGTGATCGACGCCTCGACCGCGCACCGCACGGCGCCCGGCTGGACCTACGGCTTTCCGGAGATGTCGAAGACGCAGCGCGAGGCGATCGCGAATTCGCGGCGGGTCTCGAACCCCGGCTGCTATCCCACAGGCTTCATTGCGCTGGTGCGGCCGCTCGTCGAGGCGGAGCTGCTGCCGAAGAACTGGCCGGTGACCGTGAACGCGGTCTCCGGCTACTCCGGCGGCGGCAAGAGCATGATCGCGGAGTTCGAAAACCAGAACTCGCCCGGCTACACCAAGGTGCCCTACCGCATCTACGCCCTTACCATGGCGCACAAACACGTGCCGGAGATGCAGGTGCACACGGGTCTTTCACATAAGCCGCTGTTCGCGCCGGCGGTCGGCCGCTACGCGCAGGGCATGATCGTGGAGGTGCCGCTGCTGCTGAAGGCGCTGCCAGCGACGCCGACGCTGAGGGACATTCATGGCGCGCTCACTCAGGCCTATGTGGGCTCCACTTTCGTCGAGGTGGCGTCGCTCGAGGAGGCCGCGGGGATGAAGACGCTCGATCCCGAGCGGCTCAACGGCACCAATCGGATGAAGCTCTACGTCTTCGGCTCGGACGAGGCGGGGCAGGCACGGCTGGTGGCGCTCCTGGACAATCTCGGCAAGGGAGCCTCGGGGGCGGCCGTGCAGAACCTCAACCTCATGCTGGGCCTCCCGGAGACAAGCGGCTTGCAGGAGGCGCTGCCAACGTGACCGGCGGCGTGCTTTTGCCGTTCCGCAATCACAGGCCGGAGGTAGCACCTGACGCTTTCGTGGCGGCCAATGCGACGCTGATCGGACGGGTCGAGGTCGGCGCGCGCGCCAACATCTGGTACGGCTGCGTGCTGCGCGGCGACCTCGCCACGATCCACGTGGGCGCGCTCACCAACATGCAGGACGGCACCGTGGTGCATGTGTCGAGCGTCAAGAACGGCGATGCCTGGATCGGCGAGCGCGTCACCATCGGCCACCTGGCGCTGATCCATGCCTGCCGGCTCGAGGACCGCTGCTTTATCGGCATGAAGGCCTGCGTGATGGATGGCGCGGTGGTCGAGACCGGCGCCTGGATCGCCGCGGGCGCCGTGGTGACGCCGGGCAAACGCGTCAAGTCGGGCGAGCTCTGGGCCGGCACCCCCGCGCGATTCCTGCGCGCCGTAACGGCGGAGGAAGCGCACTACATCGAGACGCTCCCCGAGCGCTACGCGGCGCTCGCGGACCAACACCGGTAACGTGGGCGCGCCCCGGATCTGTCACCCCTGCGAATATTCATCGCAGTCAAAGTCGCCCTTCGCGTTGAGTCGAGTACGCGCTTTCGCGCGCGTATAGTAGTCGCGGAACACCATCCAGAGCGGGGCTGCCGCCACGTTGGTCGCGATCGCCGGCGAAGAAACCCGCGGGATCGGGACCTCGCTTGCAGCGTCCTCCCGCTCCAACAACGCGTCGTCCGGTCCTAGGCTGCTCATAACGCTCCTCCGGCTTTTTCTCGGAGGTCCCGCCGGCTTGTCCTGGGGCCTGAAATGCGAAAGGCCCCGACTGATCCGGCGGGGCCCTCGAGATGGTTTGGTTGCTACACGAGTCTCAGTGTGCGCAAGTCCTCTCGGGCCCCGAAAGCATGTGCTTTCGGCACCAGCACGTGAGGGTAAAT
Source organism: Allostellaceae bacterium (assembly GCA_035263705.1). GTDB lineage: Bacteria > Pseudomonadota > Alphaproteobacteria > ATCC43930 > CGMCC-115725 > DASZHJ01. Next base: position 9,357 of record DATFRA010000179.1, read on the forward strand.
ACGGCTTGCGCGTTCATGAGGCGCACCGTAGTGGCGGCTGGCCGAGCCGTCAACTGCGAACCTGTCCCGGTACATTTGCCCGCGGGCATCAGCTCGCCTTCACGAGGACATAGGAGCCCGGCGCCTTCTCGATCGGCTTCAGCTTGCGGTCGCCGGGTTTGCGCGCGGGCACCTCGCCGCCCGCGTACTTGCCGACCCACTTGTCCCAGGCGGGCCACCAGGAGTCCGGATACTGCTTGGCGGTCGCGAGCCATTCGTCGGGCGTCGGCGGGTTCTTTGGGTTCTCCCAGTGGCCGTACTTGCTGCGGCCCGGCGGGTTCACCACGCCGGCGATGTGGCCGGAAGCCGCGAGCACGAACTTGACGGGGCCCCGGTAGAGCTGGGTCGCGGCGTAGGTCGATTTCCAGGGCGCGATGTGGTCCTCCTTGGTCGAGAGGAGGAAGCTCGGCGTGTCGATGGAGCGCAGGTCGATCGGCACGCCGCCGAGCGTGACGCCGCCGGGCACCACCAGCTTGTTCGCCTGGTACATATTGCGCAGATAAAAGCTGTGCATCGCCGCCGGCATGCGCGTGGAGTCCGAGTTCCAGTACAGCAGATCGAACGGGAACGGGTCCTTGCCGAGGAGATAGTTGTTCACCACGAAGGACCAGATCAGGTCGTTGGCGCGCAGCATGTTGAAGGTCGTGGCCATGTCGGAGCCCTCGAGAAACCCATGCTCGCGCATGCGCTCCTCGAGGAAATGCAGCTGCTCTTCGTCGATGAAGACCGAGAGCTCGCCCGCCTCCTTGAAGTCGACCAGCGCCACGAAATAGGTCGCGCTTTTTATACGTTCGTCGCCCGTCGCTCTCATATAGGCAAGCGTCGCCGCGAGCAGCGTGCCGCCGAGGCAATAGCCGATCACATTGGCCTCGCGCTCGCCGGTCGCCTGCTCGATGGCGTCGAGCGCCGCGAGCAGGCCCTCGGTCATGTAGTCCTCGAAGCTCTTCTCGGCGAGCTTCTCGTCGGGATTGACCCAGGAGACCACGAACACCGTGTGGCCCTGCTCGACCGCATAGCGGATGAAAGAATTCTCGGGCCTGAGATCGAGGATGTAGAACTTGTTGATCCAGGGCGGGATGATCAGCAGCGGGCGGCGGCGCACCTTTTCGGTGGCGGGGTCGTACTGCACGAGCTGGATCAGATCGTTCTGGTAGACCACCTGGCCCGGCGTCACCGCGATGTTCACGCCGACCTTGAACTTCTCGAGGTCGGTCATCTTGATCATGAGCCGGCCCTTGCCGCGCTCGAGATCCTTGAGCAGGTTGTCGAGGCCCTTGACCAGGTTCTCGCCGCCGCTCTCGATGGTGGCGCGCAGCACCTCGGGATTGGTCAGCACGAAATTCGAGGGCGCGATCGCGTCGACGAACTGCCGCGTGTAGAAGTCGATCTTCTTGGCGGTCTTGTCGTCGAGCCCGTCGACCTGCTTGACGGTCGCCTGCATCCAGCGCGCGGTCAGCAGGTAGCTCTGTTTGATGTAGTCGAAGACGGTGTTCTCGGTCCACGCATTGTCCTTGAAGCGCCGATCGCCCGAGCTCGGCTCGATCACCGGCTCCGCGGGCCCGCCCATCAGCCGCTGCGTCGTCGATTGCCAGAGCTTGAGGTAATCCTGCCAGAGCGAGAGCTGCGCCTGCACGAGCCGCGCGGGGTCCGCCATCAACCGCTGCGTCATCTCCAGGAAGGCCTGGCCGACATTGAGCGGGTCGGCCATGCCGATCCCATCGGGCCGCTGGCGCTGGAGGAACTCGAGTACCAGCCGCTGGCTGCGCTCGGCGATGTCGGCGAGGTCGCGCGAGAGCTGCACCGGATCGGGAATGCGGGCTTCCGGTCCTTGACCGCCGGGATTTTGACCGGAAGGATCGGCCATGTCTGGGTTTACCTGTTGGTTCGCCGGAGGATTCTTAGTGACGCGGGACACTCGATTGAATACACCGTTGTCATACACCAGAGGCGCCCCCGGTGGCAGGCTCTATATAATGCCTAGTCGATCAGAGAGTAGAGGCAGGGCTCGGCACCGGGGACTTCGACGGTCGCGATGGGGCATCGAGCGGCGGCGAGTGGACTAGTGTCAGGACGGCATAGGCTATGGCCCGCGGCAGCGATGGTCGCGGTGGCGGTGGGCTTGAGCGCGTGTTCGGTGCCGGATTGGGCCAACCCGGTCGAGTGGTACCGCGACGTCTCCGGCGCGTCCAAGGACGATCCCAAGTCCGACGCGCGCAACACCCAGAACCTCCAGAAAGGCAGCGAGGACGAGTACCCCAATCTCGCCTCGGTGCCGCCGCCGCCGACCAACGCGCTCAGCGCCGCCGATCGCGAGAAGTTGCGCAACAGCCTCGCGGCCGATCGCGCCAACGCCAAATATATCGAGGGCAACGAGCAATACGTGGCGACGCCGCCGCAGGCCGTGCCGAGTCCGCCGCGCAACGCCCCGGAGCCGCCGGCCGGCGGCGCCGCGGCGCCGGTAGAAGCAGCACCGGTACCGCCGCCAGCCGCCGCTGCGGCGCCGCAGGCCGCACCGCGCCGCAGCCAGCCGCAAGCTCCGCCCCAGGAGTCGTCGCTCTCCGCGCCGAGCGTCCGCAGCCTGCCGCAGGGCGAGACTCCGCGTCCGCCGCCGCCGCCGCCGGCGGGCTCCCCGGCACGCGCGCAGCAGCCGGCGCCCCAGCAGACCGCGACCCTGCCGCCACCCTATGTGCCGCCAGCACCGCCGTCTCAGGATCCGGCAACCGATCCTGCATACGCGAGCGGCGGTGCCGCGCCGCCGTCCGGCGTGGGCATGACGCTGGGGTCGGTGCAGTTTGCCGGCAACAGCGCGCGGCTCACGCCCGAGATGCTCGCGCAGGTGCGCGAGGCGGCGGCGCTGCGTCAGCAGACCGGCGGCGGCACCGTCCGGGTCACCGGCTATTCCATGCCGCAGGGCGAGCAGGACACCATGGCGCCGCAGCTCGCGAGCTTCAATCTCGCGCTCGACCGCGCCCGGGCGGTCGCGGCGGCGCTCACCCAGAACGGCGTGCCCGCGCGCGCGGTGGAGATCAGCGCCGCGCCGCCGCCGCCAGGCCAGGCCGGCGGCGTGGTCGAGATCTCGCTCGAGCAATGAGCAAAGCCGGGCTTCCGTGACGGTGCCTCTCAAGATCGCGCTCGCCGGCCTCGGGACCGTCGGCGCCGGCACGCTGCGGCTGCTGACGCAGAACGCCGACCTCCTGACAGGACGCGGTGGACGGCGCATCGCCGTCGACGCCGTCTCCGCCCGCGACCGCTGCAAGAGCCGCGGCGCCGATCTCTCGGCGTTGCGCTGGTTCGACGATGCCGCGGCGATGGCGGCGGATCCCGAGATCGACGTGGTGGTCGAGCTGATCGGCGGCGCCGACGGCATTGCGCTCGATGTGGTCAGGGCCGCGCTCGCCCACGGCAAGCATGTGGTCAGCGCGAACAAGGCGCTGATGGCGCATCACGGCACCGAGCTCGCGCGCCTCGCCGAGGCGAAGGGCGTGGCGCTCGCCTTCGAGGCAGCGGTCGCCGGCGGCATTCCGATCGTGAAGACCTTGCGCGAAGGCCTCGCCGCCAATCACATCGCGCGCGTCTACGGCATCCTCAACGGCACCTCGAATTTCATCCTCACCACCATGCGCGAGAGCCGCCGCGAGTTCGCCGAGGTGCTCGCCGAGGCGCAGAGGCTCGGCTACGCAGAGGCCGATCCGAGCTTCGACATCGACGGCGTCGATGCCGCCCATAAGCTCGCGATCCTGACCTCGGTCGCCTTCGGCACCGAGGTGGATTTCGCCGGAGTCCACGTCGAGGGCATCCGCCACGTCTCGGCTCTCGATATCGAGTACGCGGCCGAGCTCGGTTTCCGGATCAAGCTGCTGGGTCTC
>DATFRA010000180.1:0-28184 GCA_035263705.1 Allostellaceae bacterium
GGCCTTGCAAGCCGGCGAGATCGACTTCTACGAGATCCCGCCGACCGATCTCCTGGCGCAGCTCGAGCACGACAAGAACATCAAGATCGAGGTGCTGAATCCGCTCGGCAACGTCGGCCAGATCCGGCTCAACTTCCTGCATCCGCCCTTCAACAACGTGAAGGCGCGGCAGGCGATGCTCTACATCGTCAAGCAGGATGATTACATGAAGGCGACCTTCGGCGAATCCAACTATTGGAAGACCTGCGGTGCCTATTTCGCCTGCGGCACGCCGATGGAGAACGATGCCAATACCGACTGGTTCAAGGGTGGGCAGAATCTCGAGAGGGCGAAGCAGCTCTTCAAGGAGGCGGGCTACGATGGCAAGCCCATCGTGCTGCTCCAGGCGACAAACATCGCCTACATGAACAATTCCGCCCAGGTCCTGGCGCAAGAGCTGCGGCAGGCCGGTCTCAACGTTCAGGTCGAGCCGATGGACTGGTCGAACGTGGTGCAGCGCCGCTCCAGTAAGACGCCGCCCGACCAGGGCGGCTGGAACATCTTCATCACATCGTCCGGTGCCTCGGCGGTTGGCAGCCCGATCCTGCTCGCGGCGCACGCCGCGACCGGCGACAAGGCCTGGTTCGGCTGGCCCTCGGACGCGAAGCAGGAGGAGCTCCGCGACAAGTGGGCTCTCGCGGATACGCTGGAGGCGCGCAAGGCCGTGGCCCGCGATCTCCAAGCTAACGCCTGGACCTTCGTGCCGCAGGTCTACTACGGGCAATGGCTGCAGCCCGCCGCCATGCGCAAGAACATCAACGGCGTGCTGCCGGTCGCCGAGATCATCCCGTGGTGGCACGTCGAGAAGACGTGAGATCCATCGTCGGCGACTCCCCCTCACCCCGACCCTCTCCCGCAAGGGGAGAGGGGGATGAGCGAGTCTACCCCTCTCCCCTTGCGGGAGAGGGAGGGACCCGTCGCGTAGCGACGGGAGGGTGAGGGCATTCGCACCACTCGTTCCCCGGAATGACCGCCTACATCGCCAGACGCCTGCTCTCGATGCTGCCGGTGGTGGCGATCGTGGCGATGTTCGTGTTCCTCCTGCTGCACCTGGCGCCGGGCGATCCCGCGGCGATCATCGCGGGCGACAACGCGACTCCGCAGAACATCGCGCAGATCCGCAAGGCGCTGGGGCTCGACGAGCCCCTCTGGCGACAGTTCCTGGTCTGGGCCGGCAGCCTCGTCCAGGGTGACCTCGGCAGATCCATGTTCTGGAACGAGCCGGTGGCGACGCTCATCGGCCAGCGCGCGGAGCCGACCGTCTCGCTCGCGCTCACGACGCTCTCGGTCGCGGTCGTGCTGGCGATCACCATGGGCGTCACGGCCGCCGCCAAGGCCGGCACCGCGATCGATCGCTTCGTGATGGGTTTCGCAGTCTTCGGCTTCTCCGTGCCGGTGTTCGTGGTGGGCTACCTCCTCATATTCATCTTCGCGATCGCGCTCAAATGGCTGCCGGTGCAGGGCTACACGCCGATCGCCGAGGGCGTGGCGCCGTGGCTCCGCAATCTCGTCCTGCCCTCGGTGGCGCTCGGGCTCGCCTATGTCGCGCTGATCGCGCGGATCACGCGCGCCACCATGCTGGACGTGCTCGCGGAGGATTACATCCGCACTGGGCGCGCCAAGGGCGTGGCGGCTCGCCCGCTCCTGCTGAAGCACGCGCTCAAGAACGCGGCGGTACCGATCGTCACGGTCATCGGCATCGGCGTCGCGCTGCTGATCGGCGGCGTGGTGATCACCGAGACGGTCTTCAATATCCCCGGCGTCGGCCGCCTGGTGGTGGACGCGATCGCGCGCCGCGACTATCCGATCATCCAGGGGGTCATCATGGTGTTCTCCGGCATCTACGTGCTGGTGAACCTCCTGGTCGACCTCTCCTACACGCTGCTCGATCCGCGGATCCGGTATTGAGATGACCGCCGTCGCCGAGGCTCCGCGCGCAGTCCCCGGCCGCCTCGGACAATTCCGCACGTTCGCTCGCCGCAACCCGACGATCGTCGCGGGCGCGACCCTGCTCGCGCTGATGACGGCGATCGCGGTGGTGGCGGGGTTGATCGCCGGCGATCCCCAGTTCCTCAATCCGTCCGAGCGACTGCGCGGCCCTTCCGTGGTCCACTGGTTCGGTACCGACAACCTCGGCCGCGACGTCTATTCGCGCACTGTCTTCGGCGCGCGCATCTCGCTCGTGGTGGGACTCGCCGTCGCGATCCTGTCGATCGCCTTCGGTCTCGCGATCGGCCTCGTCGCCGGTTACTACCGCCGGGTCGACGCGCCGGTGATGCGGCTGATGGACGGGCTGATGGCGATCCCCGCGATATTGCTGGCGATCGCCCTGGTGTCGCTCAACAAGGCGAGCGTCGGTATCGTCATCGTGGCGATTTCCATACCCGAGATTCCCCGCGTGGTGCGGCTCGTGCGCTCGGTGGTGCTGACCACGCGCGAGCAGCCCTTCATCGAGGCCGCGATCGGCGGCGGCAGCCGGCACCGCAAGATCATCCTGCGCCATATCCTGCCCAGCACAATCGCGCCGCTGATCGTGCAAGCCACATACGTCATGGCCTCGGCCATTCTGACGGAGGCCGGTCTCTCCTTCCTTGGCGCGGGCGTGCCGCCGGAGATTCCGACCTGGGGCAACATGATCGCGGGGAGCCGCTTGTTCCTGGCGAGCGCGCCCTGGACGATCTTCTTCCCCGGCACGTGCCTCGCGCTGGTCGTCCTGGCGGTGAACCTGATGGGCGACGGATTGCGCGACCGGCTGGATCCGCGCCTGGCGCGGCGGATGTGATATGGCGGGCGAGCTCCTTCGCGTCGAGGACCTCCGTACGCATTTCTTCACGCTCGACGGTGTGACGCGCGCGGTCGACGGCGTGAGCCTATCCGTGGAGGCCGGCGAGACCCTCGGCGTGGTCGGCGAGTCCGGCTGCGGCAAGAGCGTCACCGCGCTCTCGATCATGCGCCTGTTGCCGGCGAAGCTCGGCCGCGTCGTCTCGGGCGCGATCCGCTTCGACGGAGAGGACCTGCTGGCGCTCAGCGAAGCGGAGATGCGCGACATCCGCGGCAACCGCATCGCCATGATCTTCCAGGAGCCGATGACCTCGCTCAATCCGGTGCTCACGATCGGCGACCAGATCGCCGAAGCCGTGGTGATCCACCAGAAGAAGAGCCGGTCGGGTGCGCTCGCTCACGCGGTCGAGATGCTGCGCCTGGTGCGCATCCCTGACGCCGAGCGCCGCGTCCGCGATTACCCGCACCAGTTCTCCGGCGGCATGCGGCAGCGCGTGATGATCGCCATGGCGCTCTGCTGCAACCCGAAGCTCTTGATCGCGGACGAGCCCACCACCGCCCTCGACGTCACCATCCAGGCCCAGATCCTGAGATTGATGCTGGAGCTCAAGGGGCGGTTTGGCGCGGCGGTGATGCTGATCACCCACGACCTCGGCGTGGTCGCCGAGACCTGCCAGCGCGTGATCGTGATGTACGCGGGGCGCAAGGTCGAGGAAGCGCCGGTGCTCGCGCTCTTCGACCGGCCGATGCACCCTTACACCCGCGGCCTCATGGCCTCGATTCCACGCCGACGCGTGGCGAAATCCGTCCGCCGGCTGCAGGAGATCCCCGGCATCGTGCCGTCCCTCCGCGAGCCGATCCCCGGGTGCCCGTTCGCGCCGCGCTGCGGCTTCGCCACCGACCGTTGCCGGAGCGAGGCACCGGCCCTGGTCGAGCGCGACGCGGGCCATTGGGCCGCGTGCTGGCACGTCGACCGGGTACTTGCGGCATGACCGCCAGTCCCGTCCTCGCGGTGGAACACCTGCAAAAGTACTTCCCGGTGCAGCTCGGTCTCTTGCGTCAGACCGTCGCGCACGTGAAAGCGGTCGACGGCGTCTCCTTCTCGATCGAGGCCGGCGAGACCCTGTGCCTGGTCGGCGAATCCGGCTGCGGCAAATCGACGGTCGGAAAGCTCATCCTGCGCTTCCTCGAGCCGACCGCCGGCCGCGTGGTGCTGAACGGCGTCGACATCACCGCCCTCGGTCACGGCGCCATGCGGGCCTATCGCCGGCACGTGCAGATGGTGTTCCAGGACCCCTATGCGTCGCTCAACCCGCGGCTCACAGCCGGTGCCATCGTGGGTGAACCGTTGGAGAATTTCGACGCCATGCTGGCCGCGGAGCGAGAGGCCCGCGTCGCAGCCGTGCTGGAGCGCGTGGGTCTGCGCGCCGAGGCCATGCGCCGTTACCCCTTCGAGTTCTCGGGTGGTCAGCGCCAGCGCCTCGGCATCGCCCGCGCGCTGGTGGTGAACCCGGACCTCATCATCGCGGACGAGCCGGTCTCGGCGCTCGACGTCTCCGTTCAGGCGCAGGTGCTGAACCTCCTGATGAACCTGCAGGACGAGCTCAAGCTCACCTACCTCTTCATCTCCCACGATCTCGGCGTGGTCGAACACATCGGACACCGCATCGCGGTCATGTACCTGGGCCGCATCGTCGAGATCGCGCGTAAGGAGGACATGTTCGCGAACCCTCTGCACCCCTATTCGCAGGCGCTGATCGAGGCGGCGCCGGTGCCCGACCCGCGGGTGCGGCGGACGCGCATGGTGATCGAGGGTGACGTGCCGAGCCCGATGAACCCGCCTCCGGGATGCCGCTTCCACACGCGCTGCCCCTTCGCCATCGCGCGCTGCCGCGAAGAAGAGCCGGAGCTGCGGGAAACGGTTCCCGGCCGGCTGGTTGCCTGTCATCTGCGTGAGGACGGCCGGACGGAGCCGCTCCGCGCGTAGAGGAACAGCGCCCTAGGCGATCCTGACCGCCCTCCCCTCCGCCGTCGATCGCAGCAGCGCCTCGATCAGCACCTGCACCTTGAGAGCCTCGCGGCCGTGCGTCACGGGGTTGCGGTTGCCATCAATGGCGTCGAGAAAATCGGTGATCAGCGCCTTGTGCGCCTCGTGCGAGAAGGCCATGGGATCGGCGCCGCCGCTGTTGGAGGCCTGGCCGCCCTCGCGCAAGTGCCGGCCGTTCTTGAAGAAGACGTCGAGCGTCTCGGCGTTGAGCTGTGCGGTCGCCTTCTCGCAGGCGAGCTCGATCCGCTCGGGAAATCCGGGATAGGCCACAGTGGTCGCATCGATCGTGCCGATGGCGCCATCGGCAAACCGCACGCCCGCGCCCACGATGTCCTCGGTGTCGATCTGCCGCAGCGGCGAGGTGGCCGCGAAAGCGCAGACTTCAGCGATCTCGCCCGCCAGACTCTGGAAGAGATCGAGCGTGTGGATCGCCTGGGTCAGCAGCACGCCACCGCCATCGCGCGCCTTCATGCCGCGTCCCGGCTGCGCGAAATACTCGGGCGGCCGCCACCAGCGGACCGCGGCGGAACCTGAGAGGAGCCGGCCGAACTCGCCCGAGGACACGAGCTCGGCGAGCCGGCGGGATACCGTGCGGAACCGATGCTGCAGGACGACTGCGAGCCGGCGGCCCGAGCGCTCCATGGCCTCGACCGCGCGGCGGGCGCGCGCCACCGTTGCGTCGATCGGCTTCTCCAGCAGCACGTGCTTCCCGGCGGCGGCGCAGCGCTCAACCAGCTCCAGGTGCGTGTGGGGCGGCGTCAGGACTACCGCGGCCTCGATCGTACGGTCCTGGAGCGCGCGGTCGAGGTCATCGACTACGGGATAGCCGTGTGCGGCCGCGAAGGCCTTGCGGCGCTCCACGCTCGGCGCATAGCAGGCGGCGATCTCCACCCGGTCGGTGAGCTCCTCGAGGCTGCGGATGTGCGGCTTCAAGGCCATGCCGAGACCGATGATGACAATGCGGTGGCGGCTCACGGCGCTGTTCCCTACATGCGATGGATATGCAGCCCGCCGTCGACGTGGACGACGGTTCCGGTGCTGAACTGAAAGTGGCCGCGTACCAGCGCAACGACGGCGCGCCCGATGTCCTTGGGCTCGCCCCAGCGGCGCACGGGCGCGATGCCATCGGCGATCAGCTTGTCATAACTGTCGCGAACGTCCGCCGTCATGTCGGTGCGGATGATCCCTGGCCGGATCTCGAACACGCTGATGCCCGCCTCGGCGAGCCGCACTGCGAAGAGCTCGGTCATCATGGAGACGCCGGTCTTGCTGATGCAGTATTCCGCACGATTGATCGCCGGCATGGCGCTGTTGATAGAGGCGATATTGACGATCGAGCGGGCGTGCGTCGGATCCTTCTCCGCCAACCACCGCCGCGCGACGCCCTGGGTGAGGAAGAACGGGCCGCGCAGATTGGTCGCCATCAGGGCGTCGAAGCTCTCGGGCGTGGTCTGCAGCATGTCCTGCCGCTTCGCGACCTGGATACCGGCGTTGTTGACGAGCACCTCGAGGCCGCCGAACGCCGCGAAGGCGCGCTCGATCAGCCCCGCGTGCTGGCCCAGGTCGGCGATGTCGCCTCGCAAGAAGGCACCGTTGGCGCCGCGCTCGCGGATGCCCGCGAGGGTCTCACCGGCAGCCGCATCCTCGACGAGATCGTTGATGATGACGTCGTGACCGCCCTCGGCGAAGGCCCAGGCGATGCCACGGCCGATCCCACGGCGGCCGCCGGTCACGAGGACGCGCGGGCGTGGGGTCTGGGTGCGGGTCATTCCTCCGCTATACCTCGCGCTCACCGAGGCTCCGTGCAACACTGGGAGCCCAGTTTCAAAGCGATGGTAGGCCAGGAATGCATGCGTCGTCACGGCCTTTGGTCGAGCCATGAGTGACGTGCTCGAGCTGCCGATCGTCGATGGAGCCACGCGTCTCCACGGCATCATCGGCGATCCCATCGTCCAAGTGGCTCACCCCGGCTTTACACCGAACGCTTCCGGGCCGCGGGACGGAACGTGATTCTGGTTCCGCTCCATGTGCTCCCGGACCGGTTCGAGGAGGCTGTCCGCGGCCTCAAGGCGCTCACGAATTTTGATGGCCTCGTCGTCACCGTGCCGTACAAGGCGCGGATCCTGCCTTTTGTCGATCGGCTGATGCCCATGGGCGAGAAGGTCGGTGCCATCAACGTGATGCGGCGAGATCGCGACGGCAAATGAACCGGTGACATGTTCGATGGCCGCGGCCTGGTGAGGGTGGTACGCAAGGCGGGGTCGACATTGACCTTCGACGTCATCGTGAAGTCCGGGCTTACGTCCTTCATGCGCCACGCGCGCAGTTTCGGCTGCCCAACCTTCGGCGGCTACGCCATGATGGAGACGCAGGTCGACGAGGCCATCACCTTCCTGGACGGCCGGACCTGAGTCGGAGGCGGATCACGCCATGGCGGCACCGGCTGCGTTCGACGCGAAAACATGGGGCGACGAGTTTCACGGGTGCAGGGTAGTGCTCACCGGCGCCTGCGGCGTGCTCGGCCGCTGGATCGCCGATGCCTTCGCGAGGGTGGGCGCGCGGCTCTGCCTGTCCGACCGGCAGGAGGGTGCACTCCGCGAGCTGGCGGACCAGCTCGGGATTGTCGGGAACGGCGGGCTCACGCACCGGACCGAGCTCATCGATACCCCTTCGATCGACGGGCTTGTGGCCAGCGTGGGCGCGGCTTGGGGCGCGCCGGACATCGTCGTCAACAACGCCGGCGTCTATCCCAGCGGCTTCCTGATCGACATCGACGCCGGGGAATGGGATCGGATCTTCGGGGTCAATCTCCGGGCACCGTTCCTGATCTCGCGCGGCTTCGCCAAGCAGATGATCGCGGCGCATCAACCCGGCAGCATCATCAACATCTCCTCGGGCGCCGCGCGCAAGATGCGCCGTACGGTGGCGCCCTATTGCATCTCCAAGACCGCGCTCGACCGGCTCACCAAGGGATTCGCCCTCGAGCTGGCGGAGTTCGGCATTCGCGTGAACGCCGTTGAGCCGGGCTTCGCGCCCGGAAGCACCTCGAGTCCGCTGACACCCGCTCACGTCGAGGCGACGCTGAGCCAGATCCCCCTCGGGCGCGGCACCACGCAAGCCGATGTCGCCAATGCCATCCTCTACTTGTGCTCGGCGCGGGCCGGCTACGTCACCGGCGCCACGCTCAGCGTCGACGGCGGCAATTCCATCGGCAACCTCGCGGTCTATCAGGACAAGAAGCGATCGGGGTAGCGCGGGGGTCCTAGAAAGATCACGGCTCCGCAGGGGTCCGCGGGCCGTTCCCCATTCCAGTGAGAGCACGGAGCCAGCAATGATGGTCAATATCCGAGCCTTGGAGCCTTTGGTCGCGCTTGCCGCTGGCGTACTGATTCTCCTGGCGCCGCGCCTGCTGAATTATATCGTCGCCCTCTATCTGATCCTGATCGGCCTATCGGGCCTTGCCCCGCACCTCATGCGATGAAGCGTAAGGCCTCTCGGAAAATCCGAGAGGAGTGCGACGCCTCGCGGGTGACTCTCAGTCCGCGGCCTTCGGCCGCCGCAGCAGCGCCACGCCGATGATCACCAGGGCGCATCCGACGAGCTGTTGTCCGGTCGGATAGCTCCCGAACGCGGCGGCGGTCGCGATCCCGAACAGCGGGATCAAATTGAGATAGAGCGAAGTCACGATGATCTCGATCCGGGGCTCGCAGCCGCGGGCGCGGCGATCGGCTCGGTTGTCGCCGGCGATCATAGCCGCTTCCCCTGCGCGGCCAGCGCGGCATGTTACGTGAGATGACGGCGCGCGCGGCGCGTGCCAAACTCCTCCAAGTCTCGCAATCGGGGAGTCCAGGGCATGGCGGTCGTTGAGGGTGGGGCTGAACTTCGGGCGGGTGCCACTTTGCCCGCGCCGACCATCGAGAGCTTTCGGCTCGATGGCGCGGTGTTGCTCAAGGGCTATCTACGCGATTGGATTGAGCCGCTGCGCGCGGGCATCGAGCGCAACCTTGCGGAGCCGGGGCCTTATCAGCGTGTCTATACGCCCGCCAGCGGCGCCGGGCGCTTCGTGGGCGACTACTGCAACTGGGCGCGCATCCCCGAGTACCGGCGGTTCGTGTTCGAGAGCCCGGCGGCGGACATCGCGCGGCAACTGATGGGCTCGCGCTCGGTCCGAATCTTCCACGAGCACATCCTGGTGAAGGAGCCGGGCACGCGTGAGCTCACGCCCTGGCACCACGACCAGCCCTACTACTGTGTCGACGGCAAGCAGAATGTCAGCCTGTGGATGCCGCTCGACCGCGTGCCGCGGGACGTCTGCGTCGAGTTCGTGGCGGGCTCCCACCGCTGGGGCCGGTGGTTCCGGCCGCGCAAGTTCAGCGGCGTCGCCTATGACCACAAGTCGGACAGCCTCGAGGACATGCCCGACATCAGCGCCCACCGGTCCGACTACCGTCTCCTGAGTTGGGACGTCGAGCTCGGCGACGCCATCGCCTTCACATTCCTGACGGTGCACGGCGCGCCCGGCAACCTCTCCGCCAGCCGCCGGCGCGCTTTCGCCTCGCGTTGGATCGGCGACGATGCCGTCTACGCGGTCCGCCCCGGCGAGATCTCGCCTCCCTTCCCGGGCCTCGACCAGCGCCTCAAACCCGGCGAGCCCATGGCGGCCGAGGAATTTCCTCTGGTCATCGGCTGAGGCAGCTCCGCCCCGTGTCGATTGGCGACGCGCTCATGCATCGGCGAAGCGTACGGCGGCGATCGGTGGCAGGCGCGCATCCGGCATGGACCAGGAATCGCCGCCATCCTCGGAGATCCAGAGACCGCCGGTGGTCGAGCCAAACGCGAGCCGCTCGCCGCTGGCGTCGACCGCGAGGGCGTGGCGCCAAACCAGGTCATAGGCATGCCGCTGTGGCAGCCCCTTCGTCAGCGGGTCGAAGGTCCGACCGCCGTCGCGGGTCCTCGCGATCACCAACTTTCCATCGGCCGGAATTCGCCGCTCGTCCTTGATCGCGGGCGCGAACCACGCTGTGTTCGGGTCCCTCGGATGCGCCGCCACAGCAAAGCCGAACTTCGAGGGACGGATCGCCTTGAGCTCTTGCCAGCTGGCGCCCGCGTCCTCCGAGCGGAAGACGCCGTTGTGGTGCTGGCACCACACGACTTCCGGTCGCGCGGCGCACCGCGCGAGCCTGTGCACATCCTGAACGATCGGTTCTTCGTGCCGCTCCGGCGGCATGTACTCCGCGTACATGCCCCGATTGATGATGCGCCACGACCCGCCGCCGTCGGTCGTTGCCCATACGCCGGCCGTGGAAACGCCGATGCGGATGTCGCGGGGGTCGCGGGGATCAACCAGCACGGAGTTGATGCCGGGCTGCTCGCCCCCGGCGACGCCCAGCCACTGCTTGCGTTCGGGCATGCGCCACAACGGCTCATTCAGCGACCACGATGCACCGCCGTCGTCCGAGCGGAAGAGCCCACCGGGCATCGTGCCCGCCCACAGCGTGCCGGCAACCCCGCCCGTCTCGAGAACCCAGATCTTGCCGAGCGACCAGGGATGCGGATCGTCGCCGGAGCCCTCCGGCTTGACGGGAAATGCCGGGACGCCGCGCTCCTTCCAGGTCCGGCCGGGATCGCGACGCCAGAGCTTGGCACCGAAATGGCCAAGATCGAGCGCCGCATAAACGGCGCCGTCTAAATCCGCCAGCACTGCAGAGACTGGATCGCCGAGGAAATGCTGATCGGCGACGTCCCAGGTGCCATTCCCGCGCGCAAGCTCGAACAGGCCTTTGCGGGTTGCGACATGGAGCCGATCAGCCATGTTCTCCTCCCTCAGCCGCCGGTGAGCGCCTGCAAGACGTAGATGTGGTCGTCTGACGCGACCGGATCGGTGAGACCGACCCGGTCCCTCGCCGGCGAGCCGTTGATATAGACCGCGATGTGCCGGCGGATCGCGCCTTGGTCGTCCAGAAGGTATCCGCGCAACGCCGGCCGAGAGGCGAAAACCGCGGCGAGCGCCTCGGCCAGCGTGCCGGCCTCGACCTGGGCCGACGGCGCCGCCAGGAACCGCTGCAGGGCCGGCGTGAACGAGACGATGGGCATGCCCGAACCTCTCTGTAGGCGCGTCCATCATTTAGGATGACAAGGACAAGCGCCCTGTCAATTCTGCGGCTTCAGCGCATCGACGAGAACGCGCGCATTCGCGCCCACCGCCGCGCGATCGAGGCCGGGCTTATAGAGCGCCGAGCCGATCCCGAACCCGGTTGCTCCCGCTTTGAGCCAGGACTGGATGGCCGTGGCATCGATGCCGCCGACCGGCAGCACCGGTATTCCGCGCGGCAGCACTGCGCGCATCGCGGTGAGCACCTTGGGCGAGGCCGCCTCCGCCGGGAAGAGCTTGAGACCATCGGCGCCGGCCTCGATCATCGCAAACGCCTCCGTCGGCGTGAAGAAGCCTGGTACCGCGATGAGGCCCAACTCCTTCGCGCGCCCGACTACCGCGGCATCGGCATGCGGTGTCACGATGAGCGCGCCGCCCGCCGTGGCGATCTCGGCGACCTCGTCGCGGCGCATGACCGTGCCCGCCCCGATGAGCGCCCGCGTCCCGCACGCCGCGCCGAGGCGCCGGATGCTCTCGATCGGCTCCGGCGAGTTCAAGGGCACTTCGATGATCGCGATGCCAGCCGCAACCAGCTCCTCCGCGATGCCGCCGACCTCGTCCGGCCGCACGCCGCGCAGGATCGCGATCAGCGGCGATTTCTGAAGCCAGGACGCGAGCGTCATCACGGAGCCGCCGCCAGCGACCGCGCGATGGTCCAGAGCCCGCGCACCGCGGGCTCGCCGCCGATCGGCCGCGCTGAGAGGCCGCAGCGCGCGAACGCCCGACAATAGAGCCGCGAGAGGTCCGCCGAGCCGATCACCGCGACCGGCACCGCCGGTTCGGTCGCCCGAATCTCATGGCCGATCAAGAGTCCCGAAAGATAGGAGGCCAGGCCCGAAGCCGGGACCTCCCCGAACAGGCCGCGGCTGCGCACGCCGAACAGGTGATGCAACAGGCCCTGCCCGTCCAGGGAGCGGTCGACGCCCGCGTCGAAGGCGCGATCGTCGTCGATCGTCTCGGAGCCGCCGAGTCGTCCCAAGATGCTGTGGCGCCACAGCACGCCGAACACCTCGCCGGTCATGTGCGTCGTGAAATTCACGATGCGCCGATCCGCTACACGGACATATTTGCTGTGGGTGCCCGGCAGACAGACCATGGCGTCCTTGCCGAGCTCGTCGAGCGCGCCGATGATCTGTGTCTCCTCGCCACGCATCACGTCGGGCACACCCTGGGCATCCCGACAACTGATGCCGGGGACGATGAAGACCCGCCGCCCCCGATCCCAATCCACCTCCACGCTCGCCCGGGCGACGGCCTCGAGATCGGCCGGGCACGGCAGGTACGGCACCTCTTTCCAGCCCTGCCGGCTCCCGATCATGCCGCTCATGAAGATGGCCCCGGTCTCCTGGTCCAGCCAGGCCCCGATCTCGTCGCCGAGGACGCCTGCGAAGCCGCCGGCCTCGACCTTCAGAATGCCGCGTGGGGCGGAGCGCTGATCGATGATCCGTCCGCCGGCATCGACCCGATAGGCACGAAACGAGCTCGTACCCCAATCGATCGCAATCACGCCGCTACCGCGCCCAACGCAGCACCAGCGGATCGAGGCGCCGCGCGATCTCGATGAGGCCCGCGCGGGTCGCGGGATGGAGCGGCTGCCACGGGTGACGCGCGGCCTCGCAGGCGATGATGCCGCCTTCCTTCATCAGCGCCTTGCAGGCGAGCAACCCGCATTGCCGGTTCTCGTAGTTGATCAGCGGCAACCATCGCTCATAGCACGCGACGGCGGCGTCGCGCCGTCCGGCCGCGAAGTCGTCGACGATGCGGCGAAGCGCGTCGGGAGAGGCGCCGCTCGGCATGGTGCCGGTGGAGCCGGCGTCCAGGTCCGCCATGAGCGTAATCGCTTCCTCGCCGTCCCAGGGACCGATCACGGCATCGCCGCCGAGGCGGATGATCTCGCGCAGCTTGCCAGCGGCGCCGGGCACCTCGATCTTGAAATAGGAGACGTGGTCGATCTCTCGCGCCATGCGTGCGAGGAACGCGGCCGAGAGCGCCGTGCCGCTCACCGGCGCGTCCTGGATCATGATGGGGATGTTGATCGCATCCGAGAGCGCGTGGAGGAAGTCGAAAATCGTGGGCTCCGCGGCACGGATGGTGGCGCCGTGGTAGGGTGGCATCACCATCACCATGGCAGCACCCGCGGCCTCGGCGCGCTGGCTGCGCGCGATGCAGATCCGGGAGCTGAAATGCGTGGTGGTGACGATGACGGGCACCCGGCCCGCCACGTGCTTCAGGATCGCCTGCATGAGCGTCTCGCGCTCGTCGTCGGCGAGCGCGAACTGCTCGGAGTAGTTCGCGAGGATGCAGATGCCGTTGGAGCCGGCGTCGATCAGGAAATCGACGCAGCGCCGCTGGCTATCGAGGTCGAGGCCGCCGCGCTCGTCGAAGGTCGTCGGCGCGACCGGAAATACGCCCTTGAGCGCGCCGCGCGGCGGCATCGATCAGAATCGCGGACGAAGCGAGCGATGCTCCACCACCACCGCCCGCGTGCGTGGCGCGGGCCGCGGTTCGCGGCGCTCCACATAGGCGCGCGACGGCGCCGGCCCCGGAACCGTGATGGACATGGCGGGATCGGCGTGGCGGACCTCGATCTGGCTGCCGCCGATCACCGTGCCGTTCATGGCCGCGATCGCGGCGTCCGCCGCCTTCTGGGGCGCGATATCCACCAGCCCGTGGTTTTTCGTGGCGCCGGTCTTGGCGTCGCGCGCCAGCAGCGCGCCGATCACGAGCCCGAACGCGTCGAAGGTCTGCGCCAAGTCCTCGTCGGTGAACCCCTGCGGCAGGTTCGCCACGAACACGTTGCCGCGGAAACTCTGCTTTCTCATATTTACCCTCCCTGCGCCCGATTCGCCGCAAGCCCAACAGCTCGCACCGACGCGCATGGTGATGTCCCCGGTCAAACCGGAGACTGGTGATGCTCTTGCTGGTCCGTGGTGACGCTATCATCGATCTGCACGGCGCGCATCCGCCGGCGAGGACAGACCAGACCTGCATGCGCGCGCCGAGTGACCTTCCCCACACCAGCCTGTGATAGAATTGAAATCGATCAAGGACATATGCACTGTGTCGACGGACCTTGATGCCGACTATTCCCTGACAATTGAGCAATCGAATGAGCGATTCTGGCGCGAAACAAAAAGCGGACTCCGCGGCGATTCCTCGCCCGGCGGATCCAGAGCGGCGACGGCAACCCTTGCCCTGGTGCCGCCCCAAGCCTAGTGAAGAGGATGCCGGTGCGATGGAGCGCACCCAGGCGATCCTGCACAGCCCTGCCTACCGCGAGGCGACGGACGATGCCGATTTCCTGGGACGCCCGGAGACGCGCGGCGTCCGACTTCAGCTCGATTACCTCAAGCCCGAGGTGCTGCTGCAGCAGGCGGGCATCGAGCAGACGGTGGTGGTGTTCGGGAGCACCCGGATCGTCGAGCCTGCGGCCGCACGGCGATCCGCGGATGCCGCCGCGAGCGCGCTCGCGGCGGATCCGGACAATGCGGAGTTCCGCCGCTGTCTCGAAGTCGCGCGTCGGATCGCGGCGCACAGCCGCTACTACGAGATCGCGCGCGAGTTCGGGCGTATCGTGGGGACGGCGGGAAATGACGGACGCCGGCGGCGCATCGTCGTGATGACCGGCGGTGGTCCCGGCATCATGGAGGCCGCGAATCGCGGCGCCTACGACGCCGGCGCCGACAGCATCGGCCTCAACATCACGTTGCCGCACGAGCAATACCCGAACCCCTACGCCTCGCCCGATCTCTCCTTCCGCTTTCACTATTTCGCCAACCGCAAGCTTCACTTCCTGCTGCGCGCGCGGGCGCTCGTGGCATTCCCCGGCGGGTTCGGCACCTTGGACGAGATCTTCGAAGTGCTGACGCTGGTGCAGACCCGCAAGATGGTGCCCGTGCCGATTGTGTTGGTGGGCGAGGCCTATTGGCGAAAGGTGCTCGACCTCGACTTCCTGGTCGAGCAGGGCACGATCGACCCCGAGGATCGCGAGCTCTTCTGGTTCGCGGAGACCGCCGAGGAGATCTGGTGCGGCATCCTGCACTGGTACGAGGCTGCAGGGCGGCCGCTCCTCCCGAACATCGCCGGGTCGCGACCATGAAGATCTCATTTCATGGCGCCGCCGGCGACGTAACCGGCTCTTGTCATCTGGTGGAGGCCGCCGGTCGCCGCGTCCTCGTCGATTGCGGGCTTTTCCAGGGCAGCCGAGAGCTCCACGAGGAGAACGCAGAGGCCTTCGGGTTCGAGCCGCGATCGATCGATTTCCTGCTCTTGACCCACGCGCATCTCGACCACTGCGGCCGCATCCCGCTGCTGTCGAAGCGCGGGTTTCTCGGCGAGGTCATTACGACGGCGGCCTCGCGCGATCTTGCCCGCCTGGTCATGCTCGACTCCGCCCACCTGCAGGAAGAAGAGGCGCGTCGGCGCGAGCGCGCGGCCGCGCGGAGTGGAGCCGACGAGAGCGCGGAGCCGCTTTACGGCACGGTCGACGCGCTCGGCTCGCTCGATCACTTCGGGCGCACCGCGGAGTACCGAAAGACGCTGGAGCTGGCGCCGGGACTCCGCGCCACCTTCCACGACGCCGGTCACATCCTCGGCTCCGCCAGCATCCTGCTGGAGGCGGAGGAGAGCGGCCGACAGCGCAGCGTGGTGCTATCAGGCGATCTCGGAAACGCCGGGCGTCCCCTGCTGCGCGCACCGGACCCGCCAGCCACCGCAGACGCCATCGTGATGGAAACCACTTACGGCGATCGCCTGCACCGGCCGCTCGACAGCTCCGTGAACGAGCTTTACCAGGCGATCATGGGCGCCTTCGAGCGCGGCGGCAATGTGATCATCCCGACCTTCGCGCTCGAGCGCGCGCAAGAAATCCTTTTCTACCTGCGCGAGGGCGTCGACACCAAGCGCTTGCCCGCCTCCATGTCGGTGTTCCTGGATTCCCCAATGGCGATCTCCGCCACCGAGATCTTTCGCCGGCATCCCGAAGCCTGCATCGCGAGCCTGCTTCAAGAGGGGAAGGACCCGTTCGCCGTGCCGGGCTTGCATCTCACCCGGGAGCGTGCGGACTCCGTCGCGATCAATCAAACCCACGGCGGCGCGGTGATCATGGCCGGAAACGGCATGGCCACGGGCGGCCGCGTACTGCACCACCTCAAGCACAACCTCTGGCGCCCCGAGTCGGAGGTCATATTCGTGGGCTTCGCCGCCAAGGGCACGCTCGCTCGCCAGATCATCGACGGCGCCAAGCGAGTCCAGGTGCTCGGCGAGCAAATTCCTGTCCGCGCCGGGATCTGCACCATCGGGGGCTTCTCGGCGCATGCCGATCAGGCCGAGCTCCTGGCCTGGCACGCCGCGATCAAAGGCGTGCAAACCACCTTCCTAGTGCACGGCGAGGGCAAGGCGATGGCGACCTTTGCGCGCAAGCTTCCGCCCTCGCGGATCGAAATTCCGTTGCTCCACCAACAGTTTAACCTATAGGGCGTAGCCGGCACCCGGGGCTTGACCCATATCAACGCGTGGATGTCCTGAGCCGCGTCTACCTACGGCAATCGTCGGTGACGGAGAGCGCCATGAAACGCAATGAGAACCCCATCCCCAGGCCCCCGGAGGGCCGGCGGCGCATGGGCCGCGTCCAATACGACGGAATCCTCGACCCCTACAAGCGAGTCCAGAAATTGCCGGAACCGAGCTATTGCCGGCAATGCGGCGCTGTCTACCACGCGGGCCGCTGGCACTGGGGTCCGCAGCCCAGCGGGGCCCGTGCCGTGCTCTGCCAAGCCTGCCACCGCATCAACGACAAATATCCCGCGGGGGTATTGACGCTCACGGGATCGTCGGTTGCGGCCAACAGCGACGAGCTCAAGCGCGTCGCACTTCACCTGGAGGCCGCCGAGAAGCAGGACCATCCGCTCAACCGGATCATCGACATCGAGCAGAACCCTAACGGTCTCGTCATCAAGACGACGGACATCCACCTCCCCGTCCGGATCGGCAAGGCGATCAAGCGGGCGTTCCGCGGCGAGCTCGATGAGCATTTCGACGAGGCCGGGTATTTCGTCCGCGTGAAGTGGCACCGCGACGACTGAGACGCGGCGAGGAGGCTCCTTTGCCCTATCGCGACAACCGTGACCCGCCACGCCGAACAGTTGGTAAAGGACCCGGCGGCATGGCTGCGGTGCCGATCGCCGGACTTGATCTTATCAGGCACACGACTCCTTATTAGGTGCCGAGACCGCCCCGTGCGGGGTCGGCCGGACTGTCGAGGGATTCCCGAGAGATCGCTGCTGCCGATGCACCTTGCCTCCTTGTTTCACCCCGCCGTCGCCGCTTGGTTCGAGCGCAGCTTCAGGGCGCCTACGGCGGCCCAAGCAGAGGCATGGCCGGCAATCCTGGCGGGACGCCATGTCCTGATTTCGGCGCCCACGGGGTCTGGCAAGACGCTGGCTGCCTTCCTGGCGGCGATCGATGGGCTGGTGCGCCGAGGCCTCGCCGGGGAGCTCGAGGATGAGACGCAGATCGTTTACGTCTCGCCGCTGAAGGCCCTCTCGAACGACATCGAGCGCAATCTGCAGGTGCCGCTCGCGGGTATCGGCAAATGCCTGCGCGAGCAGGGCCTGCCCGAGGTGGAGATCCGCACCTGGGTGCGTACCGGCGACACGCCGCAGGCCGAGCGCGATCGTGCGCGCCGTCGTCCGCCGCACATCGTCGTCACCACCCCCGAGTCGCTCTACATCCTGCTGGGCTCCGAGTCGGGCCGCGCAATGCTGCGGACCACGCGGACCGTGATCGTCGACGAGATCCACGCAGTCGCACCGAATAAGCGCGGTTCGCACCTCGCGATATCGCTCGAGCGCCTAGCCGCGCTCTGCGAGAACCGCCTCCTGCGGATCGGCCTCTCGGCGACCCAGAAGCCGATCGAGACCGTGGCGAATTTCCTGGTCGGCGCCAACGCCGAGGGAAAGCCCGCCGCATCCTGCACCATCGTCGACAGCGGCCACCGGCGGGCCCGCGATCTCGCCCTCGAGGTGCCGCTGTCGCCCCTGGAATCGGTTATGTCGAGCGAGGTCTGGGAGCAGGTCTACGACCGCCTCGTCGAGCTGATCGAGGCGCACCGGACGACGCTGATATTCGTCAACACCCGCCGCATGTCGGAGCGGGTCACGCGACAGATCTCGGAGCGGCTCGCCGCGAGAGGCATCGCCGACCAGGTCACGGCCCATCACGGCAGCCTCGCCAAGGAGCGGCGGCTTGACGCGGAGCAGCGGCTAAAGCGCGGTGCGTTGCGGGCGTTGGTGGCGACCGCCTCGCTCGAGCTCGGCATTGACATCGGCGAGGTCGATCTGGTCTGCCAGCTCGGCTCGCCGCGCTCTATCGCGAGCTTCCTGCAGCGGGTCGGGCGCTCCGGCCACGCGGTCGACGGCACGCCCAAGGGCCACCTGTTCCCGCTCTCGCGCGACGAGCTCGTGGAATGTGCGGCCCTGCTGGACGGCGTCCGCCGCGGCGAGCTCGACCGGCTCGCGATCCCCGATCGGCCGCTCGACGTCCTCGCTCAGCAGATCGTCGCGGAGACCGCGGCACAGGAATGGAGCGAGGATGCGCTCCTCGCGCTGATGCGCCGTGCCTGGTCCTTCCGCTCGCTCGCGCGCGAGGATTTCGATGAAGTCCTCGCCATGCTGGCGGACGGGTTCAGCACCCGCGTGGGCCGGCGCGGCGCGCTCGTCCATCACGACGGTGTCAACCACAGGGTGCGCGGCCGGCGTGGCGCGCGCCTCACCGCCCTCACCTCCGGCGGCACCATCCCGGACACCGCAGACTACCAGGTGCTGTTGGAGCCCGAGAACCAGATCATCGGCAGCGTGAACGAGGATTGGGCGGTCGAGAGCATGGCGGGCGACATCTTCCAGCTCGGCAACGGCGCCTATCGGATCATCCGCGTCGAGCGCAGCACCGTGCGCGTGGCTGACGCCGCCGGCCTCTCGCCCACCATCCCGTTCTGGCTTGGCGAGGCGCCGGGCCGCAGCGACGAGCTCTCGGTCTCGGTGTCGCGCCTGCGCACGGAGGCCGCCACGCGTCTCGCTGCGGAGCCCGAGGGCGACACGCTGCGCTGGCTCACCGACGAGATCGGCATCGCCGAGCCTGCGGCGCGCCAGATCGTCGAGTATCTCGCCTCGGCTCGCGCCGCGCTCGGCGTGCTCCCGACCCACGACACGATCGTGCTCGAGCGGTTCTTCGACGAGGCCGGCGGCATGCAGCTGGTGATCCACTCGCCCTTCGGCAGCCGGATCAACCGAGCCTGGGGCCTGGCGCTCCGCAAGCGCTTCTGCCGCAAGTTCAATTTCGAGCTCCAGGCGGCGGCGACCGAGGACAACATCGTGCTGTCGCTGACCACCGCGCACAGCTTTGCGCTCGAGGAGGTGCCGCGCTACCTCAATTCCGCGAGCGCCCGCGACGTGCTGGTCAAGGCGCTGCTCGATGCGCCCATGTTCGCCACCCGCTGGCGCTGGGTCGCCGGCGTGTCGCTGGCGTTGCCGCGCTTCCGCGGCGGCAAGAAGGTGCCGGCGCAGCTCGCGCGCATGAATGCGGAGGACCTGATTGCATCGATTTTCCCCGACCAGATCGCCTGTGCCGAGAACCTGGTCGGCGAGCGCGAGATCCCCGACCATCCCCTGATCGACCAGACCATCACGGATTGCCTCACCGAGGCGATGGACGTCGAGGGGTTCCTAGGACTGCTGAGGGGCCTCGAGTCCGGGGCAATCCGCGTCCACAGCTGCGACTTGACCCAGCCTTCGCCGCTCGCGCTCGAGGTCCTGTCGGCGCGGCCCTATGCCTTCCTCGACGACGCGCCGCTGGAGGAGCGCCGGACCCAGGCGGTGCTCGGCCGCCGCTGGCTCGCGCCGGAGACCGCGAGCGACCTGGGCCGGCTCGACGCCGAGGCGATCGCCCGCGTGCGCGCCGAGGCCTGGCCCGAAGCCGCCAATGCCGACGAGCTGCACGACGCGCTGGTCTGGCTCGGGTTCCTGAGCGACGACGAGGCGGCGGCGGACTCCCGTTGGCCGGAGTGGCTCGCCGATCTCGCCCAGCAGAAGCGCGCGGCGCAGCTGGTCGCTCCGGGATCGACGCTCTGGATCACCGCCGAGCGCCTGCCGGAGTTCCGCGCCCTCTGGCCGGAGGCCAAGCTTCGTCCCGAGATCGCCGCTCCCGAAAACCAAGCTCAGCGGAGCTGGTCGCGAGAGGAGGCACTGACCGAGATCCTGCGTGGCCGCTTGGACGGCCAGGGTCCGGTGACGCCCGAGATGATCGCGACGCCGCTCGGGCTCGGGCCTGACGAGATCCGTGTGGCGCTGATGGGCTTCGAGACCGAGGGGTCGGTGCTGCGCGGCCGCTTCACGCCGGGCGCGCCCGCGGACGAATGGTGCGAGCGCCGGCTCTTGGCGCGCATCCATCGCTACACCGTGAAGCGCCTCCGCGCCGAGATAGAGCCGGTGGCAGCGCGCGATTTCCTGCGCTTCCTGTTCGCCTGGCAGCGGGTCGCCGCGGATGCGCAGATGGCGGGGCCCGACGCTCTCGAGGTGGTCGTGAGCCAGCTCGAGGGCTTCGAGGCGCCGGCCGGCGCCTGGGAGACCGAGATCCTGCCGGCCCGCCTCAAAGGCTACGACCCCGCCTCGCTCGACGAGCAATGCCTTGCCGGGCGCATCGCCTGGGCGCGGCTCAGGCCGCGTACGTCCAAACCGAATGGCGACCGCGCCGTCGCTCCGGTGCGCTCGACGCCGATCACGCTGTTGCCGCGCCGCCACGGCCCGCTCTGGGCCGCACTCTCCAACGCGAGCGATCCGCCGCGGCCAAGCGCGCCCGCCCAGGCCGTGGCCGACTTCATCCGAGAACACGGTGCCTCCTTCTTCGACGAGCTCGCGGACGGCACAAGCCTGCTGCGCCCCCAGGTCGAGGCAGCGCTGGCGGAGCTGGTGGCGCTCGGCATCGTCAACTCCGACAGTTTCGCGGGCCTGCGGGCGCTGCTGGTGCCTGCGGAGAAGCGCCGCCGGCGGCGCGTCTCGGTGTTCGGCATGGAGGATGCCGGCCGCTGGGCCCTCGCCCGCCGCGCGCGGCCCGCGAGCTCGTCATCGAACAGCCAGACAGATCCGGTTGAGCATCTCGCGCGCACGCTGCTGCGGCGCTACGGCGTCGTGTTCTGGCGGCTTATCGAGCGCGAGGCGGATTGGCTGCCGCCCTGGCGCGACCTGCTGCGCGTCTACCGCCGGCTCGAGGCGCGCGGCGAGATCCGCGGCGGCCGCTTCGTCGCGGGCTTCACAGGCGAGCAGTATGCGCTTCCCGATGCGGTTGGCGCGCTTCGCGATGCGCGCCGCAAGCCCTCGTCCGACGCGTGGGTCTCGCTCTCCGGCGCCGATCCACTAAACCTCGCGGGCATCCTGACGCCGGGACCGAAGCTCGCGGCACTCACCACCAACCGGCTGCTCTATCGCGACGGCATCCCGATCGCGCTGCTGGCGGGCGGCGACGTGCAGTTCCTGGAGGCGCTCGAGCCGAGCCTCGCGTGGAAGGCCCGCAAGGCCCTGATGCGTGGTGCGGTGCCGCCGTCGCTGATCGACGTTTCATAAGGTGACGACCATGGCAGGGCCCCGCGATACCGGCGCGGGGCCGCCCGGGTCCGCTCACCGCCGTCGAGGTCGGACGCTTCGCCGGCAACCCGCCGCCGGCCCAGCCCCACGATCCGCCGATTCCTGCAACCGCCGGCGCTACCGGCGCTCTGGTCATTCAACTTGCCGCAGCATATAGTAAGTCATTGTACTACCGAATAGTTGCAGCCCGAATGCCAGGTCACGCGATCAGTCATCGGTTGGAGCGCACTTTGACCATGTGGGGGATCGCCATCACCCTGGGCTCCACGGGGATGGCGCTCTTTTATTACGCCGCGCTGTTGCTCGAGCCCGACCAGTCGATCCAACGGGAAATAGAGCTCTGCGTTTTCATTCTCATCGTCGTCTCACTGCTCTATGGCAACCTCGTTCACCAATCGTGCCGGCTTGCCTTTTGGCGACGCCTAGGCGCGCATAGGCTGCTCACGCGCGACCAGCTGGAATCGATTTACGACCGTGACGCCCCCAAGATTTGCGTTCTCATTCCCTCCTACCGGGAAGAGCGCCACGTGCTTCATCAGACCATCCTGTCTGCGGCGCTGGCGGAGTACCCCGAGCGTCGGGTGATCGTGCTGATCGACGATCCACCGCGCGGCAGCGCCGCCGAGATCGACGCGCTCGAAGCGTCACGACGGCTCGTGACCACGATCAACGGGCTGCTGGCCGGCCAGGCTCACCGCATCAAGATTGCGCTCTCGGTGTTGGCCGAGGAGCGCCGCGCCGGTCGGATCGATGCGCGTGGAGAGCTCTATGGTGTCGCCGACCTCTACGAAGAGGCGGCGGCATGGCTGGATGCGCAAGCTCGTCAATTCGAGAGCGGCCCCTCGGCGTTTGCACACACGGATCGCGTGTTCGTCGACAGGATATTCGTCGCGCCTGCCCTGGCGCACCGTCAGCGAGCGGATCGTCTACGGGGGGGTGAGCCCGATGCGGTGGCGATTCGACGCCATCAGCGGCGGCTCGCAACTCTGTTCCAGGTGGAAGTCGGCAGCTTCGAGCGCAAGCGCTACGAGAATCTCTCGCACGCGTCTAACAAGGCGATGAACCTGAACAGCTACATTGGCCTCCTCGGCGGTAGCTGGCGCAGCACCGAGAGCCACGGTGGCGTGCTCCGTCTCGAGGCATGCGAGCCGTCGGCGGCCACTCTCGCGACCCCCGCCGCTGATTTCATCCTGACTCTCGACGCCGACAGCCTGATACTCACCGACTATATGTTGAAGCTCGCCAGCATCATGGCGGCGGATCCACGCCTGGCGATCGTGCAGACGCCCTACTCCGCGGTGCCGGGGCCTTCAAGCAAGGTCGAGCGGATCGCTGGGGCGACGACCGACATCCAGTACAATCTGCACCAGGGGCTCACGCGGTTCGGCGCCACCTATTGGGTCGGTGCGAATGCGCTCGTTCGCCTGCGTGCATTGCGGGACATCCGGACGACGAGAAAGGAGCGCGGTCACGAGATCCCGGTGTTCATCCGCGATCGCACGGTGATCGAGGATACCGGAGCGACGATCGATCTCATCCGCGCGGGATGGGAACTCTACAACTATCCAGAGCGGCTTTCGTTCAGCGCGACGCCCGCCGATTTCGGCGCGCTGATCATTCAACGGCGCCGGTGGGCGAATGGCGGCCTGCTCGTCATGCCCGACCTAGTGCGCCACCACCGCGACCAACGGTGGACGGTTCGGCGGGCGGGTGAATTCCTGATGCGAAGCTATTATCTCGGCATGCCCACACTCGTCAGCCTTGGTTTGCTGGCGTTGTTGTTCTACCCGTTCAGTGACAGCCTGACGATCGCTTGGTTGCCGATCACCGCCGCCCCCTACTACTACCTGTATGGTCGAGATCTGAAGCATTGTGGTTATCGCTGGTCAGATCTCCTCCGCGCCTACTCGCTCAATTACATCCTATTGCCGGTAAACCTCGCCGGGGTGCTCTCCTCCATCCGCCAGGCATGTACGGGACGAAAGGCCGCCTTCGGAAGGACTCCGAAGATCGAAGGCCGAACCGCGATGCCGTTCGTCCATGTGCTCGCACAGTGGAGTATCCTCGGCTACACGGTCTTGGAGTGCTCTGTCGACGCTGCCTCGGCGCATTACGTCCGCGCCGCCTTCTCGCTTGTGAACGGCGGGTTCCTGCTCTACGGATTGATCGCATTTGTCGGCGTCCGGGCGTCGTGGCAGGACTTTGTCGCCGCGATCGGAATTAGCTGGCCCGTGTTTCGGCGACGCGCAACTGATGCGCTCGAGGCATATGCCAGGGCATGGTGCCTCGCAGGCCATGAAGGCGTGACCGGCACGGTTCCGGCATGGCTGGTACCCGCTGCCCGAGCGTCCAAATCGGCACCGGTGGCATACTCGGCGCCCGAGGCCACCGGCGACTGACCCATGAAGCGTCCGCGGTCGCCGGACACGCGAGGGTGGTGGCCGCGCGTCGGACGTCGCAGCCTGCTCGGTTTCCTCGGTGCCTCCGCCGCCCTCGTGCCGGCATCAGCGGCGCCGGTTGACGACCGCAAACAGAAGATCTGGCGCAGATCCCTCGACGAGCAGCACGTCTGGGGTTACGCCGATAAGCACAGCGTCGTGCCCGGAGAGCGCTTCGATCTAAGATTATCGACCGGGCCCGGTATCGTGAAGCGCTCGGGTCGCATTGAGTTCTTTCGCATCGGAAATCATCCCGATGGGCAGAAGCGCATCTGGGCGAGCGCACTCGTTACGGCGCATCATCAGCCGGTGTCGCTGTCCGCTCCGGCCACCGGCGCGAACTGGGACACCACGATCGAGAGCATCGATACGAGCACTTGGCCACCAGGTTATTACTCCGGTGACTTCGTCCACGCGCGCACGGGAGTGCGCGAACCACAGTTGGTTCAGATCGTCGTGCGCAACCCCAAGCAAGACGGCAAAGTGCTGTTGAAGCTCGGCACGAACACCTACCAAGCCTACAACTCCTGGGGCGGTTACAGCCTCTATCCCGATAAGCCCGTCGAAGACGACATCGAGTACCGCGGCACGATCGTCTCCTTCGATCGGCCGACGCCGCCCGCCTTCTTCCAATACGATGTCTATTTGGTCCGATGGCTGGAGGCCCTTGGCGAGCGGCTCGGGATTTCCATCGATTACGCTACCAATTTCGACGCACATCTCGACGCTTCCTTGATCAGGCGCTATCCGCTCGTCGCTTGTAGCGCGCACGATGAGTATTGGAGCAAGGAGGAGTTCGACGCCTTCGAGCGCAGAATCTTTCAAGCAGGCCGCAACACGATCTTTTACGGCGCGAATACCGCATATTGGCAGATGCGCTACGCCGACGTGGATCGTCCACCGAAAGGCGAGGACCGCGGCCGCCAGATGGTGACTTACAAGAGCCTGATCGACCCGATCGCATGGCGCGCCATCGACGCCGATCCGCGGCTGCTGGTCAGCGCCCGGTTTCGAGACGGGGCCCGGCGCCCGGAAACCATGCTGATGGGCATCGGTTACGACGGATGGTTCCCGTTCGACGCTGACCAAAAACCAACGTTTTCCTACGCCGTCGTGAGCACCGATATGCCGTTTTTCGAGGGCACTGGATACCGAACCGGCGACCGGATCGCCGACATCGTGGGATACGAGTGGGACAACCGCGACCCCGAGGGAGACGGCCACCGGCTCTGGCGGGCGGGGCGCTCCCGGATCGCCGAGCTGCCGCGGGACCGCATCAAGGTGCTGTTCCGTGGCGCGCCGATCAACGACGTGGGCAAGCCGCGGCGGGCGGAGGCGGTCTTCTTCGAATCCGCCGCCGGCGCCAAGGTGTTCAGCAGCGGCACCGTCCGGTGGTCCTGGGGGCTCGGCAAACCGGGCATCGAGAACGAGCGCTTCAAGCGCTTCAACGAGAATCTAGTGCGCGCGTTCCTGGCATAACCATATGATGGAGATGCCGGCTGCATGATCACCGCCGACTATATTGCGCTCCACGCGGCCGAGCGGCCGGACGCCGCCGCAGTCGTCAACAACGGGCACGCGATTTCCTACGCCGAATTCGATCGCGACATCGGCAGATTCACCGCGGCGCTCAGCGAATTCGGTTTGCCGCGCGGTGTCACCGTCACGGTCGGTTGCGAGGACTTCCATATTCATTGGCTGCTGCTCCTGGCACTGGAGCGGCTCGATGTGGCGACGGCGTCCTATCACAGCGGGGAGGGTCCGCGGGAATGCCGGGAGCTCCTGGCAGGCGCCGACCTCGTGCTGTCCGAGGCGCATTTCCCCACCGATGGCGCGAAGCGGCACGCAACGATTACCCAGTCATGGCTGCAAGATGCGCTGGCGCGCGGCCCCGAGGAGAGCGCGCCCCGGATCGAGGGCGCGCCGGGTGATCCGATCCGCGTCCTGCGCAGCTCGGGCACTACCGGACGGCCGAAGCGGTTCGTGGTGACGCGGCAGATGTATGAGACCCGTATCGCAAGTCCGCACAAACCGTTCCCATTCGCGCGGACCTCCCGCTATCTGCTCACCATGCCATTCACGGTCAATACCGTATACCGGTGCGCCACCATCTGCGTCAGGTCGGGCGGCACCGTGGTCGTGGAACGGTTCCAAGGCGGCGCCGGCGCCGCGCGGGCGATCATGATGCATGGGATCACGCACCTCACCTTGCACCCGCTGGCACTGAAGCAGATCCTCGACGACCTCCCGCCCGATTTCGTCAAGCCCGCCAATCTCAGCATAGCCACCTTCGGATCGGCGATGTCTGATGAGTTGAGCGGCCGCGCGCTGCAGCATCTCGCCACCGAGGTCATCGATTTTTTCGGCTGCAACGAGGTGGGCGGCATCGCTTACAGGCACGCAACGCTGCAAGACGATTTCGCCGTCGTGTGGCCGGGCATCGAAGTGGAGGCGGTCGACGAGGCCGCCCAGCCCGTCCCGATGGGCCAGCCAGGCCGGCTCAGGATCAGGAGCGAGTCCGCGGTCGAGGGCTATCTCGACGATCCCGAGACGACGCGCCGGATGTTCAAGGACGGCTGGTTCTATCCGGGCGACGTGGCGATCCTCGACGGGCCGCGGCGGCTCAAGGTCATCGGACGCGGCGACGAGATTCTCAACATCAGCGGCTCCAAGCTGGCGCCGAGCGATCTCGAGGCGGTCGTGATGCGCTACGCGGCGGTTGGTGACGTCGGAATCTGCACCTTCGCCAATCGGGAAAGGATCGAGGAGGTCTATGTCGCCGTGGCGAACGTGCGGCAAGATCCGAAGGAGCTCCTCGCCCGCGTCACCCAGGCCTTCCGCTTCCAGCAACTGGGCGTCTTCCACGTCGTCGTATTGCCGGCCATCCCACGCACCGCGAGCGGCAAGATCCAGCGCGACGCATTGAAGAGAGCGATCGCAGCGGCCCTCGGGCTCGAGGCGAGCTGAGCGCCGAAGAATTCAGTCCAGTCTAATCGATTTCCCCGGCCGTCCCCGAGAGCTCCGTGCGGTTTGGAATCAGAGCTTTGAGGCTATGAGGCACGCCGACATGTTCGTTGGCGATCCGCGCGATGGCTTCGGGATCGTCATGATAGCCGTGTAAGATCTTGGGCCTCTCGACCAGAAAACTCGGGAAGACCGGCCGCCAATTATATTCCGGCCCCAGGACGTAGATGGGGATTTTCGACTTCCAGACCGCATGGCGGAAGGCTGGCTGGTCGCCCCAGTCGGACTCATGAAAGGGACGCTCTCGATACCAGGCTCGGTAGAGCGAGCGCCACATGTCGAACAATCCGACCGTCCTGTCGGATCGGCGGTAGACCAGGACGCCGCAATTGAGCTCGAAGAAGGCCGCCGGCACGTCGAGATCGGGCTTACCCCGGTAGCCTGGCGCGTGAGCGGCAGCGATCTCGTAGACGCTTAAGAGGTCGAAGAGCTCGACGATCGGCTCGAGAACCGCGCAGTCGACGTCCAGATATATCGTCTCGTCGAATGGCGAGCTCCGCAGGCAATCGATCCGGTCCTGCCACACATTCTTCGAAGGCTTGAAGATCTCGATCAGCGCGCCCGTCTGCCTTTTGGGCGGCTCGGAGCAAAAGATCATGTGCGGCACGGCGTTGAATTGCTGCGAGCGCGCGACTGCGCGCCCAGCCTCATCGATGTACCGCTTGCCGGACGCGAAAAAGACGATCCCTCTTCCGCCCATCGCCCACCTCGGATCTCAATTGATCAGATAAAGCGGGTGTCCCGCTTGAATGGTATCAAGTGCGGTCTTCGTCATTTAGACGGCACGACCCTACTCTCACCTCGCCTCTCCGCCCCATGAGATGAGGGGCGGAAAGGATTCATAGAGAGCGAGAGTGGAGAAGTGAGCGCGTCAGGGCTTGGCGGCGGGCGCCGGCGCGGTGCCGGGCGCCTGGGGCGTTACGAAGGTCAGGCCGCGCTTGGCGTAGGCATCGATGATCGCCTTGGCGTCGGGGTCGCCCTTCTGCGCGAGCGCCGCCGTGCGCGAGGCCAGCGCGTTGAGTTGCTGGCGCATCTTGTTGGACTCCGCCACCGCGTTGGTCTGCCCTTCG
>DATFRA010000181.1:0-3612 GCA_035263705.1 Allostellaceae bacterium
ACGTTCTTCTTCTCCACCGACCTCGTGATCTTCAACATGGTCGGCGGGCTGGGGAGCTTCTGGGGGCCGCTGGCCGGCTCGGTGCTGCTCACCGCGCTGGGCGAGCAGCTCTTCGCCGCCGGCTACTACAAGAGCCTCGTCTACGCGCTGGTGCTGCTGGTGGTGATCCTGGCTCTGCCCGGCGGGCTGATCCAGCTGCCCCGCATGCGCGAGGCGTGGGCGGCGCGGCGGGTGCGCCTCGCCAAGGCGCCCGTCACTGCTGTCGAGCGATGAGGGGCTCGCGATGACCGCCGTCCTCGAGGTGCACGGCATCACCAAGCAGTTCGGCGGGCTCACCGCGCTCGACCAGGTCACCTTCACCGTCGGCGAGGGCGAGCTGGTCGGCCTCGTCGGGCCCAACGGCGCGGGCAAGAGCACGCTGTTCAACATCGTCGCGGGAGCGTTCCCCCCCACGCGGGGCAAGGTGCTGCTGGGCGGGCGCGACGTGACCGACCTGTCGAGCCATGACCGCGCCCGCCACGGCATCGCCCGCACCTTCCAGCAGGTGACGCTGTTCACTGAGCTCTCCGCGCTGGACAACGTGCTGCAGGGGCTACACCGCCACATCCCGGGCCGCTTCCTCGCCGGGCTGGTCGGCACGCCCGCCTACCGCCGCGAGCAGCGCCAGCTCGAGGAGCGCGCCGAGGGGCTGCTCGGCGCCCTCGGCATCGCGAACCACCGCGACGACATCGCCGGCGAGCAGCCCCTGGGCATCCAGAAGCTCCTCACGGTGGCGGTGGCGCTGGCCACCGACCCGACGGTGCTGCTCCTCGACGAGCCGGCCGCCGGCCTCGCCCACGAGGAGTCGACGCGCATGATGGACCTCGTGTCCACGGTGATCCGCCGCCGTTGCACCATCGTGCTCGTCGAGCACAACATGCGGATCGTGAGCCGCTACTGCGACCGCGCGGTGGTGCTGCACTTCGGCCAGAAGATCTACGACGGCCCACCCGGCCAGCTCACCGCCGACCAGCGCGTGGTCGACGCCTATCTCGGCGTGGCGGAGCTGGGGTGAGCGCGGCGGCGACGGCGATGCTCGACGTCGAGCAGATCGAGGTCGCCTACGGCAAGGCGCGCGCGGTCAACGGCGCCACGCTGCGGGTCGCCGAGGGATCGATTACCGCCATCGTCGGCCCGAACGGGGCCGGCAAGACGAGCCTCGTCAAGGCCGTCTCGGGCCTGCAGCCCATCCGTGCCGGGAGCATCCGCTTCCGCGGCGCGCGCATCGACGAGCTGGCCGAGCGCGAGGTCGCCGCCCTCGGCATCGCCCACATCCCCGAGGGCCGCCGGGTCTTTGCCAAGATGACGGTGCTCGAGAACCTGCGCCTCGGCGCCTACCTGCGCTCGGACGCCCGCGAGGTGACGCGCACGCTCCAGAGCGTGTTCGAGGCGTTCCCTCGCCTCCACGAGCGGCAGGCCCAGCGGGCGGGGAGCCTCTCGGGCGGCGAGCAGCAGATGCTCGCCATCGGCCGCGCCCTGATGGCCGCGCCGCGGCTCATCCTAGCCGACGAGATGTCGCAAGGGCTGGCCCCCGTCATCGTGCAGGAGGTGTACCGCCGCCTGCTCGAGGTGAACCGGCGCGGCGTGACGATCCTGCT
This sequence comes from Allostellaceae bacterium, assembly GCA_035263705.1. GTDB lineage: Bacteria > Pseudomonadota > Alphaproteobacteria > ATCC43930 > CGMCC-115725 > DASZHJ01. The sequence continues at coordinate 1,638 of DATFRA010000181.1, forward strand.
CATCGAGCAGAACGCGCGCCTGGCCTTCACGCTCGCCCACGTCGTGTACGTCATGGAGCAGGGACGCGTGGTGCTGGAGGGGCCGTCGGCCGAGGTGGCGGCCAGCGAGCACGTGCAGCGCGCGTACCTCGGAGTGGGCTAAAGATCGCATTCTGACACTACTGTGTCCTAAACACTTTCGGGCGCATCGAGGGCGCCATACCAGGCTGCCGCATTTGCGCTGGCGAATCGAACGAGATCACCAGGAATTGAAAGGCGAGTTTGGACTCCACCTGAAACGCATCACAACCGCGCATTGAAGCAGTGGAGCAGCTATGCCAGGAAAAACACGCCAGACAATTCGACGCAATCTAATCGATTCGAACGGAAGAGAAGCGCCCCCCGCGACGCTCGCGGAACGGATGGCGACCGGGACAGCGCTGCGCGAAAAGTGCCCACGTAGCTCGCAGGCGAATTGGACCCCGGCCGCGAATCGACCGAATCCAATTGACCTCTTGAAGGCCTCGGAAAAGGGGCGACTGCCGGAGCTACTGCCGATACGCTACGGAAGAATGAAAGCGTCGCCGTTTAGTTTTTATCGAGGTGCCGCGGCGATCATGGCGGGGGACTTGGCCGGGGCGGACACGACGGGCCTCCGCGTGCAAGCCTGCGGCGACTGCCACGTCTCGAATTTCGGTGGCTACGCTTCTCCAGAGCGGCGCCTCGTCTTCGATATCAACGATTTCGACGAGACATTGCCCGCTCCGTGGGAGTGGGACGTGAAGCGATTGGCGGCGAGCCTGGTGATCGCGCGCAGGGAATCGGGTGACCGGGAACGCGATTGCCGTGATGCCGCGCGGATCGTGGCGAAGAGCTACCGCAAGCGTATGCGCGAGTATGCGCAGATGCCTGCGCTGGAGGTCTGGTATTCCTACCTCGACGCGGAAGTGCTGATCGAAGAAGCCCAGGACAAGGCCGAGAAAAAGCGCTGGGAAAAAATCGAGCGGAAGGCACGGAAGGGCACGCCCGAGCACATCTTCCCCCACATTGCGGAATTCGAGAGAGGCCGCTGGAGAATTCTGGACCATCCGCCCGGTGCGTATCATCCCAAACAGTTCGCGACCCGCCAACGATTCGTACGAGGCATGTTCCTTCGTTATCGGCGAACGCTGCCTGAAGAGCGCCGGGTGGTTCTGGACCGCTACCACATCGAAGACATGGCGCGAGTCGTGGTGGGCGTGGGAAGCGTTGGGACGCGGTGCGGCGCGATTCTCTTGTTGGCGGGGGAGCGCGATCCGTTTTTCCTTCAAATCAAGGAGGCGCACGCTTCGGTGCTCGAGCCGTATGCGGGGAAGAGCCGGTATGACAACCACGGCCAGCGCGTCGTGGTCGGGCAGCGGATGCTGCAGGCGGCCAGCGATGTATTTCTCGGTTGGACGCGCGACGACGAAGGCCACGACTATTATTTCCGCCAGCTGCGCGACATGAAGATGAAAGTGGACGTCGTGGCCCTGCCGACGGACGACTGGAACGAATACATCCGGATCTGCGGCTGGGCGCTGGCGCGTGCCCATGCGCGGACCGGTGACCCCGCGAAACTTGCGGGATACCTCGGGAAGAGCGGCCGATTTGACGAGGCAATCGAGACATTCGCGACGGCATACGCGGATCAGAACGAGAAAGATTACGGGACATTCCTGAAAGCGCTTCGCGCGGGCAAATTTCCCGCCGACGCGAACGCGTCGCCCTGATTCCGTCGGCGATCACAGCAAAGGCGGCGAATACAGCAATGGTCATCTCAACGCCGCTTCATGAGAAGGCCGCCGAAGACATAACGGCCCAACTCGAAGCCTTCCGCAACGGTCGTGCCGGCACCCTCGACGGCTGGATTCACATCCCGCCATGCTCTGAGATCTTCTTCCGACCGGAAGAAGTTGATCGTCGTTCAGAGCCCTTCGATTCCTCGGCATCGCTCCTCTGTTCGCTTTCCGACCCA
>DATFRA010000182.1:0-3360 GCA_035263705.1 Allostellaceae bacterium
GTGAGGCGCACGCGCAGGACCGCGGCCTGGATCTCGTCGAGCCGGGAGTTCACGCCGGTGATGTCGCTGACATAGCGGCTGCGCCAGCCGTATTGGCGCAGCGTACGCAGGCGCTCGGCGAGACCGTCGTCGCTGGTCACGACCATGCCGCCATCGCCGATCGCACCGAGGTTCTTCGTGGGATAGAAGCTGAAGGCCGCGACCTTCCCGATGCTGCCCACAGTACGCGCCCCTGAGAGCCCGCCGTGGCATTGCGCGGCATCCTCGACCAGTGTGGCGCCCGCGCGCGCCGTCATCGGCTCGATCGCCGCAAGGTCCGCCGGCTGCCCGTACAAGTGCACCGGCATCACCGCGGCGATGCGGCCAGGGGGCTTCGCCAACACCTCCGCGAGCGCACGCGACGACATGGTGCAGGTATCCGGCTCGATGTCGACCAGCAGGGGCTTGGCGCCCGCGAGCTCGATCGCCGCCACGCTCGCGACCGCCGTGTGCGAGACCGTGACCACGTAGTCGTCCGGCCCGACCTCGAGCGCGCGCAGCGCCAGGATGAGCGCATCCGTGCCGCTCGCCACGCCGACGCCGTGGCTCACGCCGACAAAGGCCGAGAATTCCTGCTCGAAGCCCTGGACCTCTCGTCCCAGGATGTAGGTGCCGCTCTCGAGGACCTGGATGATCGCGATCTCGATTCGCGAGCGCAGTGCCAAGATCCCCGAGCGCGGATCGGACTGCGGTATCGGCTCGCCGGGCATGCTCCTCCGATCGGTTTACCGATCATTTAGACATACTTCACCAGCCGCGTGCGGAAGAAATCCAGAGATTTTTCCAGACCGGCCCGGATTCCAATCCGCGGTTGCCAGCCCGTGATGCGCTTAAAGGTTGTGTCGTCGGCCCAATAATCACCGATGTCGATAGCTTTGCGCTCCGGCGGGAAGTCCTTGACCACGAATTGGCCGCCGCGATTGGCCGCGACGAGCGCTTCCGCCAGCTCTTTCAGAGTGAGCGGGCCATCCCCGCCGATATTGTAGACGCCGCCTTCGGTGGCGGGGATCGTTGCCGCCAGCAGGAAGGCATCGGCGGCGTCCTCGACATAGGTGAAGTCGCGCTTCTGCTCGCCGCCCCAGAGCTCGAAGGGTCGGCCCTCCAAGACCGCGCGCAGCCACACACCGACGAAGGTCTGCCGGGCATCGCGGATACGCATGCCGGGCCCGTAGGTGTTGGTGAGCCGCAACGCCGTCGTCTTGAGACCGTGGACCCGGTGATAGAGCAAGTGGAACGCCTCGCCCGCGAGCTTGTCGACGCCGTTCACATCGACGGGACGAAGCGGATGGCCCTCGTCGACGGGGAGGTAATCGGGCTTCCCGTAGATCTGTCGCGTGCTCGCAAAGACGACACGAAGCTTGGGATTGACTGTGCGTACGGTCTCGAGCAGCGCCAGCTGCGCCCGTGCGTTGATGTCGAGGTCCGTGAGCGGCGCCTGCATCGAGCCGAGATGGCTGGTCTGCGCCGCCAGATTGAACAGGACATCGCGACCGGCGAGCGCGCGACGCACCGCGTCGGCGTCGCGAAGGTCGCCGATTACCGCCTCGATCCGGCCCTCGAGCCCCTCGAGATTCGCCGGGTTCCCTCCCGAGTCGGGGTCAAGATTGTCGAGGACGCACACCTGGGCGCCGGCGGCCACCAGGCGCCGCACCAGCGCGGACCCGATCAGGCCGAAGCCTCCCGTGACCAGGATTTTCGCAGTCTTGAAGAGGATCGCGGGATCGAGCGTGCGCGCCGCTGAGGCAGCCGTCATGGTGGGACTCTTGACCTCGGGAGTCTCATGGCAGACAAGGCGGCGGGAGAAAAGCACTTTTCGCGGCCATGAGTCACGCCAGCACATTGCTTCGAGTCGCCGCTGCCCTCGCGGCGGTGGCGCCTTTGATCGCCGGCTGCGCCTCGCCGCGGCCGGCGTCTCCAGCCCAAGCCCCAGCTCCCGGCCCGGCTCTTGCCGGCGAGCAGTGCCTCAGCGATCTCGGCGCGCGCGGCGTCAACTATCGCCTGGCGGCGATCCCCGTCACTACTGGACCCTGTTCGGTCGAAAATCCGGTGCAGGTGACCAGCGCCGCCGTCCCGTGGAATCAGCCGGCCGTGATGACCTGCGGCCTCGCCGACCGCGTCGACCGGTTCCTGGTCGAGGCGGCGGAGCCCCTCGCCCGCCGCTACCTCGCGACCGACATCGTCCGCCTCGATCATTTCGGCGCCTATTCCTGCCGCCCGGTGATGGGCCAGGCCGGCCGGTGGAGCGAGCACGCCGCTGGCCGCGCAATCGACGTCTCGGGATTCCTCATGAAGGACGGCGAGCGCGTCAGCGTCGAGCACGACTGGCGGACCGGCGGACCCAAGAGCGAGTTCTTGCACGCCCTCGCGAAGCGCGCGTGCGACTACTTCAACCTCGTGCTGACGCCCGACAGCGACAAGGGCCACTATAACCACCTGCACCTCGACATCGGCCACTGGCGCCTCTGCCAGGCGTGACGGACAGGGTGGCATCCTTCGACTCGCGCTGCGAAGCAGCGCGACGCTCGTGCTATTCAGACTTGGCTCCGAGCTCGTCCTCGTCGGCAGCAAGCAGAGGCGACCAAGCCTCCGCGCGTTCGACCAACGCCGTCGGCGGCGCGGTTTCAACGTAGAGCTTGCGCGCTTCGCTGGCGGGCCCGCGGCGCTCCGCGAGAGCGAGCACCTCGATTCGGCGCTCCGTGCGACCGAGGCGGACCGTGAGTCGGTCGCCGACTCGCAGGGCGTAATGGGCTTTCTGGACCAGCGTGTCACCGATCAGGACCCGCTCGCCGGTGCAGAGCCGGGCCGCCAGCGAGCGGCTCTTGGCGAAGCGTGCGCACCAGAGCCACCGGTCGAGGCGTTGAGTCACCGCCGGCGGCGTCGGCGCCATCGGCTCAGCGGGCGCGGCGCAGGACGCCAAGCTTGGCGAAGGGGCCGTCGGTAGCCGGCGCATGCTGCCACGCGGGCTGGCGCGGCTGCGGCCGCCGGCGCGCATGGAAGCTGACACCGCCCGCGTCCATCACGGCGCGGTAGCCGAGGGCCGCCAGCACACCCGCCAACTCGTCCTTGCGGCAACCTGCGATCTGCGCCAGCTCCGGCAGCGGCCCGAAGGGCCCCTGGCGGGCGAGGCGCCGTGCCGCGAGCGCCAGGCGCTCGACCCGGTCGACGCGGAGCGCCCGCGGGCCCAGCACGCGATAGCCCATCGCCTCGTAAAGATCGTCGGCGATGCCGATCTCGCGCACGGGCGACACGCCGCGCAGGGCGGGTGGCGGCAGCGGCGTGCCCGCCCGGACAGACCAGAGCAGCGCCGCCATTCCAGCCGCG
>DATFRA010000183.1:0-4490 GCA_035263705.1 Allostellaceae bacterium
CTGCGTCGCGGAGAGGAAATGCTCGCTGCGGTTTTCGATCCAGCGCAGGGGCCGGCCGATCTTGCGGGCGAGGAACGGGATCAGCAGGTCCTCGGGATAGACGTGACCCTTGACCCCGAAGCCGCCGCCGACATCGGGCGCCACACAGCGCACGCGCGACTCCGGCAGGCCGAGAATGGTCGCGGCCTCGCGCCGGACCCAGTGCACGACCTGGGTCGAGCACCAGATGGTCACCGTATCCAGCCGGGGATCATGCACGCCGATGACGCCGCGGCACTCCATCGGGATGCCGCTGTAGCGGTGATGATAGAAGCGCCGCTTCAGTCGTTTCGGCGCGCGCGCCAGCGCGGCGTCGATCGCGCCCTTGCCGATAGAGAACTGGCCGATGAGGTTGGTTCCGAATCGCTCGTGCACGAGCGGCGAGCCCGTGCTCAGCGCCAGCTCCGGGTCGACCACCGCCGGCAGCGGCTCGAGCTCCGGCTCGATCAGCTCGGCGGCATCCGCGGCGGCCTGAAGGCTCTCCGCCACCACGACGGCGATCGCCTCGCCGACGTGCCGGACCTTGTCCGCGGCCAGGAGCGGCTGTTGCGGATTGTGCAGCTTGTGCTCGACCAGGGCCCGCCATTTGCTCGGCAGCGCCAGCTGGGCGTCCGGCGCCGGCGGCAGGAGGCGCGCGAGCTCCGCGCCGCTCATCGCGAGCGCGACCCCGGGCGCGGCGGCCGCGCGCGCGACATCGACTTTTCTGATGCGGCCGTGCGCGATCGGACTGCGGACGAACACCGCATGCAGCATGCGCGGGAGGGCGACGTCGGCGATGAATTGCCCTTGTCCCGTTAGCAGCCGTTGATCCTCGCGGCGCAGGATCGGGCGGCCGACGAAACGGGCCTGGCGCGCGGCGGTCATGGCAGGAGTGCTAGCACGAATCGTGCGCAACAAACGAGCCAGTGCTCATATGCTGGGGTCGGTACTGAGCTCCATTTTGTGAGCTCGCCTACCGGAGGACCCACGAATGATCTCGCCCAAGCTTGAGACCTTCGAGTACGACGGCGTGCGCTTGCTGCCGAGCCGGTTCAAGGAGCAAGTGGAGCGCGCCCGCGAGGTCTATGGCGCGATCCCCAACGACGACATCCTCAAGGGGTTCCGGCGAAATGCCGGGCTGTCGGCGCCGGGCAAGGACATGGGGGGCTGGTGCGCCGAGACGAGCTCGGTGATCTTCGGGCAGTTGCTCAGCGGCATGGCGCGCATGGGCCGCGCCACCGGCGACCGCGCCCTTCGCGAGAAGGCGGTGACGCTGCTCGAAGGCTGGACCGAGACGCTGGGTCCCGACGGCGACGTGCGCATGAGCCCTTATGGTTGGGAGAAGCTCGTCTGCGGCCTCGTCGACCTGCACCTCTATGCGGGTCTGCCGTCGGCGCTGCCGCTGCTCGCACGCACCACCGAATGGGCCGCGCGGACCTTCGATCGCTCGCGGCACTCGGCGGAGAATTTCGATTTCCAGGGCGTCGGGCCCGGCAAGACCTCGGAATGGTACACGCTCCCCGAGAACCTCTACCGCGCGCACCTCGCGAGCGGGAACGCACTCTTCAAGGATTTTGGCGACATCTGGCTCTACGAGGATTACTGGCGGCGCTTCGCGGAAACGTCGCACCCGGAGGAGGTCGTCGCCGTCCACGCCTACAGCCATGTGAACTCCTTCAGCAGCGCCGCCATGGCCTACGCCGTCACCGGCGACGAGCGGTATCTGCGCATCTGCGTCAACGCCCACGATTTCCTGCTGCGCACCCAGTGCTACGCCACCGGCGGCTTCGGACCTGACGAGCGGCTGATGCCGCCCGACGGCAGCCTCGGCCGCTCGCTCGACCTCTACGCCGGCCACGCCGAGATCCCCTGCGGCACCTGGGCCGCCTTCAAGCTCTGCCGCTATCTCATGAGCTTCACCGGCGAGGCGCGGTTCGGCGACTGGATCGAGACCGCGTTCTATAACGGCATCGGCGCGTCGCTGCCGACCGAGCCCGACGGCCGCACCTTCTATTACGGCGATTACCGGATCTCCGGCGGCATCAAGCAGCACTACTGGTTCGATTGGCCGTGCTGCTCCGGCACCTACTGGCAGACCGTCGCCGACTATCACAACGTCATTTACTTCCGCGACGCCGGCGGCCTCTACGTGAACCTGCTGGTGCCGTCGGAGGCGACCTGGCGGCACGACGGGCAGGAGGTGCGGCTCCGCCAGGAGACGAGTTACCCCGACACCGACAGCAGCCGCCTCACCCTCGAGATGGCACGGCCGAGCCGCTTCGCGCTCCGCATCCGCGTGCCCCGCTGGTGCGAGGGCCTGTCCATCACCGTCAACGACGAGCCGTTCCCCGTCGCAGCGAAGCCCGACACCTGGGCCACGATCTCGCGCGAGTGGCAGCCAAGAGACACGGTCGTCGTCCGGGTGCCGATGACGCTTCGCATGGCGCCGATCGATCCGCAGCATCCCCGGCGGGTGGCGATCCTCTATGGGCCGCTGGTGCTGGCGCAGGACGAAGCCTGCTGCCGGCGGCCCTTCGCGCTGGCGCCCGGCGAGACGCTCGCCTCCCGGCTTGTCCGCGAGGGGCCGGAGCCGCGCTTCCGCATCGCCAACACCGAGCCCGAGCGGCACGTGCGCTACTTGGAGCCACTGCACACGCTGCCGGGGTTCTGGCCTTACTGGGTCTATTTCGATCTGGACGCGGCACCGCTTTATTAGCGGCCTCCGCCAACGGCGAGCGGACGACGGCTTGTCACGGGAAGACCGAACACGCACTCTCGACGGGTTCACGCCAGCGACGGACAACTCAGATGCCGAACATCCCCGACGATATCTTCACGGAACCCGAGGCCTCGCCGGATACGCTCGCCAATCTTGGTCCGCTGCGCCGCCTCGCCGGCGAGTGGCAGTCGGACCAGGGGGTCGACATCAACCCAAAGGCCGACGGCCCGGAGCAGCGCGTGTTCCGCGAGCATATCCTGATGGAGCCGATCGATTCGCAGGCCAACGGCCCTCAGCTCCTCTACGGGCTGCGCTACCACATCCACATCAACACGCCCGAGGAGGCCATCACCTTCCACGATCAGGTCGGCTATTGGCTCTGGGAGCCCGCCACCGGTCTGATCATGCAGACCATCGCCATTCCGCGCGCGCAGGTGGTGCTGGCGGGCGGAACGGCAAAGCCGGACGACATGCGCATCTCGGTCGAGGCGCGGCGCGGCGACACGCGCTTCGGAATCTGCTCGACCACTTTCCTCGATGAGGCGTTTCGCACCGACTACTACCGCATCGACATCACCTTCAACGCCGACGGCAGCTGGACCTATGTGACGCGCACCGATCTGGCGGTCCGGGGCAAGACCCCGCCCTTCGACCACCGCGACACCAACACCTTGCGGCGGATCGCCCCGCCAAAGCCGAACCCGCTCATGGGTCTGCTGAACGGCCGCGCGGGGAGGTAGTCGTCGCCCCACTGGGGCGGAGAGAGAAACGCAAGAGCGGCGCCCTCGTGGAGTTCGCAAAAATCCAGTTGCTACGGCGCTTGACACCGCACGCTTAATGCGTTATATTTGCGTTTGAGGAGCGCATGACGAGCGAAGCCAAGATCGTGGCGAACCGGCGGAATGCCTTGAAGAGCACCGGCCCCAAGACCGAGCGCGGCAAGGAACGCGCGCGGCTCAATGCGCTCCGCCATGGCATGACCGCGAAGCAATTGGTGGCGAGCGACGAGGACTTCGGCGACTTCGCGCGCTTCAACGCGGAATTGCGCGCCACGCTGGCGCCCGCCGATGCGGTCGAGGAACAGCTCGTCGACGGTATCGTGGTCTCGACCTGGCGACTGCGGCGCGCCTGGCGGACGGAGGCCGCCGTCATCAAGCTGGAAGCTCGCCGCGCCGATTATTGGGACAAACCTCATGTCGCCGCCGTACCCGTCAGCCGGGCCGCCCAGGAGCTCGAGCGGATCTCGCGCTACGAGGCAGCGCTCGAGCGTTTGATCCAGCGCGCCTACGCCGCGCTGGAGCGGCGCCAGGCACGGCGCGCCGCGGCGCCGGCTTCGGCGTCTACGCAGGCGCCAGATTTGCAAAACGAAGCCAAACTCGGCTGAGCGATCAAGCGGATGACCCTTTTGGCTTTCGGAAAACAAGCCATATTTCGGCGTGGAATGCCCGAAACGTCTCTGAATGCGGCGCCCGATTTGCCCGAAGGCACTGCGTCCTTCGACTCGCTCGCTGCGCTCGCGGCTCAGGATGAGGTAGATTTTGATGGCATTGAAAAAATGCCCTCATCCTGAGCCGGCGCGAAGCGCCGAGTCGAAGGACGCACCGAGTCCATCCACCGGGACACGCTCCGGCCTCGCGCATGTGTGGCAAGGCAGCCCCGCATTGCCGTCCGCTTTCGCCCCGGGCCTTACTGCGTCCTTCGACTCGCTCGCTGCGCTCGCGGCTCAGGATGAGGTAGATTTTGATGGCATCGA
>DATFRA010000184.1:0-9382 GCA_035263705.1 Allostellaceae bacterium
CACCGCCGCCACCGCCGCCACCGCCACCTCCGCCGTCGCCACCCCCGCCGCCGCCGGTCATCTCGGTGACGACGAGCCTGATTCAGAACACCAACAACAATCCGAACAGCAGCGGTACCACGACGGGCGGCACCACCATCATCGTGTTGAGCCCGCCGCCACCACCTCCGCCTCCGCCACCGCCGTCACCACCACCGGGTGGCACCAGCGCCGACGATGCGGCGAATGCGGTCGCCGGCGGCAGCACCGGCACGCCGAACAACACGCCCAGCAGTACCGGCAACTCGAAGCCGACGGGCGTGCCGAACTTGTTCCTGCATGCCAACAACGGCCTCGGCGGCGGCACCGGCGGCGGCGGCGGTGGCGACTCGCTCGAAGACGTGCCGTCACTCTAGCGGAGACGAGCAATGGCGATTCACGCTCCTTGTCTCGTCTCGGCGTTCACCGGTGCGGCGCTGCTGGCGCTCGGCCTGGCGACGCCGCTCCGGGCCGCGCCCCCCGACGAAACGCTGGGTACCACCGCCGCCGGCGAGGCGTGCCACGCCGCGCCGAGGCCGGGCATCGCCCCGGTCCCGGGCACCCCGGCGCCGCTCGACGTGTTCTGCGGCGCCGGCAAGACCCCTTCGGGGTCCGTCTGGATCGACGGCCTCGAGGCCGGAATCCCCAGCGAAGGTCCCGCGCGCAAGGCTGCGCTCGAGGCGACCGCGAAGCGCACGCTCGAGGGCTCTGCCATCGCGCGCCGCATGAGCTGCGATGCGGGCCAGGCGCTGGGCGGCGACCAGAGCGCGCAACTCTATTCATGCACGCTCCGCGAAAGCGGCTGGCCGCAGTCCGTGCTGATGGTGGGTGCCGGCAACCGGCTCTATCAGGCCGAGGGCCTGCCGGGCATGCTCTCGGTCCTCGCCAAGGCGATCGAGCAGGCGGCGGGGCGGCCGGTACTCTCGGCCGCCGCCGCGGGCGCGCTCGAGGGCATGGCGGCTCAGCTGGGCGCCAAGGGCGTCGTCGCCAGCGGCGACTTCCAGCGCTACACCGAGTTGATGCGCCTGGGGCGGCTCTACAACGGCACGCGCAACTACCCGGCCTCCGAGGACAATTTCCGCAAGGCGCTGGAGATCCAGACGCGCGTGTTCGGCGCCGATGGGCCGGGCTCGGCCGAGCCCCTGCTGGAGGTCGCGCTCGCCGTGAGCCACCAGCGCCGGCACGACGAGGCGGGGGCGCTGTTCCGCCGGGCCGAGCCGATCGTGCAGCGTCTCGAGGGAGCGGGGCGCGGCCGCTTCTTCGCCTACCTCGCGATCGACGCTTCGGTGCAGGGCAAGTATCAGGACGCGCTCGGCTACGCGCGCCAGAGCGTCGCGCTCCGCAGGCCGCGGGTCGACCCGAACGCCGACACGCTCAACGAAATCTCCGCCGGCGATCCGAAGATCGGCCCCAAGGCCGAGCTTGTCCACGCGCTGATGATCGAGGCCGCCGCGCTCCGGAACACCGGCGATATCGCCGGCGCGGAGGCGGATATCAACGAGGTGCTGCAGTATCTGCTGCAGGTTCGTGGGCTGCCACAGTGGTGGCGCGCGCAGGCGTTGACGGAGCTCGCGGAGATCGAGGGCGAGCAGGGCCGCTACGCGGCGGCGGAGCACAACATGGCGTCGGCCGTAGCGGTCTCCGAGCGCGTCTTCGGCAAGACCGCGCCGACCGCCGTCGCCTATCTCGATCAGACGCGGTTCCATTCGGCAGGCCAGGACTACCCGCATGCGGTTGCGGCGTTCCACTCGGCGGCGGAGATCCTCGCGCACGATGATGTCGCGCGCAGCCTGGTCACGCCGGACGACATCGCTTATTTCCTGGCCGCGGCCGCGGCGCTCGCCGGGCGCGACGCCGGTCGGCGCGCCCAGCTCGAAGGCGCGATGTTCGACGCGATCCAATTGATGGGCTCGAGCGTCGCCGATCAGGCGGTGGCGCATGCCGCGCTGCGGCTCGCGGCCGCCAATCCCGCCATCGCCGATCTCCTGCGCGACCTGCAGGACGCCGAGCGCGCCCGCGACACCGCGCGCCTCCAGCTCGCGGCCGAGCAGGTGAAGCCGCGCGAGGAGCGCGGCAAGCTGATCGAGGACGCGCTCAAGAAGGAGGCGGATGAGGCCGATGCCAAGGTCGTGGCCCTAGAGACGCGCATCACGCAGGACTTCCCCGCCTACGCCCGGTTCGCGGTTCCGAAACCGGTGAGCCTCGCCGACATGCAGAAGGCGCTCGCGCCCGAGGAGGCCTTCGTCGCCTTCGTCGTGGGCCAGCAAAAGGCCTTCGTGCTGGTGGTGCGGCGCGAGCGCCTCGTCGCGCGTGCGCTCGACATCACCGACCCGCAGCTGACGCAGGCGGTCACCGATCTCCGCAAAGCCTTCGTGCCGCGCTTGGGCGCGCTGCCCGAGTTCGACCTGAAGGGCTCGAGCGCGCTTTATCGCAAGCTGCTCGGGCCGGTGGAGGCGGAACTCGCCGACGTGAAGCACGCGATCGCGGTGCCCACGGGCGCGCTCGCGAGCCTGCCGCTCGGCCTCCTGGTGACCGCGCCCGCGGCACAGGCGGGCTACGCGAACGCCCCTTGGCTCATCCGCAAGATGGCGGTGAGCGAGGTGCCCTCGCCGCGTGCGTTCCTCGACCTGCGCCAGGAGCGCGCCCAGGCGAAGCCGGCCTCTCGGCCGTTCCTGGGTGTCGGCAATCCCAGCTTCGCCGGCGGCGCCAATGCGCCGGGCCGGGCCTCTGCGCTCGACCGGCTCGCCAGCACTTGCCTGGAGGGCGGCCCGATGCCGGCGGAACTCATCCGCTCGTTGGCACCCCTGCCGGAGACCGCGGACGAGGTGCGCCGGGTCGGCCAGCGCCTCGGCGCCGATCCCGGCTCGATCCTGGTGGGCGCCGCCGCTGGCGAGGCGAACCTGCGGCGCCAGCCGCTCGGAGACTACAACGTGCTCTATTTCGCGACCCATGGGCTCCTGCCGGGCGAGCTGCGCTGCGGCGCCGAGCCCGGTCTGGCGCTGTCGCCGCCGGGGGGTGGTGCGTCCTCGCGCCAGGACGATGGATTCCTGGAGGCGAGCGAGATCGCGGGGCTCCAGCTCAATGCGGACCTGGTGGTGCTCTCGGCCTGCAACACGGCGGAGGGTGGCGGACGGCTCGGCGGCGAGTCCCTCGCGGGTCTGGCGGACGCCTTCTTCCATGCCGGCGCCCGGACGCTGGTCGCGAGTCACTGGCAGGTGCCCTCGGCGGCTACCGCCCAGTTGATGACGGGGTTCTTCGACAAGGTGGGGCCGAAACTTTCGAATGGGCTTGCCGATTCGCTCCGCGAGGCGCAACTTGGCCTCGCGGGTCAAGCACAGACCTCCCACCCGTTTTACTGGGGGGCGTTTACCGTATTGGGAGACGGCGGGCGGCGCGGCGTGAACGCCGCGAGCAACTAACGTGTCGGAGTAAGCCATGCGGGCAACGGGCAGACTTCCGGCGCTGGCTTTCGCAGCGCTGATCCTGGGCGGGGCCTCGGCCGCCGCGATGGCCGCCGAGCTTGCGGTAGTGGAAGCGCGCGGCGGCGTCAGCCTCAAGCCGGGCGACGTGGTCGACGACGCGCAGACGATCAAGCTCGAAGACGGGCAGATGGTGACGCTGGTGGCGGAGGACGGCAGCATCCTGACCCTGCGCGGACCCTTCGACCAGAAGCCCACGGGCGGCAGCGGCGGCATCGATGTCGCGAGCGCGCTCGGGGCGCTGGCCGCCGGCCAGGCGCAGAACGTCGCCGGTGTGGTGCGCGCCGCCAACATGGACGTGCACCTGCCGTCGCCGTGGCTCGTCGACGTGAGCCATGCGGGCGTCGCCTGCGTGCGCCCGGGCGAGCAACCGGTGCTATGGCGGGCGAGCGATGCCGGCAGTGGCACGCTCACCATGATGCCGGCCGACCGAAGCTGGCGCGCCCAGGCGCCTTGGCCCGCGGGCAGCCCGACACTGCAGGCGCCCAGCAATTTCCCGATCAAGGACGGCCGCACCTATCTCGCGGATTTCGGGGGCAAGCCGGTGGCGGTGACCCTGACACAGATTCCGCCCAAGGTGACGATCCCGCGCATGCAGGCCGCGTGGATGTTGGAGAAGGGCTGCGTGGCGCAGGCCGTGGCGCTGCTGAAGGCCGCGGCGCGATAGTCTTCCGGCCGTCCGAAGGAGACGCGTGGCGAAGCTGACGGTCGACTTCAAGAAGCTGATTCCAGTCGCGATAGCGGTGCTCTCGGCGGCGGCGGTGATGGCCGCGGTCAGCTACGTCAACTTCGTTCAGCAGGCCGACCAGTTCATCCGCGACTTCGAGGTCGCGTGGCTGGCGAGCCATGAGCCGCAGAGCACCGACATCACCATCGTCACGATCAGCGAGCAGACCCTCAAGCTGTTTCCATATCGGGAGCCGGTCGACCGGAAATTCCTCGCGGATCTGCTGACCAAGCTCGCGGAGTGGAAGCCGCGCGCTATCGCCCTCGACGTCCTGTTCGACCAGCCGACCGATCCGGTCAAAGACGACGAACTCAGATCGACGATCGCCAACCTGCCGGTGCCGCTCTTGGTGAGCTATGTCGGCAACCTCGATATCGTCGAGCGCGGCAAAGGGCAGGACTACCTCAATGCCTTCGTGCCGCTCGAAGATCGCGTGCGCGCCGACATCCCCATCGACCCCTTCGATGGCACTGCGCGCTGGGTCGAGCCCGGCTATGCCGAACCCGACGGCACCTACGTGCCCGGCTTCGCGCGCGGCCTGCTGAAAAAGATCGGGATCGATACGCCTGCGAAAAAAACGGCGATCGCCTGGCGTGGACGTCCCGAGAAGGACACCGATCTGCCCTTCCGGCAGATCGCCTCGGATTCCGTGGTGAATTTCAAGCCCGCATTGGCCGAGAAATTCTTGAAGCCGGCGATCGCCGGCAAGATCGTGCTGGTCGGCGCGGATTACTCGCTTACCGACCGCCATCGCACGCCGTTCGCCACGATCTATCATGACAACCGGGGCATCCTGCCGGGCATCGTCGTTCACGCGAACTCGCTCGACGGGCTCCTGTTGGGCCGCCGGCCGCCGGGCCTCGGATCCGTCGTCGATTTCTTCACGGTCGTATTCCTGGCCTCGCTCGGCGCGGTGCTGGGCGTCACCAAGATATCGCTGCCCTGGCGCATCGTGCTGGGCACGGTGGGTGCGGCGGCCTGGTGGATCGGCGGCGGTGCGCTCTTCCACTACACCGGCGTGATGCTCACGCTGGTGACGCCGACCATCGCCATGGCGGGTTCCATGTGGGGCACCGAGGCGGTGATGGGGCACGAGGCGCGCCAGCAGAAGGAATTCATCCAGGGCGTGTTCTCGCGCTACGTGTCGCCCAAGGTGGTCGGCGAGCTCATCCGCGATCCCGCGAAGCTCTCGCTCGAGGGCGAGCGCCGGCCGTCGACCTTCCTATTCACGGACGTCGCGGGCTTCACCACCATGGCCGAGGCGGTGACCGGCAGCAAGCTCGCGCGCATCCTCAACCTCTACCTGGACGGCATGGTGCACGTCATTCAGCAGCATGACGGGCTGGTGGACAAATTTATCGGCGACGCCGTGTTCGCGATGTTCAACGTGCCGCTCGATCAGCCCGATCATTACGAGCGCGCCGTGCGCTGCGCGCTCGACCTCGACCGCTACGCGGAGAAGTTCCGTGCCGAGCAGAATGCCAACAACGTACCGTTCGGCGTGACCCGCATCGGCGTGCATTCAGGAATGGCGACGGTCGGCAACTTCGGCTCGCAGGACAAGATGGAATACACGGCGCTCGGCGACGCCGTGAACACCGCCTCCCGCCTCGAGGGCCTCAACAAGTATTTCGGGACCCGCATGTGTGTCTCCGAGGCGACCCACGCCCAATGCAACGGCATACCGTTCCGGCCGATGGGCCTGGTCATCGTCAAGGGCAAGACCAAGGCGCTCGGCGTCTTCGAGCCCCTGAGCGAGGAGCGTGCCAAGAGCGAGTACATCAAGCGCTACCTACACGCTTACGAGCGTCTCGAGCAGGGTGCCGAGGACACGTTGGCGCTCTTCGAGGAGCTCTACGCCGAGAATCCCTACGACGGCTGCGTCGAGATCCATCTCGAGCGGCTGCGGGCGGGCACGCGGAGCCCCGAGATCGCCATGACCGAGAAGTAGCCGCCGGAGAGTATTGAGCAATCTCCGGCGCCATCACAAATTGCGGCGCTCGCCGCCGCCGGCGTCACCACACTTGACTCGCCGTTCGTCACAACGAACTCTGGGACTCAAGCGGCGCGGCAAGCGCTCCGCGGCGGGGAAGGGGGCGACAGATGAGACGATGGGCTTTGGCAGCCGCGATGGCGGCGGCTTTGGCGGCGGGGATGGCGGGATCGGCCGCCGCGGCGACGTTCAAGTTCGCGAACGACGCGGATTCTAACTCGATGGATCCCTACGCGCGGCAGGAGACCTTCCTGCTGTCCTTCGATAGCAACATCTATGAGCCGCTGGTCCGGCGCGATTCCCACGACCTGAACCTCGAGCCCGCGCTTGCGGTTTCCTGGACTCAGCTCGAGACCGATCCGCTCATCTGGCGCTTCAAGCTCCGGTCCAACGTGAAATTCTCGGACGGCACGCCCTTCGGCGCCGACGACGTGGTGTTCTCCTACACGCGCGTGCTCGATCCCGGCTCCAACATGAAGAGCGTGCTCGCGACCGTGAAGGAGGTGCGCAAGGTCGACGACCTGACGGTGGATTTTGTCACTGCCTCGCCGGACCCGATCCTGCCCGACGAGATCACCAACTGGGACATCATGAGCAAGGCCTGGTGCGAGAAGAACAACGCCCAGCACCCCGCCGACCTTACCAAGAACGAGGAGAGCTACGCCACGACCCACGCCATGGGCACCGGCCCCTTCATGTTGAAAGAGCGCGAGCCCGACGTGCGCACAGTGCTGGTGAAAAATCCGACCTGGTGGGACACGCCCAAGCACGATCTCGGCGAGGTGATCTTCCAGCGCGTCGCCAATCCCGCGACGCGCGTCGCCGCGCTGCTCTCGGGCGAGCTCGACATGCTCTATACGGTGCCGCCGCAGGACGTCGATCGCATCGCCAACACCAAGGGCTTCAAGATCGTACAGGCGCCGGAGCTGCGCACGATCTATCTCGGCCTCGACGAGCTCCGGCCGGAGCTCCTGGAGTCCAACATCAAGGGCAAGAACCCCTACAAGGACAAGCGCGTCCGCCAGGCGATGTACCAGGCGATCGACGAGGACGCGATCGTCAACAAGGTGATGCGTGGCCAGGCGAAGGCGACCGCGCTGATGGTGGGTCCGGGCGTCAAGGGCTTCAGCGAGGAGCTCAACAAGCGGCTCCCCTACGACCCCGCGGCATCGAAGAAGCTGCTCGCCGACGCGGGCTATCCCAACGGCTTCGAGACCGGCTTGGATTGCCCGACCGACCGCTACGTCAACGACGAGCAGATCTGCCTCGCGATCGTCAGCATGCTCGCCAAGGTCGGCATCAAGGTGAACCTGCTGGCGCAGACCCGCGCGAAATTCTTCGCCAAGGTGAACACGCCGAGCCTGCAGACCAGCATGTACCTGATCGGCTGGACGCCCACCACGATCGACACGCACAACATGCTGATCAATCTGCTGCACACCCCGGACCCCAAGACGCACGCCGGCGATTTCAACCTCGGCGGCTACGCCAACCCCGCGCTCGACAAGCTGATCGACCAGATCCAGGTCGAGGTCGATCAGAAGAAACGCCTCGACGAGACCCATGAGGCTCTCAAGATCGTGCGCGACGACGTCGCCACCATTCCGCTGCATCAGCAGGTGATCGTTTGGGCCGCCAAGAGCAATGTCGATTTGGTGCTGCCCGCCGACAATTACTTCGCGCTCAGGTATGTGAACGTGAAGTAGCGCAGGGTTGCGAGCTTGGGCTCGCGCGCTGCAGCGCGCCAGCGCCTCACCCGCCCTCGGCGACCACCCTCTCGTAGGCCGGTAGCGTGAGAAACTCCGGGAAGCGCGGCGCGTCGATCAGGTCGCGGAAGAGGCTGGCGGCGTCCTCGAGGCGGCCTTTGGCGTAAGTCTCCTCGCCCGCGCTTGCGCGGAGCTTCTGAAGCTCCTCCGCGATCATGTCGTGGCAGAGGCCGCGCTCCACGAGCCGGCCGTCCGAAAGCCTGGCGCGGTGGCGGATCCATTGCCAGACCTGGGCGCGGCTGATCTCGGCGGTGGCGGCGTCCTCCATGAGGTTGTAGAGCGGTACGCAGCCGGTACCGCGGAGCCACGCCTCGATATAGCCGATGCCGACGTTGATGTCCTGCCGCAGCCCCGCCTCGGTGATGGTGCCCTCGGGCACCTTGAGCAGGTCGGCGGCGGTGACTTTTACGTCCTGGCGCTGGCGCGCGATCTGGTGCGGATCGGGCATCTCCTTGTCGAAGACGTCCTTGGCGAGCGCGACAAGACCGGGGTGTGCGACCCAGGTGCCGTCATGCCCGTCGCCGGCCTCGCGCAGCTTATCGGCGCGGACCTTGTCCATCGCCTGGGCATTGGCGGCCGGATCGTTGCGGATCGGGATCTGCGCGGCCATCCCGCCCATCGCATGCACGTTGCGCCGGTGGCAGGTCTTGATTAGGAGCAGACTGTACGAGCGCAGGAAGTGCGCGGTCATGGTGACCTGCGCCCGATCCGGCATCACCGCGGCGGGGTCCTCCGCGAATTTCTTGATGAAGCTGTAGATGTAATCCCAGCGCCCGCAATTAAGCCCGGACGAGTGCTCGCGGAGCTCGTAGAGGATCTCGTCCATCTCGAAGGCGGCCATGATGGTCTCGATGAGGACGGTCGCCTTGATCGAGCCCGTGGGAATGCCGAGCTTCGCCTGCGCGTGCAGGAACACCTCGTTCCAGAGCCTTGCCTCCAGGTGGCTCTCGAGCTTCGGCAAGTAGAAATAAGGTCCGCTGCCCTTCGCCAAGAGCGGCTTCGCATTGTGGAAGAAGAACAGGCCGAAATCGAACAGCGCGCCCGAGACCGGCTCGCCCTCGACGATCAAGTGCCGCTCCGGCAGGTGCCAGCCGCGCGGCCGCACCAGCAAGGTCGCGATCTTCTCGCCGAGCGCGTAGCGCCGGCCGGTCGCGGGATCGTCGAAACCGATTGTGCCGGCGACCGCGTCGCAGAGGTTGATCTGGCCCTCGATCAGATTGTCCCAGGTCGGCGTGTTGGCGTCCTCGAAGTCCGCCATGAAGACGTTGGCGCCGGAGTTGAGCGCGTTGATCACCATCTTGCGGTCGGTCGGGCCCGTGATCTCGACCCGTCGGTCGAGCAGGTCCCTCGGCAAGGCTGCCACGGTCCAATCGGCGTCGCGGATCGACTGCGTCTCGGC
>DATFRA010000185.1:0-3116 GCA_035263705.1 Allostellaceae bacterium
GCTGCGCGCTCTGCCACGATCTCGAGCGGGTCACGGCGGCGCCGCGGCAGAAGCGCGATTGGGACGGCATCGTCGCCAACATGTTCGAACGCTATGGCGTGTCGGCGCCCGAGGAGGCGCGCGCGATCTCGGCCTATCTGGTCGCGCAGTTCGGCCGCGATCAGTAACCGCGCCGGCGTTGGCGATTACCACTGCGCCCACCACCCATCGCGGCGGCGCTGCTGCCCACCGCGCGTGGGCAAGCCAAGCGCCATTTTCGTTGACAAGACCGCGGCTGCGGCGCGACGCTTCCGGTCAATCAACGAGACAGGGCCGCATCGGCGGCGACGGGAGGAAGCAATGCATCACGTGCTCGCGCGCGCGATCAGCGCCGTTTTCTTGCTGATCGTCTCGCTCCTTGCATTCACGTCGGCGCGCGCCGAGCCGCCGAAGCTGCCGGTGCCGTCGGTCGATCAGTCGGCGGTGGCGCAGCGCGGCTATTTCTATGTCGGCGGGAAATACGTCGGCGAGCCCGGCAAGGAGATCATGCAGGGCCAGATCTACGTGGAGGTGCTGGCGCCGAAGGACGTGCACCGCCCCTATCCGCTGGTGCTGATCCACGGCGCCGCGCAGACCGCGACCAACTGGATGGGCACGCCGGACGGCCGCAAGGGCTGGGCCGAGTATTTCGTCGAGCAGGGCTACGTCGTCTACATGATCGACCAGCCGATGCGCGGCCGCTCCGCCTATCATCCGGCCGACGGCAAGACCCGCATGTTCACGGCCGCCAACGAGGAATTCCAGTTCACCGCGATCGAGACCGCCGGCAGCTGGCCGCAGGCGAAGAAGCACACGCAGTGGCCGGGCGACGGACCGAACAAGGGCCGCAAGGGCGATCCCGCCTTCGATGCGTTCTACGCTACCCAGGTCGAAACCGTGCTCGACGTCGAAGAGACGCAGCGGCGCAGCCAGGACGCCGGCGCCGCCCTGCTCGACAAGATCGGGCCCGCGATCGTGCTCACCCACTCGCAGTCGGGCACCTATGGCTGGCTGATCGCCGACGCGCGGCCCTCGCTGGTCAAGGCGGTGGTCGCGATCGAGCCCTCCGGCCCGCCGTTCGAGGCGACCATCATCGGCACCGGCAAGGCGCGCGCGTGGGGGCCGACCGACATCGCGATCACCTACGATCCACCCGTCAAGGAGCCGAGCGAGATCGCGGTCGAGCAGCAGGCGGAAGCCGACGGCCCCGACCTGTTTCGCTGCTGGATGCAGAAGGGAGCGCCGCGGCAGCTCGTCAACCTCAAGAACACCCCGGTGATGATCATGGCGGCGGAGGCTTCCTATCACCAGGCCTACGACCACTGCACGTCCAAGTATCTCGCGCAGGCCGGCGTCAAGAACGAGTACATCCGGCTGCAGGACAAGGGCATCCACGGCAACGGCCACATGGTGATGATCGAGAAGAACAACCTCGACATCGCCAAGGTGATCGACGACTGGGTGGTGGCGAACGTGAAGTGAAGCCTAGCTAGGGAGGAGCCGTGATCGCCGGACAACTGGCGCTGATCGCTGCGGCGGTGTTCGCCGGCGCCGCGCTCTATGTGAACGTCGCCGAGCAGCCCGCGCGCCTGAATCTCGACGACCGGTCGCTGCTGATCGAATGGAAGCCCGCGTACAAGCGCGGGTTTGCGATGCAGGCACCGCTGGCGGTCGTCGGCTTCCTCCTCGGCCTGCTCGCGTGGTGGCAGACCGGCGCCTGGCTGTGGCTCCTCGGCGCGCTCGTGCTCATCGCCAACTGGCCCTATACGCTGCTCGGCATCCTGCCGACCAACAACCGCCTCATGGCGCTCGACCCTGCGAATGCGGGATCGGACAGCCGCAGGCTGATCGAGCGATGGGCGCAATTGCACGCCGTCCGCACGGCGCTCGGCTTCGCGGCCACAATCATTTTTCTGTGGGCGTCGTTGCTCTGAGTTCGTAGTTCGTAGGGTGGGCAAAGCGACCCGCCTCCGCTCGCTGCGCGAGCTACGGACGGGTTTCAGTCCGCCGAAGCGCGGTGCGCGTAGGCGGAAGCGTGCCACCTCCACCGACACGACCGCGTGGGCACGGCGCGTTCCGCGCCTTTGCCCACCCTACGGCTGAGCCCTCGTCATTGCGAGGAGTGCGCAGCGCGACGAAGCAACGGCGTTATTTCGCCTTGCCAAGCTTCGCGCGCAGCGGATGGGCCGGATAAACGCCGAGGATCGTCAGCTCCTTGGAGAAGAAGGCGAGCTCCTCGAGCGCGAGCTTGAGGTTCGGATCGTCGGGATGCCCCTCGACGTCGGCGTAGAACTGGGTCGCGAAGAAATTGCCCTCGATCATGTAGCTTTCAAGCTTGGTCATGTTGACCCGGTTGGTGGCGAAGCCGCCGAGCGCCTTGTAGAGCGCGGCCGGGATGTTGCGCACCTGGAACACGAACGTGGTGAGCACCTGTCCGTCGCCGCGGCGTGCGGGCTTGTTCTCGCGCGAGAGCACGATGAAGCGCGTGGTCGAGTGCGACTCGTCCTCGATGTTGCGGGCGAGGATGTCGAGCCCGTAGATTTCGGCGGCGAGCGTCGACGCGATGGCGGCGCGGGTCGGGTCGCCGTGCTCGGCCACCTCCTTGGCGGCGCCGGCAGTGTCGGCGGCGACCACGGACTTGACGCCGAGCTTGCGGATGTAGTTGCGGCACTGGCCGAGCGCCATGATGTGGCTCTCGACGGTCTTGAGGCCCTTGAGGGTCGCGCCCCTGGGCGCCATCAGCTGGTTGCGGATGGGCAGGAAGTGCTCCGCCACGATGTGCAGCGTGGCGGTCGGCATCAGGTGATGGATGTCGGCCACCCGGCCGGCGACCGAGTTCTCGATCGGGATCATGCCGAGCTCGGCCTCGCCGCTGTTGATCGCGGCGAATGCGTCTTCGAAGGTCGCGCACGGCACCGGCTCGTAGTCCGGATAGACGTCGCGCGAGGCGAGGTGGGAGTTCGCTCCCGGCTCGCCCTGGAACACGATCTTCTTGGCTGCTGTCATGGCCGTTCCGGTACGCACGCCGCCCGTCCGAGTCAACGTCCGCCAGCGGGCGAGGGGCGTTGTTTGCCCTGCCCGAGGATTGTGCGCGCCCG
>DATFRA010000186.1:0-22810 GCA_035263705.1 Allostellaceae bacterium
CAGCTCCTGCGCGCCCGCGAGCTGCCGCACCAGGAAGGCCGCGCGGCGGTCGACGAAGCGCTGGGTGATGCGGTCGTGGAGCGCGTCCGAGAGCCGATCCTCGATGGCGCGGGCGCGCTCCTGCCAGTGCGGCGCGTTCGCGAGCCAGTCCGCGCGGTGCGAGATGAAGGTCCAGGTGCGGACATGGGCGATGCGCGCCATCAGCGCGTCGATGTCGCCGTCGGTGCGATCGAGCCGCGCAACGTGGTTCGCCACCCAATCCGTCGGCAGGCGCTCGGTTGGCCCCGAGAGATGGCGGTAGATCTGCGCCAGGAGTCGCGCGTGCGTGTCGCTCATGACCTTTCGGAAATCGGGAATCTGGCAGACTTCCCACAGGAGCCGCACGGCTGCGGGCGTTCGAGCCGCGCCGGCGATGTCGGGCATCCGCGCGAGCGCATGGAGCGCGCGGTGATCGTCGGCCTCGCGCGCGGGCACCAGGCCGGCTCGGCGTGGCCGTTCCTCGAGGCTCCTGAGCAGCAGTCCGACGGAGCGGAACTCGAGGCGGGAGTTTCGCCAATAGAGCCGCGTCAGCGGATCGAAGCGATGGTTCTCTACGGCCTCAACGGTCTCGGGATCGATGCCGTCCTCGTCGGCGGTGACGCCGAAGGTGCCGTCGCTCATGTGCCGACCCGCGCGGCCAGCGATCTGCGCGATCTCCGGCGCGCTCAAGTGGCGCGGCTCTCTCCCGTCGAACTTAACCAGCTTTGCGAAGGCGACGTGGTCGAGGTCCATGTTGAGGCCCATGCCGATCGCGTCCGTCGCCACGAGATAGTCCACCTCGCCGGATTGGAAGAGGCCGACCTGGGCGTTGCGCGCACGGGGGCTCAAGGCACCCATCACCACGGCCGCGCCGCCGCGTTGGCGCCGCATCAGCTCCGCGAGCGCGAACACGTCGGCGACCGCGAAGGCGACCACGGCGCTCCGCGGCGGCAGGCGCGTCACCTTCTTGACGCCGGTATAACGGAGCGTCGAGAAGCGCGGCCGGCCCATCACCTCGGCATCCGGTACGAGCCGGCGCAGCAGCGGTTTGATGGTGTCGGAACCCAGCATCAGCGTCTCGTAGCGGCCGCGGGCCTCCAGGAGCCGCTGGGTGAAGACGTGGCCGCGTTCGGGATCGGCGCACAGTTGGATCTCGTCGACAGCCAGAAAATCCACGGGCCGGTCGAGCGGCATCGACTCGACCGTGCAGACGAAGTAGCTGGGATTGGGCGGGAGGATCTTCTCCTCGCCCGTGATCAGCGCGACCGCGCGCGCGCCCTTCGCCTTCACGACGCGGTCATAATTCTCGCGAGCGAGTAGGCGGAGCGGAAAGCCGATCATGCCGGATTGGTGCCCGAGCATCCGCTCGATGGCGTAATGGGTCTTGCCGGTATTTGTCGGCCCGAGCACGGCGACAAGGCGCGGAGCGAAACTCAGCGGGCCCATAGTCTTAGAATCGGGTGTCCCCGGCGGAAACGCAAGGCGCGTCCGGAGAAGACCGATATTTCAACGCGGCACGTGCGGAGTCCCACCCTCGCCCGGTATGATCCCCGAGACGAATCCGGGGTCGGGACTTCCCAGCATGCGCAGGCTCGGCATCGCCGCTGTGATCGTGACACCGCTGCTGTTGGCGGCGTGCGGCGACGATTCCGATAAGCCGCAGGCCACCTCCACGCCCGACGCAGAGACCCTGTTCAAAGGCCAGCCGCGCCACGCTCAGCCGGCTTCGCCATCCGCGCCGGCAGACAACGCAGGCTCGGTCCCACTCCGGCAGACGCCGGGGGGACTTATCGGGTCGAGCCGCAACGGACCCAGCGAGGCGTCCCCCGCACCGCCGCAGGAGCCGCCCCAGGACGCGCCGCCCAGCGAGGCGGAGGTACGCGCGCTCTACGAGGGCATCGTGTACACCTATGCCTTCGACGCTTGTGGCCTGCCGCTGATCGGCGAGCGCGCGCGGCAGGACATCGAGCAGCGGATCGAGATCTGCCCGAACCCGCCCTTGCGCAAGGACGCTTTCCGGACGATCTATCATCGCGCTATCGAGGTTGCCGAGCAGGACCCGGAGAAGACGCGCTCCAGCGCCAGCAAGGCATGCCCCGATAAGCACGAGTTCCTTCGGCGGGTCATGAGCCACTCGAGCGAGCTCGCCTTCGACGACAGCCAGCCGCCGGATTGCGGCCTCCTGAGCCAGCCGCCCCGGGGCTCGCCGCCGTCGAACCCCGCGGCCAGCGTGGGCGGTCCCCAGCGGACCGGAAAACCGGCTTACAGCCAATAGCTTGGGCGTTCGATCCCAAGCGGAATAGCGGCCCGATACCGGGCGTTGTTGCCGAGCGAAAAGGATCATGGCCATGGCATTTCGCATTCCGTTGATCCCGAGCAACCGGCTCCGCCTGGCGCTTGGGGGCATCGTTGTGATTGTGGCCGTGCTCGTGGGGCTCTCGCGCCTGCCTGCCTCGGCTGATCGGCCCGATCCGGCACCCGGCTGGGATACCCAGCACCGCCATGCCTGGAATGGCAATCGGCCGCCCGCGCCCTATGGTTACGGGTCGCACGGCTACTACTCGTATCGCCATCCGAACAGCGCCTGCGGCACCAACATGGTGATGGGCGCCGCGTTCGGCGCGGGCGTCGGCGGCTTGATCGGCTCGCAGCTCTCCGATCGACCCAATGATGCCGGCGCCACGATCATGGGCATGCTGATCGGCGCCGTGCTCGGCGGCGCCCTTGGCCAATCCGCCGATCGCGCGAACGGCTGCTGAGCCCCGTTAACCTCTAACTTCGGACGAAACAGCGCAGCGACTTGCGCGGCGCCGCGGGCCTCATCATATCTGGTGCCGCCAATCCCTTTTGGTCGGACGGAGAGGCCATGGCTGCTGCGGAGAAGCGCGTCTTTCAGGCGGAGGTGAGCCGCCTCCTCGACATCGTCGCCCACTCGCTCTACAGCCAGAAAGAGATTTTCCTGCGCGAGCTGATCTCGAACGCGTCGGACGCCTGCGATCGGCTCCGCTATCTCGCGCTCACCCAGCCCGCGCTCCTCGGCGAGGATGCCGCCTTCCGCGTGGTGCTGGAGCCCAACGCCAACCGGCGCATCCTCACCGTCTCCGACAACGGCATGGGCATGAGCCGCGAGGAGCTCATCGAGAACCTCGGCACCATCGCCCGCTCGGGTACCGCGAATTTCCTGGCGCAGCTCTCCGGCGACGAGCGGAAGGACCGCACCCTCATCGGCCAGTTCGGCGTCGGCTTCTATTCCGCCTTCATGGTGGCGGACAAGGTCGAGGTGACCTCGCGCAGGGCGGGCACGAATGAGGCCTGGCGCTGGATTTCCGACGGCAAGGGCGAGTTCACGGTCGAGGCGGGCGAACGCGAGAAGCGCGGCACCACCATCGTGCTGCAGCTCCGCGAGGACTCGGCGGAATTCGTCGAGCCGAACCGGCTCCGAGAGATCGTCAAGACCTACAGCGACCACGTGGCGCTCCCGATCGTGCTCGATCACAAGGGCAAGGAGGAGACACTTAACGCTGCCTCCGCGCTCTGGATGCGGCCCAAGTCCGAGATCAAGGCGGAGCAATACAAGGAGTTCTATCACCACGTCGGCCATGCCGGTGACGAGCCCTGGCTCACACTCCATTGGAAGGCCGAGGGAAGGATCGAATACACGGGACTTCTCTTCGTGCCCTCGATGAAGCCGTTCGACCTCTTCGATCCACTGCGCAAGCATCGGCTGAAGCTCTATGTGCGCCGCGTCTTTATCACCGATGACTGCCAGGATTTGCTGCCGCCGTGGCTGCGCTTCGTGCGCGGCATCGTCGACTCCGAGGACCTGCCGCTCAACGTGAGCCGCGAGATGCTGCAGTCGAACCCGATGCTGGCGCGCATCCGCGGCCAGATCGTCAAACGCGTGCTCTCCGAATTGCAGAAGAAGGCGAAAGACGCGGCGGAGGCGTACGCGAAATTCTGGGAGAACTTCGGCGCGGTCCTGAAAGAGGGCCTCTACGAGGACCGCGACGAGCGGGACGCGTTGCTGGCGCTGGCGCGGTTCCGCTCGACCGCGGGTGACGGGCTGGTATCGCTCGAGGAGTACGCGGCGCGCATGAAGTCCGGGCAGGACGCGATCTACACGATCGCCGGCGACGATCTCGAGCTCCTCAAGAAGAGCCCGCAGCTCGAGGGGTTCCGGGCGCGCGGCGTCGAGGTGCTGCTGCTCACGGACCCCGTCGACGAGTTCTGGGCGCCGGCGATCGGGAAGTACAAGGACTGGACCTTCAAGTCCGCGACCCGCGGCGGCGCCGACCTCGCCAAGATCGGCGACACCGAAGCCGAGAAGAAAAACGGCGCCGAGGCCGAGAAGCCCGACGCCAACGCCGCGAGTCTCGTCGCGATGTTCAAGCTGGCGCTTGGCAATGCCGTGAAGGACGTGCGGCTCTCGGAACGGCTGACCGACAGCCCGGTCTGCTTGGTGGCCGACGAGGGCGATCTCGACATCCACCTGGAACGCATGCTGCGCCAGCACCGCCAGCTGGACCAGCTCAGCAAGCGTATCCTCGAGGTGAACCCGAGGCATCCCCTGGTCGCGCGGCTCGCCGCCCAGATCGGCAAAGACGGCGCCTCCGCGGTGATCTCGGACGTGGCTTGGGTACTCCTCGACCAAGCCCGCATCATCGAGGGCGAGACCCTGCCCGACCCGGCGGCCTTCAGCCGCCGGCTCTCGGCGCTGCTGGAGAAAGGGTTGGGCTAACGCCGGCGGTGCACGACGGCGTTCTCGTCCGCGTAGGTGCGTTCCCAGGCAGGATCACGGTCGAGGGCGGCGGCGGCAGGCTCGCCCGGCTTGAGCAGCGTCCAGGCGATCCGATAGCGGTCGAGCAGCGGCGGTAGCACGTCATCCTCGGCGCCGAGCGCCGCGGCGTAGGCGCGCATGAAGTCGTCGCCATAGAGGTCGATGCGTCCGTCCACGAAGGGCGCCACCCCCTCGAAGATGAGATAGCCGCCGAAATCGTAGTCATTGAAGACGGGGCCGGTGAGGCCGGCCTGCCGTGCCGCGGTGAGTGCCGAGGAGGGCGCGATCGCGAGGTTCTCGTGCGCATAGCCGCGGATCACGGCCGCTCCCGTTGCCGCGATGAACACCAGTAACACAGCCACGCTCTGTCGAACCCCTCTCCGCCCCTCAGGGGCGGAGAGGCTAGGTGAGGCGGGGCGGAGCGAGGTTGGAACGAAGCCTGCCAACAGCAACGGCCCCAGCATCGCCAGCAGCTCGGCGTTGCGGGTGCGGCTCAGCGCCATCGTCACCAGGGTCGCGACCATCAGCACGCGAAAGAGTGGCGCGCGCAGACCGCTCGCGAGCGTAAATGCGATGAGCGCTGCGAGCCAAAGCACCAGGGGGTGGAACGGGCCCAGTGCCGGCGCATGCCATTCGCCAACGAAGTCGAGCCCGAAGCCGAAGCTCATCAGCTTGAACGGGAACCACCACCCCGCGATACCCTGCGGCGTCAACACTGAGGCGAGCGCCGCACCCCCGATAAATTGGCCCCAACGCCAGATCGCCACGCGGCGCTCGCGTGCTCCCTCGGCCGCGAGCACTGTCTCGAGTGCCAGCGCGCAAGCGAGGCCGAGTCCGATCACGAAGCCGCCGTGCATGTTGGCCCAGAGCGCCATCAACGGCAGCAGCCGGAGCGACGGTGCCTGCGCCTCATCGCGCGCGCGGATGAGCGCCGCGGCCCACGCCACCAGGATCGGCAAGGCCAGCGCATGGGGGCGCGCCATCAGGTGCGCGGCCATCAGGAAGAACGCCATCGCGGTGGCGCCGAGCGCCACGGTCGGCCGGGCAAGGCGCGCGAGCGCGCGCATGAGGAGTGCGAGGCTCGCCGCCACGGCGAGCGCCCCGAGCGCCACCACGCCCGCCCAGCCGAGCGTCCCGTAGGCGCCGGCGATGATCAGCTCGGAGAGCCACTCATGGGCATGCCAGGGCGCGCCCGCGAGCGTGTGCGAGAACGGATCGGTGGTCGGCACCGCCGCATGCGCCCAGATCCAGCGTCCGGTCGCAATGTGCCAGTAAGTGTCGGGATCGTTGAGGAGCCGCTCCCCGACGACCAGGAGGAGGCCGTAAATTGCGGCGCCGACCCAAAGCGGGCTGAGGGCGGCCGGGCTCTTGAAGGAGACCGGGACCACCCCGGGCGCCGCCATCATATCGGACTCCGCGCTCATGGGCGCAGAGCATCGGCGCGACCGGCTTAAGACAGGCTTAACGAAGCGTTTAAGGGCGCCCCGTGCCCAGGCGCTCGGCCGCGAGGATGGGGCCGACGCCGTCGTTCTGTACCAGCACCGCGATGTCCTGATCGGGCCGCCCGGCGTACTCCGCGACCTGGTCCGGCCCGATGGTCAGGTCGAGCATCGCCCCCTTCCAGGTGCCGAGCGATTCGAAGTGCCGGACAATGTGATAGTTCGTGAGCGTGCTGCCGGCGTTCTCGCCGCGCGGCACGGGCGTCGAGCGTTGCCGGTCGAAGCAGGCGAGCCAGACCGTAGCGGGTCGTTTCGCTTCGGCGGCACCGACATGCACGAGGAGGCCGCCGTCGGTCCGGCGCTCCAGCACCAGGGTCGGATGGACCGCTGGCCGTGTCTTCGCTTTCTCGACCGCGGCCTCCACACCCGCTCGATCCGAGCCCACGCTCTCGGCGTCTCCATTGATGATCATCTGCGGGGTATAGACGAAGGAGAGCTTGAAGCTCTCCGCGTATTGCCGCTGCCGCTTGGTGGCGAGCTTGCTGGCGTAGGGATCCTTCCAGCCGATGTAGTCCCAGTAGTCGACGTGGAAACCGAGCGCCAGCACATCGCTGCGCTTGGAGAGCTCACCGAGCAGCGCGTCCGCCGGCGGGCAGGATGAGCACCCCTGCGACGTGAAGAGCTCGACTACGACGGGAGGGCCCGAATCCTCCGCCCGCGCGAAATCCGCGTGTGCGATCGATCCGACGATTCCGATAGCCGCAAGAAGAACGGCAGCCGCGCGCCCCATCATGTCTCCATGATGACGCGCGCGGGCCGCCTTTGCCAATCAGACTATTTCACAAACCGGTGAAGGCGTGGCGTGCCTCGGCCTAGTGCAGCGTACCTCCCACTTGCGCCGCGCTGGAGCCGCTGCCATTGAGGTTTGCCGAGACAGGACCTCCCATCGCCGCGGCGCCGAGCTGCGCCGAGGTCGAGCTGCGGTCCTTCACCGTCGCCGCCAGCGAGCCCGAGCCGGTCGTCACGCTTGCGCCCGCATGGCTCCAGGTGGTGCCGCTGCCGGTCACGCTGGCCGAGGCGGGCGAGACGGAGGGGAGAGTACTTGTGCCGCTCACGCTACCCGTTGTGCTCGCAGCGCCGGTCGGCCCGATGCTCGCGCTTGTACCGGCGCCTGTGTTAGCGCTCACACCGGTGCCCGTGTCGACGCTCGCGCTGGCGTCCGTCGTGCCCACGGCGCCGATGCCGAGATCGGCGTTCGCAGAGCCGCCGGCGCTCGTGCCCCCGAGACCGGCGCTCACGCCCGCACTCGCGCCAGTGCTCACGCCGCCGCCGCCGAGACCGGCACTGGCGCCGACGCCGCCACCAGCACTAGCGCCACCACCAAGGCCACCGCCAAGTCCGCCACCACCCAATCCACCGCCGCCACCCATACCGGCAGCGAGCGCGCTGGTGCTTTCGAGACGCAGAGAGGGCGCTGCCAGCATCACCAGCATGGTGGTTGCGAGGAGCGTGACGGCGGTCGAGTTGATGACGCGCATGGTTCGGTCTCCTTGCAAGGTGTCGTTCGTTGCAAAGAAACGAATGAGTGCGCCGGGAAGCACAAACCAGCACTCAGCAGTGACAAAGATGGTATTTGAGCGATGCGAGGCAGAAATGCGGCGCGGTCCCCGGAGCGAGCGAGGGAACCGCGCCGCCAACTTGGACGTTAAGCGGCGTGCCGACTCACGCCGCCGCCTTCATCATCTGCCGCAGCACGTACTGAAGAATCCCGCCATGACGGAAGTATTCGAGCTCGTCGAGCGTGTCGATCCGGCAGAGCAGCTTGATCTCGTCGACCTTGCCACTGGCACGATGGATGCGGCAGGTGAGATCGCTGTGCGGCTTCAAGCCCTGAGAGACGCCGAGGATGTCGTAGCGCTCGGTGCCGTCGAGTTTGAGGCTCTGCCGCGTGGCGCCGTCCTTTAACTGGAGCGGCAGAACGCCCATACCCACGAGATTCGAGCGGTGGATGCGCTCGAAGCTCTCGACGATCACGGCCTTGACGCCGAGCAGCAGCGTGCCCTTCGCCGCCCAGTCGCGCGAAGATCCCGTGCCGTACTCCTTTCCGCCGATGATCACCAGCGGCACGCCCTCCTTCTGGTAGAGCATAGCAGCGTCGTAGATCGGCATCACTGCGCCGTCTGGCAGGTGTTTGGTCATGCCGCCCTCGACGCCCGGCACCATCTCGTTGCGGATGCGGATGTTGGCGAAGGTGCCGCGCATCATCACCTCGTGATTTCCGCGGCGCGCGCCGTAGGAGTTGAAGTCCGCGGGACGCACCTGATAGCTGATCAGGTACTCGCCGGCGGGACCGTCCTTCTTGATCGAGCCCGCAGGCGAGATGTGGTCGGTGGTGATGCTGTCGCCAAGCAGCGCCAGCGGCCGCGCACGCTGCACGTCAGCGACCGGCTTCGGGTCCTTCCCCATACCCTCGAAATAAGGCGGATGCGCGATGTAGGTGGAGGAGCCGTCCCACTCGAACGTCATGCCCGTCTTCACCTTGACCTTGCGCCACTCCTCCGGGCCCTCGGATACATTGGCGTAGCGCTTGCGGAACATCTCGGGCGTCAGCGCCTTGCGGATGGTGTCCTGAATCTCCGCATTCGAGGGCCAGATATCCTTGAGGTAGACGGGCTTGCCGTCGCTGCCCTCACCCAGCGGATCGCTGCGGAGGTCGACGCGCATCGAGCCCGCGAGCGCATAAGCCACGACCAGCGGCGGTGACGCCAGATAGTTCGCGCGCACGTAGGGGTGGATGCGGCCCTCGAAATTGCGGTTGCCGGAGAGCACCGCCGCCACGACAAGGTTGCCCTCGTCGATCGCTTCGGCGATCGGCTCGGGTAGCGGGCCGGAATTACCAATGCAGGTGGTGCAGCCGTACCCCACGAGGTTGAAGCCGAGCGCGTCGAGATCGTTCTGCAGGCCCGCCGCCGCGTAGTAGTCGGAGACCACCTGGCTGCCGGGCGCAAGCGACGTCTTGACCCAGGGCTTCACCTTGAGACCGCGCTTCACCGCGTTACGCGCGAGCAGCCCCGCGCCCAGCATCACGCTGGGATTGGAGGTGTTCGTGCAGCTGGTGATGGCGGCGATCACGACATGACCGTCCTTGAGCTCGTAGTTGGAGCCCGCGACTTTGACCACCCGCTCGGCGACGGCCCCGCCGTCGGTCTTGCCTGCGAGCTTCGGCAGCTCCGCCGCGAAGGATTTCGCCGCATTCGAGAGCGCGACGCGGTCCTGCGGCCGGCGCGGACCGGCAAGCGAGGACTCGACGGTGCCGAGGTCGAGCTCCAGCGTGTCGGTAAAGACGGGATCGGGCGTCGCGTCGTCGCGCCAGAGACCCTGCGCCTTCGCGTAGGCCTCAACGAGTTTCACTTGGTGCGCGTCGCGGCCGGTGAACGCGAGGTAGCGAAGGGTTTCCTGGTCGATCGGCCAGAAGCCGCACGTGGCGCCGTATTCCGGCGCCATGTTGCCGAGGGTCGCGCGGTCGGCGAGCGCCAATCCCTTGAGGCCAGGCCCGAAGAACTCGACGAAGCGGCCGACCACACCGCGCTTCCTCAGCATCTGCGTCACCGTGAGCACGAGGTCGGTGGCAGTGGCGCCCTCGCGGAGCGCGCCGGAGAGCTTCATGCCCACCACCTCCGGCAGCACCATGGAGATCGGCTGGCCCAGCATCGCGGCCTCCGCCTCGATGCCGCCCACGCCCCAGCCCAGCACCGAGAGGCCGTTCACCATGGTGGTATGGCTGTCGGTGCCGACGAGGGTGTCGGGATAAGCCATGGTCTTGCCGTTCTCTTGAATGGTCCAGACCACGCGCGCGAGGTATTCCAGGTTCACCTGGTGGCAGATGCCGGTGCCCGGCGGCACCACGCGGAAATTGTTAAAGGCGGTCTGGCCCCAGCGCAGGAAGGCGTAGCGCTCGCCGTTGCGCTCGAACTCGTAGCGCACATTGTCGCGAAAGGCCGAAGGCTTACCGAAGTTGTCAATCATGACGGAGTGGTCGATCACGAGATCGACCGGCGAGAGTGGGTTGATCTGCTGGGCGTTGCCGCCGAGCTTCACCATCGCCTCGCGCATGGCCGCGAGGTCGACCACCGCGGGAACGCCAGTGAAATCCTGCATCAGCACGCGGGCCGGGCGGAACGCGATCTCGCGCTCGGAGCTCTTGGTCTTGAGCCACTCGGCGACGGCCTTGATGTCGTCCACCGTCACCGTGCGGCCGTTCTCGAGCCGCACCAGGTTCTCCATCAGCACCTTGAGGGAGAAGGGCAGCCGCGAGATGTCGCCGAGCCCCGCCGCCGTCGCCGCCGCCTTCAGGCTGAAGTAGTCGTAGGACTTGCCGTCGACCTCGAGTGTGCGGCGAGCCCTCAGCGTGTCGTGGCCGGTAACGGACATGGACAATCTCCTGACGGTGGGAAGTGCGGCCCGCTGCTACTGCCTCCGGCTCCCGAGATCAAGGGCCGGATTGAAGCGGCTGGCGCCCGCGCCTAGAATTGCTTGAAGACCTTAGCGCATTTTCGATTATTCCACCTCTGGGAAGGAACCACCGCATGAGTGCGACATCGTCGATGGCCGAACGAGCGGACGCTTACGAGCTCAGGAAGATGCGCGAGCTCGACGTCCTGATCGCGGACTCCGCGCTCTTCACCATGGCGGATGGCATCAACCAGGAGGGCGTCGGCGCCAAGCTGGTGCGCGAGAATCCCGGCAAGTACATGCTGATGGGCGACGACCCGCGGCTGCCCAAGATGCCGGCGAGGCCGACGCTGATCGATTTCTTCAAGTACCGGTTCGGGCCTGCGCAGCATCTGCTGCAGAGTGCCGCTCACGCCCGCGACACCGGCCAGCCCGAGAAGATCCAGCTCGCCTGCCTGCTGCACGACATCGCGGTGCTCGCCTTCATCCGCGGCGATCATGGCTATTGGGGCGCGCAGCTGGTCGAACCCTATGTCGAGGAGGAGCTCACCTGGGCGATCCGCACGCACCAGGCGTTGCGGTTCTATCCCGACGAGTCCGTGGGCTACGAGTACCCGGAAGCCTACGTGAAGCTCTTCGGCCCGAACTACAAACCCGACCCCTATATCGAGGACGAGTACAAGCGAGCTCGCGGCCACAAGTGGTACATGACCGGCCGCACCATCACGATCTGCGACATCTACGCCTTCGACCCCAACAAGAAGGTGAAGCTCGAGGAGTTCACGGACGTGATCGGACGGCATTTCCGGCAACCGAAGGAAGGCCTCGGCTACGACAACAGCCCGGTCGCCCACATGTGGCGCAGCATGATCCGGCCGACGAAGTTCCTCTGAGCCGCCGCCGCTGCATCGACTCACAGGGTCCCTCGACACGCACCCTTCGCGTGCGCGCTCAGGAAGAGGATGGGCCGTCGGCGGCAAACTCAGTCGACCCTCGTCCTGAGCGCACTCGCGTAGCGAGTGTGTCGAAGGACCCACAGATTGATGCGGCGGCAACCCACACGATCATGACCCGGCGTGACTCGCTCGCGGTCACGCTGCGGCTTGACCGGGTTCTCCCTTTGGGCCTAACTAGCGCGCTCTGGTGCATGCCAGATAGGCGAAAAACGCAAGACTGAGGGAGGCTTGCGGGATTTCAGCCGGTTAGGACCGCCTCGGAGGGCGCCACCGGTTCCCGCTGCGGAGAGACGGAATGGCGCTGGCTGAGACCGAGACTGCGATCGAGCCCCGGCCGCGCGCTGCCGCCGACGACGCGTCAGACACCTTCCCCAAGCTGCTGCTGCAGAATGCGCGCGTGCGCGGCGGTCGCCCCGCGATCCGCGAGAAGGACTACGGCATCTGGCAGAGCTGGAGCTGGGCCGAGGTCGCGCGCCGGACGCAGGATTTCGCTCTCGGCCTCGCGGTGCTCGGCTTCCAGCGCGGCGACAAACTCGGCGTGATCGGCGACAACCGGCCGCGGCTCTACTGGGCCATCACCGCCGCGCAATGCCTGGGTGGCATTCCCGTGCCGGTCTACCAGGACGCCGTCGCGGCCGAGATGGAATACGTGCTCGACCACGCCGAAGTGCGCTTCGTGGTGGCCGAGAACCAGGAGCAGGTCGACAAGGTGCTCTCGGTGCGCGAGCGCCTGCCGCGCCTCGAGGCGATCATCTACTGCGATCCCCGCGGCCTCCGGCACTACGATCACACGGCGCTGACGCCCTTCACCGAGGTGCAGGAGAAGGGCCGCGCGTTCGGCGCAGCCCATCCCGGCTACCTTGAAGCCGAGATCGCCAAGGGCAGCGGCAGCGACGTCGCGATCATCCTCTACACCTCCGGCACCACAGGCCAGCCCAAGGGCGTGATGCTGACCTTCGACAACATCATCCAGATGGCACGGAGCGGCATCGCATTCGAGGGCTTGCGCGAGAGCGACGAGGTGATGGCCTATCTGCCGATGGCCTGGGTCGGCGACAACGTATTCTCCTTCGCGCAGTCTTATTGCGCGGGCTTCTGCGTGAGCTGTCCGGAGTCGGGTGCCACGGTCATGACCGATCTACGCGAGCTCGGTCCGACCTATTTCTTCGCACCACCACGCATCTGGGAAAACATCCTGACCCAAGTGATGATCCGCATGGAGGATGCGGGCGCGGTGAAGCGCTGGCTCTTCAAGCGTTTCATGGCGCTGGCGCGCCGCGTAGGCGGCAAGATCCTCGACGGCGAGCAGGTCTCGCTCGGCGATCGTCTGCTCTACGCGTTGGGCCGCGTGCTGATCTACGGACCGCTCATGAACACGCTGGGCTTCAGCCGCATCCGTATCGCCTACACCGCGGGCGAGGCAATCGGGCCGGACATCTTCAATTTCTACCGATCGCTAGGAATCAACATCAAGCAGCTCTACGGCATGACGGAATGCTCGGTATTCCTATGCATCCAGCCCAATGGCGAGGTGCGCGCAGACACGGTGGGCACGCCGGTCATCGGGGTCGAGCTCAAGATCGCCGAGGATAGCGAAGTGCTCTACAAGAGCCCCGGCGTGTTCGCCGGCTATTTCAAGAACCCGCAGGCGACGGCCGAGACCAAGCGCCCCGATGGCTGGGTGCATTCGGGCGATGCGGGCTTCCTGGACGAGAGCCAGCACCTGCACATCATCGACCGCGCCAAGGACGTGGGTAAGCTCCAGGACGGCACGCTCTTCGCGCCGAAATTCCTCGAGAACAAGCTCAAGTTCTTCCCGTACGTCCGCGAGGCCGTGGCCTTCGCGCCCGCGCGGCCCTTCGTCTCCGCCTTTATCAACATCGATGGCGAGGCGGTCGGCGACTGGGCCGAGCGGAACGGTATCACCTATGGCGGCTATCAGGAGCTCGCGAGCCTCGATCCGGTCTATGACCTCATCGGGACTTGCATCGAGCAGGTGAACCGCGACTTGGCGCAGGAGCCGCACCTCGCGGGCTCGCAAATCCACCGGTTCCTGATCCTGCACAAGGAACTCGACGCCGACGACGGGGAACTCACGCGCACGCGCAAGGTGCGCCGGCGCTTGATCGGCGATCGCTACCAACCGCTGATCGACGCGCTCTACTCGGGCCGTGACCGCGCGGAGATCGCAACCGAGGTGACCTTCGAGGACGGCCGCAAGGGGACGCTCAAGGCCGATCTGAAGATCCGCGACGCCAAGACCGCGCCGATCCCCACCACCATCGAGCCGCTGCGCCGCGCGAGCTAGTGGGGATGCAGCCAGCCAAGCAGATCGGCGAGGTGGTCCTGCACGCCGACAACATCAGCCTGTCCTTCGGCGGCGTACGGGCGCTCACCGGCATCAGCCTCGAGATCCGCGAGCACGAGATCCTCGCAATCATCGGCCCGAACGGCGCCGGCAAGACCTCGATGCTGAACGTGATCAACGGCTTCTATCACCCGCAGGAAGGCACGATCACCTACAAGGGATCGACCCGCCGGCGCATGCGGCCACACCAGGCCGCAGAACAAGGGATCGCGCGCACCTTCCAGAACGTGGCCCTCTTCCGCGGCATGACCACGCTCGACAACATCATGACGGGCCGGCTGCTGCGCATGCGGCGCAATTTCCTCTGGCAGGCCGTCTACTACGGCCCCGCGCTCAAGGAGGAGCTCGCGCACCGCGAGCACGTCGAGCGGATCATCGACTTCCTGGAGATCGAGGCCATCCGCAAGACG
The DNA here is from genome assembly GCA_035263705.1 of Allostellaceae bacterium. Lineage (GTDB taxonomy): Bacteria > Pseudomonadota > Alphaproteobacteria > ATCC43930 > CGMCC-115725 > DASZHJ01. The sequence continues at coordinate 14,421 of DATFRA010000186.1, forward strand.
CCCGTGGGCCAGCTGCCCTACGGTCTGCAGAAGCGCGTCGAGCTCGGCCGCGCGCTCGCCATGGAGCCCAAGCTCCTGCTGCTCGACGAGCCTATGGCCGGCATGAACGTCGAGGAGAAGGAGGACATGTGCCGCTTCATCCTCGACGTCAACGACGAGTTCGGCACCACCATCGCACTCATCGAGCACGACATGGGCGTGGTCATGGACATCTCCGATCGCGTTGCCGTGCTCGACTACGGCCGCAAGATCGCCGACGGGCCACCCGACGCCGTACGCGCGAACCGGGACGTGATCGATGCCTATCTGGGCGTGGCCCATGCGTGAATCGGGTGGTGCATCGCGGAGGCGTGGTGCGTCCTTCGACGCGCTTCGCTCGCTCAGGATGAGGGAGTCTCGGAATTGTACGAAGAAAAGTCCTCATCCTGAGCAAACGACCGCAGGGAGCGCATCGAAGGACGCACGGCCGGCTTGATGGAAACGCTCTACGCCATCCTCATCAGTCCTTTCGCGCAGATGTGGGACAACCCGGAGTTCCTGCTGGAGGTGATCATTGGCGGGCTGCTCTCGGGCGTGCTCTACTCGCTGGTAGCGCTCGGATACGTGCTCATCTACAAGGCCTCGGGCGTGTTCAATTATGCCCAGGGCACCATGGTGCTGTTCGCGGCACTCACCTTCGCGGGCTGCCTCGACCTGCACGTGCCGATCTGGCTCGCGATCCTCATCACGCTTGCCGTGATGGTCGGGCTTGCCTTCGGGGTCGAGCGCGTGGTGCTGCGGCCGCTAGTGAACCAGGAGCAGATCATCCTGTTCATGGCCACCATCGGCATCACCTATTTTCTGCGCGGTTTCGGCCAAATCGTGTGGGGCGCCGACATCAGAAACCTCGACATCGGCCTGCCAAAGGAACCGATGATCGTGAGTGGCGTCCTCATCAACAAATTTGATCTCGTGAGCGCGGTGGTCGCCGGCTCATTGGTCACGGTCCTCGCGGTGTTCTTCCAGAAGACCGCGGTCGGCCGCGCGCTCCGCGCGGTCGCCGACGATCACCAGGCGGCGCTCGCGGTCGGGATTCCCCTCAAGACCATCTGGGTGATCGTGTGGACGACAGCGGGGGTCGTGGCGCTGGTGGCGGGCATCCTCTGGGGCACGAACCTCGGCGTGCAGTTCTCGATCGAGCTGGTGGCGCTCAAGGCGCTCCCTGTGCTGATCCTCGGCGGCTTCACCTCGGTGCCAGGCGCCATCGTGGGCGGGCTCATCGTGGGCGCCGGCGAGAAAGTCGCCGAAGTGTTTTGGGGTCCGGCCTTGGGCGGCGCCATCGAGGACTGGTTCGCCTACATGCTGGCGCTCGCGTTCCTGCTGATCCGGCCGCAGGGCCTGTTCGGCGAGCGCATCATCGAGCGGGTCTGAGATGCTGTATCGCGAGGCCGGGCAGTTCAAGACCAGCTACGTCGCCGATCAGGCTATCTTCCCGATCCTGCAGGACCGGATCTTCATCGTCCTGATCCTGGTGTTCGCCGTGGTCGGCATCCCCGCGCTCGCGATCTCGGCGGGTGGCGAAGCCTATTGGCTCGGCACCATCATGCTGCCGCTCTTGATCTACGCGCTGGCGGCGATCGGGCTCAACATCCTTACGGGCTATGCGGGCCAGGTCTCGCTCGGTACCGGCGGCTTCATGGCGGTCGGCGCCTTCGCCGCCTACAAGCTCGCGACGGCCTTCCCGTGGCTCAATATCGTGGCCGTGTTCCTGCTCGCGGGCCTGATCGCCGCGGCGGTCGGGATCATGTTTGGCTTCCCGAGTCTACGCATCAAGGGTTTCTACCTCGCGGTGGCGACGCTCGCCTCGCAGTTCTTCCTCATCTGGCTCTTCAACCGGATCCCCTGGTTCACAAACTACGCGCCGTCCGGGGTGATCAGCGCACCGCCGCGCGCGCTGCTGTCGGACATCTTCGTCACCGGCGCGGCGGCGCGGCCGCTGTTTAAGTATTACTTCGTGCTGGTGATCGTCACGCTCCTGGCGCTCGCCGCGAAGAACCTCGTACGCGGCCGGGTAGGTCGCGCATGGATGGCGATCCGCGACATGGATATCGCGGCGGAGATCATCGGCATCAGGCCACTCCGGACCAAGCTTCTCGCCTTCGCCATCAGCTCGTTCTATTGTGGGATCGCTGGCGCTCTCTGGGCGCATGTCTACACTTCGAGCGTCGAGGCGCTCGCCTTCGACATAGACACTTCCTTCAATATTCTGTTCATGATCATCATCGGCGGGCTCGGCAGCATCCTGGGCTCGTTCCTGGGCGCGGCCTTCATCACGCTGCTGCCGCTCTTCCTCGAGAACGTGCCCCCGAAGCTCGGGCTCGTGATTCCCGTGAACCTCATCACCAACATCCAGCAGATCATCTTCGGCGCGCTGATCGTGTTCTTCCTGATCGCCGAGCCCCGCGGCCTCGCCCGCCTCTGGCAGATCGGCAAGGAGAAGCTGCGCCTCTGGCCGTTCCCGCATTAACGGAGATCACGATCTCGTCATTGGAAGGTTTACGGCCCGAGGGGTCGAATGCTACGGTTCAAGCCTGTTCCAAAGTCTCGGAACGCGCGGATTTTAGGCGCGATCACCGAGCGAGAAACATCACATCGAGCTGGGAGGTTCGCATGTATCTTAAGAGACTGAGCGTGATCGCCGCCGCGGCAACGAGCCTTGTACTCGGCGTCTGGGCTGACGGCGCGCTGGCGCAGAACGAGCAATTCATTCCCCGCCTGGTCTACCGCACGGGGCCGTACGCGCCGAACGGCGTCCCGTTCGCCGACGGTTATGCCGACTACCTCGACATGCTGAACGCGCGGGATGGCGGCATCAACGGCGTCAAGCTCACCTACGAGGAGTGCGAGACCGCCTATGACAACAGCAAGGGCGTCGAGTGCTATGAGCGTCTGAAGGGCAAGGGCCCGACCGGCGCGGCGCTGGTCGATCCACTCTCCACCGGAATTACCTATGCGCTGATCGAGCGTGCCACGAACGACAAGATACCCGTGATCTCCATGGGCTACGGTCGTGCCGATGCGAGCTATGGGGCGGTGTTCCCCTATGTGTTCACGCTCCCCGCGACCTACTGGGCGCAGGCGGACGCGCTGATCAAATACGTGGCGGCTGAGGACGGCGGCTTTGAAAAGCTCAAGAGCGAGAAGATCGCCCTCGTCTATCATGACAGCGCCTATGGCAAGGAGCCGATCGCGACGCTGGAGACGCTCTCGGCGAAATACGGCTACACCTTCCTCAAATACGCGGTCTCACCGCCGGGTATCGATCAGAAGGCGACCTGGCTGCAGATCCGGCAGCAGCGGCCGAACTGGGTCTTCCTGTGGGGCTGGGGGGTGATGAACTCCACCGCCATCAAGGAAGCGGCGGCAGTGGGCTACCCCATGGATCACTTCATCGGCGTCTGGTGGTCGGGTTCAGAGCCCGACGTGGTACCGGCGGGCGATGCCGCCAAGGGCTACAAATCCGGCACCTTCCATGGTGCCGGCACCGATTACGTCGTGGTCAAGGACATCCTGAAATACGTCTACGAGAAGGGCGGCGGCAAAACCACCAAGGACAAGGTCGGCGAGGTGCTCTACAACCGTGGCATCATCAACGCAATCTATGACACCGAGGCGATCCGCACAGCCCAGGAACACTTCGGCAAGAAGCCGCTCAAGGGCGAAGAGGTGCAGTGGGGCTACGAGAACCTCAACATCACCCCTGCGCGCATCTCCGCGCTCGGCGCCGACGGCCTGATGGTGCCGGTGCAGCTCTCCTGCGCCAACCACGAAGGCCAGGGCAACGTCCGCATTCAGCAGTGGGATGGTCAGCACTGGAAGTTCGTCTCGGACTGGATCCAGCCCGACCGGGACCTGCTGGTCGGGATGTACAGGCACTCGGCGCTCACCTACGCGACTGAGAAGGGGATTACCGCGCGTGACTGCCCGAAGGAGGGTTCGTGATCGGCTGACTTTTCGTTGCATCGTGCGTCCTTCGACACACTCGCTTACGCGAGTGCGCTCGGGATGAGGTAGATCTTGCCTGGCCAGGGAAGGTCCCCTCATCCTGAGCCGGCGCGAAGCGCCGAGACGAAGGACGCCCTCCTCTCCGTCAGCAACATCGAGGTGATCTACAATCACGTCATCCTCGTGCTGAAGGGCGTGTCTCTCGAGGTGCCCCAGGGCGGTGTTGTCGCGCTCCTCGGCGCCAATGGGGCCGGGAAGACCACGACCTTGAAGGCGATCTCCAACCTGCTGCGCGGCGAGCGCGGCGAGGTGACAAAGGGCGCGATCTCCTATCGCGGCGAGCGCGTCGAGCATCTCACCCCCAACGACCTCGTGAAGCGCGGCGTCATCCAGGTCATGGAGGGGCGCCATTGCTTCGGTCATCTGACCGTCGAGGAGAACCTGCTTACCGGCGCCTTCACGCGGAGCGACGGGCGCGGCGCCGTGCGCGCCGAGCTCGACCGGGTCTATCAGTATTTCCCGCGTCTCAAGGAGCGGCGGCAAAGCCTCGCGGGCTACATCTCCGGCGGCGAGCAGCAAATGACCGCGCTCGGCCGCGCGTTGATGGCACGGCCCAACATGATCCTGTTGGACGAGCCTTCCATGGGCCTGGCGCCGCAGATCGTCGAGGAGATCTACCAGATCGTCCGGCGCTTGAACCGCGAGGGCAAGGTGAGCTTCCTGCTGGCGGAGCAGAACACCAACATCGCGCTGCGCTACGCGGACTACGGCTACATCCTGGAGAACGGCCGCGTCGTGATGGATGGTGCCGCCGAGCGGCTGCGCGCCAACGACGACGTCAAGGAATTCTATCTCGGTCTCTCCGCCAGCGGCCGCAAGAGCTACCGCGACGTGAAGCATTACCGGCGCCGCAAGCGCTGGCTGACATAGTGCGTTACCCGTGGTTCGACATGCTCACCGTGAGGTCGCTCGCCCTCACCCTGAGCCGCCGCCGTCGGCGGCGTGTCGAAGGGCGCTCGCGGATCGGGGTGAGGTAGATTGGCTTTGGTTCTGCCAGATAGAAAACGAGCTTCATCCTGAGCCGGCACGCAGCGCCGAGTCGAAGGACGCAGGGTGATCATGCAAGCAGGTCCGTTCTACGACTCCCTCGAGACCCGCGATCCCGAGGCGCGCGAGAAAGCGCTGCTCGCGGCGCTGCAAAAGCAGGTCGCACACGCGAAGGCGCATGCGCCGGCCTATACGGCGCTCTTCAAAGACATTGATCCCCAGAGCATCACCTCGCGCGCGAACCTGGCGAAACTCCCAGTGGTGCGCAAATCCGAGCTGATCGAGCGCCAGAAGCGGGCGCCGCCGTTCGGCGGGCTTGCGGCGATGAAGCCCGGCGAGCTCGCGCGCGTCTTCATGTCGCCGGGGCCGATCTACGATCCCGAGGGTAGAGCGAGGGATTACTGGCGGATGGCCCGCTCGCTGTTCGCGGCAGGGTTCCGCGCGGGCGACCTCATCCACAATTGCTTCGCCTATCACCTGACGCCTGCGGGCTCGATGCTCGAGAGCGGCGCCCGTGCGCTCGGCTGCGCGGTAATCCCGGGCGGCACCGGCCAGACGGAGCTGCAGCTCAAGGCGATCGAGCACCTACGGCCGCAGGGCTATGTCGGTACGCCCTCATTCCTGCGCATCATCTTGGAGAAGGGCCGCGAGCTCGGCGCCGATCTCTCCTCGATGAAAAAGGCACTGGTTGGCGGCGAGGCCTTCCCACCCGCGCTCCAGAAGGAGGTCACGGGCTATGGCGTCGCAGCCCTGCAGTGCTATGCGAGCGCCGATCTCGGCCTCATCGCCTACGAGAGCCCCGCGCGCGAGGGCATGATCCTCGACGAGGGCATTCTCCTGGAGATCGTGCGGCCCGGTACCGGCGATCCCGTCGCCGAGGGCGACGTCGGCGAGGTCGTCGTGACCACGCTCACGTCCGAGTATCCCCTTATCCGCTTCGCCACCGGCGACCTCTCCGCGATCCTGCCGGGCCGGAGCCCCTGCGGGCGCACCAATACCCGCATCAAGGGCTGGATGGGCCGCGCCGACCAGACCACCAAGGTCAAGGGCATGTTCGTGCACCCGACGCAGGTAGCGGAAGCTGTGCGGCCCCATCGCGAGGTCCTGCGCGCGCGGCTCGTCGTGAGCCAGGAGAATCAGGTTGACGTAATGACGCTCCACGCCGAGGTCGCCGCCGGCACCGACCCCGCCGTCGAGGACCGGCTCAACGAGAGCCTGCACGCCGTGACCAAACTCAAGGGCAAGGTCGTGCTTCAAGCTCCGGGCAGTCTCCCCAATGACGGCAAGGTGATCGAGGACACGCGCAAACTGGCGTGAGTCGGCGCCACGCGCATGGAGTTCCTTGGATTTAATAAAATCAACGAGTTAGACGACGAAAAAATCACGCTTTTGCCATGATTCCAGCGAATTGCAGTCGCATTCTGGAGGTCTTCTAGCAGCGTGGAAGACGGCAGCGATGCCCCTTCCCAACCTCCGCAAAGCGGTCATTCCCCCGACCGCTTCCTAGACGGCCCCGGATCTCCCCCTCCGGGGCCGTCTTTTCTTTGGCCTGGCGCACGGCCTGCCGTGGCATCATCCGCGCCGAGGTTCCTCCCGCAGAGATTCAGACCCGCCTCGTGTCGCGCTCCTCGCCATCCCCCGCACGGTTGTTCGAGGGCCGCGGCCTCGCCTGCCGGCGCGGCGAGCGACTGGTATTCGAGAACCTCGATTTCGCGCTCTCGTCCGGCGGTGCCCTGCTGCTGACCGGTCACAACGGCAGCGGCAAGTCGAGCTTGCTGCGCGTGATGGCGGGACTGACGCCACCGCTCACAGGCGCGCTCACGTGGGATGGCACCGGGATCGCCGATGACACCGCGGCGCACCATGCGCGGCTGCATTTCATCGGCCATCAAGACGCGCTCAAGCCGGTCCTGACGGTGGCCGAAACGCTCGCCTTCTGTGCGGCACTGCGCGACACCGCGCCCGATCACGTGCTACCGGCTCTACGGAAATTCCATCTGGCAGAGTTCGCGGATTGGCCGTGCCGCGTGCTCTCCGCGGGCCAGCGTCGGCGGCTCGCACTCGCGCGGCTCGTGGCGAGCCCAGCGCCACTCTGGCTCCTTGACGAGCCCAGCACCGGCCTGGACGAGGCCTCGACGCAGGATCTACTTGCCGCCATCGCCGGGCATCGCGCGGAAAGCGGCATGGTCGCAATCGCGACGCACCTGCCGCTCCCGATTCCCGGCGCGGCACCGCTCTCGCTGGAAAAATTCGCGCCCCGCCGGAGCGCGGCGTGACGGCCTTCTGGGCCCTGGTCGCGCGCGACCTGCGCTTGGCGCTCCGGCAAGGCAGCGATGCCGCGCTGGTGGTGGCGTTCTTCGTGCTGGCGGTGGTGCTGTTCCCGTTCGGGGTGGGGCCCGAGCCGCAACTCCTCGCCCGCATCGCCGCAGGCGTCGTCTGGGTGACGGCGCTGCTGGCGGCGCTGCTCTCCCTCGATCGCCTCTTCCAGCAGGATTACGAGGACGGCAGCCTCGAGGTGATCGCGCTGGCACCGCTGCCGCTGGAGGCGGCGGTGCTGGCGAAATGCCTCGCGCACTGGCTTACCACGGGCTTGCCGCTCGCCGTGGTGGGACCGGCGCTCGCTGCGCTGCTGCGCCTCGACGGCGCGGGATATCTGCCGCTGATCTTCGCGATGGCACTGGGCACGCCGAGCCTCAGCCTGGTGGGCGCCGTGGGCGCCTCGCTCTCGCTGGGCGCCCGCCGGGCAGGGGTGCTGCTCTCGCTCCTGGTGCTGCCGCTCTATATCCCAGTGCTGATCTTCGGCGTGGCCGCGGTCGAGCAGGCGGTTGCGGGTTTTCCCATTCGGCCCCATCTCTTGATCCTGACGGCTCTGCTGCTGGCAGCCTTGCCCCTGGCGCCCTGGGCGGCGGCTGCGGCACTTCGCCCGGCGCTGGAGTAGAACCATTAAGTCTCGGTGACGCCCGCCTGACACCGAGGATCGATTTGCGCTAGAAGGCTCCGATGCAGCGCTTTGCCAATCCCGGCCGGTTCATGCGCCTTTCGAGCCGCGTCATGCCCTGGTGCGGCGCGGGTGCTTCCATCGGCCTCGCGGTCGGGCTCTACCTCGCGCTCTTGGTCGCGCCGCCCGATTATCAGCAGGGCGAGGCCGTGCGGATCATGTTCGTGCACGTGCCCGCCGCGTGGATGGCGAGCTTCGTCTATGCCTTCCTCGCGCTCGCGAGCGCGGTCGCCTTGATCTGGCGGCATCCTCTGGCGGACATTGCGGCCCAGGCCGCGGCACCGCTGGGCGCGGGCTTCACGCTGCTCTGTCTGGTCACGGGATCGCTCTGGGGCGAGCCCATGTGGGGGACGTGGTGGGT
>DATFRA010000187.1:0-5541 GCA_035263705.1 Allostellaceae bacterium
GTACCAGACGGAATGATCGAGTCGGGTGCCGAACTCGACGCGGTTGTCGCCCCCGGTGTTGCCCATGATCACTTGATAGTCGCCGATCATGCCGGAGAACGGGTTCATGCGGTTCGTCGAGAGCTTGTAGGGTGCGTCCGACTTGCCGATGTAAAGGGAGCCCCATTCCTCGCTCGAGAGGCCGATGAAGCTGTTGCGCGACGTCAAGCCGCCCTTGACCACGTTGCTCTTGTTGCTGTTGGTCTCGGCCGTGCCTGAGGTCGCGGCGATGTCGACTTGGGTCTCCAGCTGGTAGACGAAATTGAACGGGAAGTCGCCCAGCGACTGGAAGCCGCGCAGGCCGAGGTAGGAGAGGTTGGTCGATTCTGCCGGCTGCCAGCCAACCCTGCCGGACGGCCTTGGCGCGGATGTCCCGGAAACGGACTTGCTGCTGATGCCCTTCGTGGTCACGTCAAACGAGACGTCCAGGTTGCCGTAGGCGGTGATCTCGCCGCCCGGCGTATAGAAGGTCGCGGTTCCCGGCTTGTGCTCGAGGAAGGCGTGGCCGGGCTCGGGTGTCGCGGCCTTGAGCTGCTCTTGTTGCTGCTGTTGCTGCGCCTGGACCTTGTCGGTCGTCTGCTGCTGCTGCTGCAGCTTCTGCGTCATCTCCTGCAGCTGCTTCTGCAGCGCCTGCATCTGCTGCTGTATGACCTGCATCTGCGCTTTCATGTCTGAGAGCGCATCGGCGCGCGCCGCAGGTGCCGCGAGGATCACGCAAGCGAGAGCGGCGGCGAGTCGGAGTCCGACTCCGAGTCCGATGGGCGATGTCATGGCGTTCCCCCTTTGGTGACCGGTCACCGATGTCCGCTTCCCCTTGGACACCGGGTCTCCGCCTCAGCATCTGGTATGCCAGATGCAGTATTTATAACTTGATCAATTATAAAGGAAATCGCCGAGGCTCTGGAAGCCGCGCAGGCCGAGGTAGGAGAGGTTCGTCGATACCGCCGGCTGCCAGCCGACCCGCCCGGTTGGACGCACGACCGGCGGATTCGAGAATGCTGTCTTGTCCTTGATGCCCTTCGTGGTCGCGTCGATCGAGACGTCGAGGTTGCCGTAGGCCGTAATCTCGCCGCCCGGCGTGTAGAAGGTCGCCGTGCCCGGCTTGTGCTCGAGGAAGGCGTGGTCCTTGTCGGGCACCGCCGCCTTTATCTGCTCCTGCTGCTGTTGCTGCTGCGCCTGGACCTTGTCGGTCTGCTGCTGTTGCTGCTGCAGCTTTTGCGTCACGTCCTGCAGCTGTTTCTGCAGCTGCTGCATCTGCTGCTGCATCTGCTGCATCTGCGCCTTCATGTCCGAGAGCGCATCGGCGCGCGCCGCGGAGATGCCGGCGATCACGCAAACGAGAGCTGCTGCGAGTCGGAGTCCCAGTCCGATGAGCGATGTCATGGCGTTCCCCCTGTCGGCAAGCCCGAGCCCCTGTTTCCCTTCGGGTCCCGGCGCCACCGCTTGGCACCTGGTATACCAAGTGCAGTATTTATAACCTGATCAATTATAATGGAAATCGGCCGCAGGCCGCAAGACAGCCCCGGCCCAGACCGGGTCCGCATTTGCGAATCTTGCCACCTGTGACAATTCCGCTACAGGTCACGCCCCCCGTGACGTGCGCGGAGAAAACCCTGTGAAAAGAGATGGGCGAGAGGAGCGCCCTCTCGCCCGCACAGGCTCTCGGATCGAGCGGCGCCTTACTCCGCCGCGCGCGCCCCCGCCGGCGCCTGCATCGCCGCCGCGCCGAGCCACCGCGAGCGCATCGGCTTCAGCACCAGGAGCGCCAAGACCGCCGCGATGGCGTTGAAGGCGCAGGCGACCAGGAACGGCCCCTGCCAGCTGCCGCTGGTCTCCACCAGCCAGGCGGCGAAGTAGGGCGCGAAGGCCGCGGTGCCCTTGGCGGTATAGAGCAAGCCCGCGTTGGTCGCGGCGTACTCCGGCCCGTAGGTGTCGGTGCAGGTCGAGGGGAAGAGGCTGTAGATCTCGCCCCAGGCGAAGAACACCACGCCGCTCAGGATCGCGAAGGCCACGGGGTCGCGGCCGAAGGCATAGAGCGCCCAGATGCCCACTGCCTCGAGGCCGAAGGCGATGAACATGGTGTTCTCGCGCCCGAGGTGGTCCGACACCCAGCCGAAGAACGGTCGCGTGATGCCGTTGAGGATGCGATCGAGCGAGGCCGCGGCGGTGAGCGCGGTCGGGACCCAGATCCAGAGGTTGATCTTGACCTGGTCGACGCCGAAGTCCTTGGCGATCGGTGCCAACTGCGCGGTCGCCATCAGCCCGCCCGCGGCCATCAGCACGAACATCACGTACATCAGCCAGAAGACCGGCGTCTGCACCATCTCCACCGGCGTGTAGTTGCGCCGGGTCTGCTGCACCTTCTTCACGACCTCGGGCACGTCGCCCTTGCGCGGCGCGGTGAGGAGCAGCGCCAGCACCACACAGACCAGGCCCTGGCCCAGGCCGAACCAGAAGAAGGTCGACTGATAGCCAGCGCTCTGGATCATGTTCTGGATCGGGATCACGGTCGCGGCGGAGCCCATGCCGAAGCCAGCCGCCGTCCAGCCCGCGGCGGCGCCGCGATGATCCGGGAACCACTTGAGCGCGTTGCCGACGCAGGTGCCATAGACCGCGCCCGCGCCGACGCCGCCGATGATCTGGCCGATGTAGAGCAGCGACAGTGAATCGGCGTAGGAGTTGATGATCCAACCGAAGCCCGCGAGCGCCCCGCCGAAGATGACGACGATCCGGGGTCCGAGCCGATCGACGAACCAGCCCTCGATCGGCACCAGCCAGGTCTCGAACAGCACGAACAGCGTGAACGCGAAGGCGATGTCCTTCGGCGCCCAGCCGAACTGCTTGTTCATGGGATTGACGAAGAACGTCCAGCCGTATTGCAGGTTGGCGATCATCACCATGCAGATGATGCCGATGAACAGCTGAAGCAGCCGGTTCGCCGGTGGACGTGCGGATTCGGAGATTGCGCTGGCTGACATTTCCGTCCCCATATCTGTTGTTCTGTCTGGCGATGGAGTTTTCTCCATCGCACCGGTGGTCAAGCGATAAACTCGCCGCCGGCTGGTATGCCGAATACAAGACAAGATAAGCCATCTCGACGCAAGTTGGAATCACCGGGGGTGATTAAAGGCCGCGCCTCCGGCACTTGCTTGGTTTCTTGTCGACCAGGAGCCACGCGGGCTTTTTCGCGCCCTCTGCTTTGGCGCAGAATGGTGGCCATGATGGCGCGCACGGTTTGGTTGCTTGTGGCAGCGCTGGCGCTCGGTCTCGCGGGCGCGATCGCGCTGGCGAGCGAGCCGCTTCAGGGCGAGCGGCTGCCGACGGGCCAGCGCATCACACCGCTCGCGGTACCCGGCGCGCATGTCGAGAGCCTCGATCCCGGCCTCGCGGACTTTCCCGACTTCCGCGCCGGCGAGGCCGTAGCGGCGGCGCTCGGCCCCGACGGCCGCACGCTGCTCATCCTCACCAGCGGCTACAACCGCAACTTCGGCGCCGACGGCCGGCTCGTGCGCGAGGCCTCGGGCGAGTACGTGTTCGTCTACGACGTCGGCGGCGCCGTGCCGGTGAAGCGCCAGGCGCTGCGCCTCCCCAACACCTTCGGAGGCATCGCCTGGGATCCCGCCGAGCGGCGGTTCTACGTGAGCGGCGGCGTCGACGACGACGTGCACGTGCTCGACGTCGGCGACAAGGGCTTCGCCGAGGAGTGGGCGCCGATCCCGCTCGGCCACTCGGCGGGCGCCAATCCGCTCACCCGGCCGATGGCCGCGGGCCTCGCCGTGAGCCCCGACGGGGATTGGCTGCTGGTCGCCAACTACCAGAATGACTCCGTCTCATTGATCGATCTCGCGGCGCGGCAGGTTGCGGTCGAGCTCGATCTGCGCCCGGGCAAGCTCGACGCAAGGGCGAAGGGGATCGCCGGCGGCGAGTATCCGATCGCGGTCGCCTGGCCGCGGGCTGAGAAGGCCTACGTCGCGAGCGAGCGCGACCGGGAGCTCGTGGTGCTGCGCATGACGCCCGGCTCCCGCGACACGACGGGCCTCGCGGTCGCCGCGCGCGTGCCGCTCCACGGCCAGCCGGTGGCACTCGCCGCGACCCGCGCGGGCGACCGGCTCTTCATCGCCGAGGACAACAGCGACCGGGTGGCGATCGTCGACACCGCGACCGACGCCGTGGTCGCGGAATTCCCCGTGGCGCCGCCGCCCGCGATGCTGGCGATGATGCGCGGCCTCAAGGGCGCCAACCCCAACGGCCTCGCGCTCTCGCCCGACGAGAAGACGCTGTTCGTGACGCTGGGCGGCCTCAACGCCGTCGCCGTGGTCGCGCTCGACGCGCGCGTCGAGGCTGCCGCCAAGACCGATGACGATGATGACGCGACCGCGCCCTCGGCCCCCCACGTCATCGGCCTCATCCCCACCGGCTGGTATCCGAACGCCGTGGCCGTCGCTCGCGACGGCGGGCGGCTCTTCGTGGTCAACAGCAAGAGCAACACCGGGCCGAACATCGGCGCTTGCCGCGACACGCTCGAGGGCGGCTTCCCGCCGCCCTGCCGCGGCCGCAACCAGTATGTCTGGCAGCGTGAGCACGCGGGCTTCCTCACGGTGCCGATGCCCGACGGCAAGACGCTCTCCGACCTCACCTGGCAGGTGGCGGCGAACGCCGGCTTCCCTGCCGCGCTGAGCCACGCGGATGCGTCGGCGCGGATCGCGTTCCTGCGCCGGCACATCCGCCACGTGATCTACGTGCTGAAGGAGAACCGCTCCTACGACCAGGTGCTGGGCGATCTCGAGGTCGGGAACGGCGATCCGCGGCTCGTGCTGTTCCCCGAGGCGCTCTCGCCCAACCACCACGCCCTCGCGCGCCGGTTCGTCACCCTCGACAACTTCCTCGACAGCGGCGAGAGCAGCAACACCGCCTGGGTCTGGTCGACCGCCGGGCGCACCACCGGCTACACCGAGAAGGCGGCGCCCATCACTTACGGCGGCCGCGGGCTCCAGTACGATTTCGAGGGCCTCAACCGCAATCTCAACGTGAGCCTGCCGGCGGACGAGCGCCGCCGGATCAATCCCGCTCTGCTCGACGACCCCGACCTGCTGCCGGGTCCCGCCGATGTCGCGGCACCCGACGCGCCTGGAGATGCCGCGGATGTCGCGGGTACCGGCTATTTCTGGGACGCAGCACTCCGCGCGCATCTCACGGTCCGCAACTACGGCTTCTACGGCGACTTCACGCTCTACGATCCGCGCAACCCCGGCGCGGCGCCACTGCTGCGCGAGCCCTTTAACGAAGGCCGCCAGGTGTTCGAGCCGACCAAGGCCGCGCTCCGCCCAGTGAGCGATCCCTATTACCGCGGCTTCGACATGCGGCTTCCCGATTTCTGGCGCCTCCGGGAGTGGCAGCGCGATTTCGCGGCGCTGGTCGCGGCGGACGCGGTGCCGAATCTGATGCTCGTCCGGCTCGGCGGCGACCACTTCGGGGGTTTTTCCGATGCGCTCGACCGCGTCG
>DATFRA010000188.1:0-2406 GCA_035263705.1 Allostellaceae bacterium
GCGAGCGCGGCGATGGGCGCGGACATCGTGTCCTCTCGAATCATTCGCGAGCTTGCCAGAGAGCGTGGCGGGGCTCCGGAAGCGACCGTGTGGTTCGACGGCGAAGGCGCGCTGCCCGCCGCGGAGGCGGCGCGGGTGAACGCGGTGATGAGCGACGCGGCCGCCTCGGACGACAGCGACCTGCGCAGCATCGCGCACATCGGCACGATCGTCTCGACGACGGCGATGGCGATGGCCGAGCGCAGCGGCGCCGGCGGCCGCGACGTGCTCGCGGCGATGGTGCTCGGCTACGAGATCGCGGGGCGCATCGACGAGGCGCTCACCCCCGGCCGAGGCGAGCGCGGGTTCCACGGCTCGATCTCCACGATCTTTGGTGGCGCGGTAGCGGCCGGCACGCTCGTGGAGCTGACGCCGGCACAGATGACGCAGGCCATCGCGCTGGCCGCGACCTCGATCGGTGGCCTCATGGTCGCCGCGAATACCAGCGTGGCTCGCGAGTACCACGCGGGGCTCTCGGCGATGCTCGGCATCCAGGCGGCGCTCGCCGTGCGCAAAGGATACGTGGCCGAGGAGCACGTGCTCGAGATGCCGCGGGGCTTCTTCGCCGCGTATGGCGGCGATCACCTGGCGGATGTGACGAAGGACCTCGGCACGACGTGGGACATCAGCACGAACATGGCGATCAAGCTCGTGCCCGGCGGCCATCCGCATCACGCCGCGGCCGAGGCGGCGACCAACGCCGCGATCGCGGGAGATGTCGATCCCCACGATGTGGCGAGCATCGTGCTCTCGTCGGCGAAGTACCGCACGCTGCCCGGACCGAAGCATCCGACCGACCTGATCGGCGTCGCACACAGCCCCGCCTATTTCATCGCGGCGGCCATTGCCGACCGTGGCTATGGCTGGATCCACGTCTCGCCAGAAAAGGTCGCCGACCCGGTGATCGCGCGGCTGATCGACAAGATCACCGTGGATCCGAATCCGCCGCCGTACCCGGATCGCTTTCCGCACCACCACGGCGCGACGGTGACGATCACGCTTAGGGACGGCCGCCGGTTCTCCAACCACGTGGACTTTCCGCGCGGCGCAGCTCCCCGCGGAATCGAGTGGGCCGACGTTGACGCCAAGTATCGGCGATTGGTGCCGCTGTCAGGGCTGGCCCCGGACAAGGTCGAGGCCAGCCTCGAGGTGGTGCACGGCTTCGAGGCCGTCAAGCCGGTGTCGCAGCTCACTCGCCTGCTGGCGAGGGTGCCGAGGCTTTGACTTGGGCTGCTGCGGCAGCATATTCTCAGGCCGAATCTCACTTCGTTCTTCCGGGAGGCGCTAGATGAGCTCGCACCACATGCCCGAAGAAATCCGCAAGGGTCTCACGCACCCCGTCATCGACGGCGACGGGCACTGGGTCGAGTACGGCCCCGTCTTTGCGGAGCAGATCCGCAAGGTCACGGGCGATCTCGGCGCCAACGGCTTCTTGCAGTCGCAGCGGCGTGGCCCGGATGCGCTCAGCATGACCCCCCAGCAGCGGGCCGAGCGCGGCGTCGCGATGGAGGGGTTCTGGGGCCGGCAATCGACCAACACCCGCGACCGCGCGACGGCCATGATGCCAAGGATGCTGTACGACCGGCTCGGCGAGCTTGGCATCGACTTCGGTATCGTCTATCCGACCGCCGGCCTCGGCATCCCGCGCATCGCCGACGACGCGACCCGGCGCGCGGTGATCCGCGGCTTCAACGTCGTCACCCACGAGTACTTCAAGGACCTCGGCGACCGGCTCACCCCGGCCGCGGTGATCGGGGTGCACACCCCGGACGAGGCCATCGAGGAGCTGGAGTTCGTCACCAGAGAGCTCGGCGCGAAGGTCTGCATGTTCGGCAGCGCTGTCCGCCGGCCGATCCCGCACGCCAAGGGCGCTCCCGCCGACCTCGCCCGCTACGCCCAGGGCTTCGATCAGCTCGGCATCGACAGCGAGTACGACTACGATCCGCTGTGGCAGAAGTGCCGCGAGCTCGGCATCGCGCCGACCTTTCACACCGGCGGCCGCTCCTACGGCGAGCGCAACAGCCCGACCAACTTCACCTTCAATCACATCGGCCACTTCGCCAACGCCGGCCACAACGTGGCCAAGGCGCTCTTCCTCGGCGGCGTGACCCGGCGGTTCCCCGACCTCCGCTTCGCGTTCCTCGAGGGGGGCGTCGGCTGGGGTTGCCAGCTCTTCTGTGACCTGATCGAGCACTGGGAGCGGCGCGGCGCCAAGGGCATGGAGAACATGGACCCGACCAAGCTCAATCGTCCTTTGCTGCGCGAGCTGGTCGGGAAGTACGGCTACGCCGATATCGCCAAAGAGCTCGACCGCCGCGACGGCTGGCCGCTCGAGGAGGACTTCCTCACCGGCGGGATGCCGCCCGA
>DATFRA010000189.1:0-5838 GCA_035263705.1 Allostellaceae bacterium
GAAGCGGCTCAACACCGATCACCTCGATCTCTACCTCCTGCATTGGATCGGGAACGTGCCGTTCCCGGAGACGCTCGCGGGCTTCGACGACCTCCAGCGCGCCGGCAAGATCAAGGCGCACGGCGTCAGCAATTTCGACACGGACGATATGAATGCGTGGACGAAGCTGCCCGGCGGAAAGTCGGTCGCGACCAATCAGGTGATGTACAACTTGTCGCGGCGCGGCATCGAGTGGGAGCTGCTGCCCTGGTGCCGCAAACGGCATATTCCCGTCATGGCCTATTCGCCGGTGGATCAGGGGAGCCTGCTGACCAAGCGCGGCCTCAAGCAGATCGCCGCGCGACGCGGCGTGACGCCGGCACAGGTGGCGCTGGCGTGGCTGCTGGATCAGGACGGCGTGGTGGCGATCCCCAAGGCGGCGCGGCCCGACCATGTGCGCGAGAACCGCGCCGCCCTCGATCTCGAGCTCACGGTCGAGGAGATGAAGGAGCTCGACCGCGCCTTCCCGCCGCCCGCGGGCTCGAAGCCCCTGGCGATGGCGTGACGCGAGCGCGAACTCGTCAACGCGCCATGCAGCTCGCTCGGCCCGCTTTGGAACCATAAGCGGCCCTCATTCAACGCACCCGGCACTTCCGAGATGTGCCACAAGCGGTCATCGAGCGCGCTTATTCGATCACCTCGTCGGCGCGAGCGATGAGCGATGTCGGGACACTAGCTCTGAAGCTGCCACGATCCGGTCGGCAACCTGCAAGCCGTGTCGTTGACGGTTCTGGTCAGGCCGTTAGAGGAGGCGACAGTGGTGTACTGGCGGCAATGCAGCCCATTGGGTTGCTGATAGGCAGTTATTGGCGTGACCTGGTACAGAGCGCCGTTATCGGGATTTTGCCAAGCGACCACTTGGTCGTTCCGAGCAAATTCGAGAGTCAAGCCAACGCAACTGTCGTCCGCAGGTGTCATGCCGACATGGATCTCGCCAGCAACCAAGGGGCCGGCAGCGGTGCCGGCAAACTGGTTGTAAGCGCCCGGACCGGCGAGGAGACGGCGGTCGCACCAGCCACGGGAGACGTTGGCGCTCTCGGACTGAAGAATCTGGCTGTAGGAAGTTTGTACCGGAGCATATTGAGGTGGTGCGTAGACCGGTTGAGATGGTGCGTAGACCGGTTGAGGTGGCGTGTAGACCGGCTGAGGTGGCGTGTAGACCGGCTGATCTGCGGGCACATACACATTTGTCGGGTATGGCTGCGGCACTTGAGTGTTGGTCGTGTGCCCATGCTCTTGGCTGTAGGGATCCGACACGCATGCTGCTAGCGACACGGAGGTCGCAACGGTGAGCACGACCGTAGAAATCTTGGGGTTCGCATTCATTGACTTTCTCCGAACTGCCCGTGGCAGGCTTCAACTAGGAATTTAGAAACCGAGCTCTCGCCTGCAACGTGGTCTCAAAAATGCTCAGCCTTTGCACCGAATGTGGATCATCGGCGCTATTGGCCGAAATGGCGCTATTGGCACGGCTAAGGCCTGGCGACTCGGGTGGCACCGGCAGTGGCACGTTCGTCACGGTCATCGCGCGCTTGCCATTCAACTTCGAAAGGCCCCGCTCGCAGTGCGAATTTTTCCGTTGACGGAAATTCTTTGACCCTTGGCCCATTTTATGGGCGCCGAGGAACCCCATATCATTGAAGCCACGGCCGATTTCTCGAGCGGCCAAGTCAATCGGTCCGGGAGGGGACGATGGTTGACCTTGGCGAGTTCCTGGGCGCCCTCGGTCTGTCCGAGCACGTCAAGACGTTCGCCGACAACGATATCGATGGCACGGCGCTACTCGAGCTCGACGAGAGGCATCTAAAGGAGCTCGGCCTCTCCCTCGGCCATCGCATCAAGCTGATGAAAGCCATCGCAGAACTGCGGTCGGGCGCCGGGCCAGGGGCGGTCGCGCCGCCACGAGAATCTGTGTCGAGAGCTCCGCCGCAGGCCGACGCGCCCACGGGCGAACGGCGGCAGCTCACCATCATGTTTTGCGACCTCGTGGGCTCGAGCCAGCTCGCGGCCCGCACAGATCCCGAGGAGGTGCGCGAGGTCATGCACGCCTATCAGGATCTCTGCGCGGGCATGATTGCGCGATACGGTGGCTATCTCGCGAAGTTCCTGGGCGATGGCGTCCTGGCCTATTTCGGCTATCCGCGCGTGCACGAAGACGCGGCGGAGCGAGCCGTGCACGCCGCGCGAGGCATCGTAAGCGCGATTAGCCGGCATCCAGGCCAAGACGGTCGCCGCCTCCAGGTGCGCATCGGGATAGCGACGGGCATGGTGGTGGTGGGCCGGGTCGCGGCCCCGGATGGCGCATCGGAGCTTTCGGCCATCGGCGATACGCCCAATGTGGCGGCACGACTGCAGGCGCTGGCAGAACCCAACGCCATCGTGATCGCCGATAGCACTCGGATGCTGACCCGCGGCACCTTCCGCTACGTCGATTTTGGCGCCCGGCGGCTCAAGGGGATTCCCGATCCCGTGCGCACCTGGCAGGTAGTGGCCGACGCCGCCGCCACCCGCTTCGAGGCCGCACACCCCGCTGGTCTCAGCCGGTTTGTCGGCCGTGAGCAAGAGGTCGCGTTGCTCCAAAGCCGTTGGGAGCAGTCCGTGATTGGCGAGGGCCAAGTGGTGCTGCTCTGCGGCGAGGGCGGCATCGGCAAATCGCGCATCGCCGAGCAGTTGCGCCAGCGCCTGCAAGAAAGCGATCACGTCCAGCTCCGCTATCAGTGCTCGCCCTTCCACGTGAGCAGCCCGCTGCAGCCGGTGATCGCGCAGCTCGAGTTCGCGGCGGGCCTCAATGCCGAGGACGACGACTCGACACGCCTCGGCAAGCTGGAGGCGCTGCTCGCCCCCGCGTCGCGGAATCTCGCCGACGCAGTGCCGCTGCTCGCGACCCTGCTCGGCATTCCGCTTAGCGACCGCTACGCGCAGCCCCAGCTCACCTCCGACATTCTGAAGCGGCGTACGCTCCAGGCGCTTGTCGATCAGCTGGCGGCGCTCGCGCGCATCAAGCCGGTCTATTGGCTCGTCGAGGACATGCATTGGGTCGATCCGACCACGAAGGAGCTCGTGGGCCTGTGCCTCGATCGCATTCGCGACCTCCGCGTTTTCGCTCTCCTCACCTTCCGACCGGAGTTCACACCCGCTTGGGTTCACATGCCGCACGTGACCGGTCTCACCCTCAATCGGCTGGCCCGCCGGCAATGCTTGGAGCTGGTTGAGAACCTGTGCGGCGGCAAGGTACTGCCGCGGGAGGTTACCGACCAGATCGTCGAGAAGACTGACGGCATTCCGCTCTTCATCGAGGAACTGACCAAGAGCGTGCTCGAATCGGGCCTGCTGGTCGAGCGGGACGGGCACTACGCGCTGGCAGGCCCGCTGCCGCCGATGGCGATCCCCGCCACCCTGCACGACACGCTGATGGCGCGGCTCGAGCGGTTGTCGCCGGTCAAGGAAGTGGCGCAGATCGGCTCCGTGATCGGCCGCGAGTTCTCCTACGAGCTCATCTCGTCGGTCGTCCAGATGGGCGCTAACGAGCTCAAGGAAGCGCTCAGCCAGCTCACCGCTGCCGAGCTCGTGTTCGCGCGCGGCGAGCCGCCCGACGCTACCTACGTGTTCAAGCATGCGCTCGTGCAGGATGCGGCCTACGCGAGCCTACTCCGCACGCGGCGCCAACAGCTCCATGCCCGGATCGCGCAAGGGCTCGAGGAGAAATTTTCGGACATTGCGATACGCCGGCCGGAATTGCTGGCGCACCACTATGAAGCCGCAGGCCTCGATGAGCGCGCGCGGGATCTTTGGAGCCGCGCGGGGCGGCTGGCGCTGGCGAAGGCCACCTTCGCGGAGGCGACGAACCACCTTGCGCGCGCCCTGGCGCTGGTCGCCAAGGCTCCGCCGTCGGTGGAGCGCACACGGGAGGAGGCGGCGCTCCTCCTGGATCGCGGCATCGCGATGCTGGCGCTCAAGGGGCCGGCCTCGCCCGAGCACAGCAAAAACGCCGAGGACGCGATCAGGGTCAGCGTCGCACTTGGCGATGATCCCCTGCATTTCCGAGCGCGATGGGCCGACTGGATATCGTATTCGATCGCCGGCGATCTGCCCGGCGCGACGGAGCGCGCGGACGCCCTTGTGTCGATGGCTCGCCGCATGGCCGCTGACGACCTGAAGCTGCAAGCCTATCACGCCCGCTGGGCGACGGCGTTTCAACGCGGCCAGGTGGCGATCGCCCGTGACGACATTGAGCATGGCCTGGCGCTCTACGACATCAGGCGGCACCGCGACCACTGGTCGATGTTCGGCGCGCACGATCCCGGCGTCTGCGCGCGGGCAGTGGGTGGGTGCGCACTTTGGCAGGCCGGTTTCGCCGACCGTGCTCGGACTATTGCCGAAGACGCGGTTCGCGTCGGCGACGAACTCCGTCATCCCTTAAGTCGCGCGTTAGCCCGATTTTTTGCGGGGTTCTTTGCCATCATGGTCGACGACGTGGATGCGGCGGACACTCATGCCGAGGCGACGGCCGCCGTCTCCGCCGAGGGCAACATGGCGTGGCCTGCCGGGTTCGCGCGCTTCATGGCCGGCTGGGTGGCGATGCGGCGCGGCGACATCGGGCGCGGCGTCGAGCAGATGGAGGTGGAATTCCGCAAGCTCCAGGAGCTGAAGCAGCGCGCCTATCTGACCTTCCTGGGCACGCTAATCGCGGGCGCCAAGCTGGAGATGGGCCGCACTGAGGATACCCTCAATTTCCTCGACGAGGTGCAGCAGCTCTCGCTCGAGACCCACCAGCAGATGTTCATTCCGGACCTGCACCGTTTGCGCGCGGAAGCGTTGCATCGGCTCGATCCGAAGAGCCGGCGGATCGAGGAGGAGTACCAGACCGCGGCTCAGCTCGCGCGCCAGCAGGGCGCGCCGGCGCTCGAGCTGCGCGCGGTGTCGGGGCTCGCGGGCAGGCTTGCCGAGATCGGCCGGGCCAGGGAAGGCCGGACGCTGCTCCAGCCTGTCTTCGACCGGTTCGAAGAAGGTTTCGTGACGCCCGATCTGAGGGCGGCGAAGAGCCTGCTCGACGCTCTTGGTTGAACCCAGCCCAACTGGACAGTGTTGCCGTGCGTCATGGCTGAGGCCTTTATGGCCGCTTTGGGTCAGGGTGCGAAAAATACGCGTCTGCGCGCCATGTCGGCTTGACTGCCGAAACCGGAAACGGGGACGGCGCTTGTCGGCCTTATGAGTCCGTGACCTCGAGCTTGACCCTGCGCAAGCGCAGCGAGTTCCCGATCACGGAGACCGAGCTCAGGCTCATGGCCGCGGCGGCGACGACGGGGCTAAGCAGCAGCCCGAACGCCGGATAGAGCACGCCCGCCGCCAGCGGGACGCCGAGCACGTTGTAGACGAAGGCCAGCACCAGATTCTGCCGGATGTTGCGCATGGTAGCGCGGCTCAAGGCGCGCGCGCGGGCGATGCCGGCGAGATCGCCTTTGACCAGCGTGACGCCCGCGCTCTGCATCGCCACGTCCGTGCCGGTCCCCATCGCCACGCCGACATCGGCTTCGGCAAGCGCTGGGGCATCATTGACGCCGTCGCCGGCCATCGCCACGGCATGGCCTTCGCCGCGCAAGCGCCGCACGATGTCGTTCTTCTGGTCCGGCAGAACCTCGGCTTCGATATCGGTGATGCCGAGTTTTGCGGCGACCGCCTGCGCCGTGATGCGATTGTCGCCGGTCAGCATGACAATGCGGATGCCGTCGGCGCGCAGGCTTGCAAGCGCCGCCGGTGTCGTCGGCTTGATCGGATCGGCCACCGCAATGATGCCGGCCG
>DATFRA010000190.1:0-5515 GCA_035263705.1 Allostellaceae bacterium
CGCGCCGCGGGCGGCGAGCAGATCGTTCGGGTGGTCGCCGACGGCGATCGCGCGATGGGGCGGCACCTCCAGCGCGGCAAGGGCCGCGCGCATGGGTGCCGGGTCGGGCTTCTTCTGGGGCAGGGTGTCGCCGGTGATGACGGCGCGGAAGAACCGATCGAGGTCGAGCTCGCTCAGCATTACCCGGGTCGCACGCTCGGGCTTATTGGTGCAAACCGCGCAGACCCAGCCGGCGGCCTCCAGCGCCGTCAGCGCCTCGGGCACCCCCGCGTAGAGCCGCGACAGCCGCGCGGGGCGGGCCTCGTAGAGCGTGAGGAAGCGCGATTGCGCGGGCTTGATCTGGTCGGGCGTCACGCCGCGGGCGGCAAGCGCGCGCTCCACCAGCCTCAGGGTGCCGTCGCCCACCATCGGCTTCGCCTCGGCGGCGGTCAGCGCGGGCACGCCGAAATCGCCGAGCACCTGGTTCAGCACGTCCAGCAGGTCCGGCAGACTGTCGACCAGCGTGCCGTCGAGATCGAGCAGCAAACCCCTGATAACGGTCACGATTCACGCATCGTTAGTCATGATCGTTTACATTATTTGACTTGGGGTTGGGCGCCGCCTTATGCCAGTTTCCCGCGCGTCGCGCCACCTCGGATGCCACAAGACAAATGCGCAAGACCCCGGCTTCCCTGATTGCCCCGTTGCCGTCATGAGCGCGCTCGCGGTCATCGTGCTCGCGGCGGGCGACGGCACGCGTATGAAATCCACGCGTCCCAAGGTGCTGCACGAGATCGCGCACCGGCCGATGCTGCGCCACGTGCTAGACGCGGTGGCGCCGCTGCAGCCCGAGCGCACCCTGGCGGTGATCGGCAAGGACATGGCGGCGGTGGCCGCCGCCGCGGCGCCGGCGGAGACCGTGGTGCAATCGCCGCCGCTCGGCACCGGGGACGCCGTCAAGGTGGCGCTGGGCGCGCTCGGCGATTTTGCGGGCGATGTCCTGGTGCTCGTGGGCGACGTCGCGCTGATCACGACCGAGACGATCGCCTCGCTGGTCGCAGAGCGGCGGCGAGAGCCCGCTGCGGCGGTCGCGGTACTGGGCATGCGGTTGGCCGATCCCGGCGCCTACGGTCGCCTGGTCGTCGCTGCCGACGGCAGCCTCGAGGCGATCGTGGAGGCGCGGGACGCCACTCCGGAGCAGCGCAAGATCACGCTCTGCAATTCCGGCGTCATCGCGCTCGACGGCCGGCACGTGCGTGCGCTCGTCGACGCGATCGAGAACAAGAATGCCAAGCGCGAGTACTACCTCACCGACGTGGTGGCGCTCGCGCGCAAGCGCGGGCTCCACTGCCGCGCGATCGCGGCGGCGACGGAGGAACTGCTGGGCGTGAACTCGCGCGCGGAGCTCGCGGTTGCCGAGGCGACGCTGCAGCAGCGGCTCCGCGCCAAGCACATGGTTGCGGGCGTCACGCTGATCGATCCCACCACCGTCTACTTCAGCGCGGATACCGTGATCGGGCGCGATACCGTGATCGAGCCCGCGGTGGTGTTTGGACCCCGCGTGCGTGTCGGCGAGGGCGTTGTGATCCGGGCCATGAGCCATATCGTGGGGGCGACGATCGGTGACAGCGCGGTCGTGGGTCCCTTCGCGCGGCTTCGGCCGGGCACAGAGCTCGCGGCCAAGGTGCACGTCGGCAATTTCGTGGAGCTGAAGGCGGCGCGGCTCGGCGAGGGCAGCAAGGCCAACCACCTCACTTATATCGGCGACGCCGTCGTGGGCCGCGCGGTCAACATCGGCGCGGGCACGATCACCTGCAATTACGACGGCTTCCTCAAGCACGAGACGCGGATCGAGGACGGCGCCTTCATCGGCTCCAACGCGGCGCTGGTGGCGCCGGTAACCATCGGCGCCGACGCGATCGTGGGCGCGGGCTCGGTGATCACACGGGACGTGCCCGCGGATGCGCTGGCGCTTGGCCGGGGCGAGCAGGTGGAGAAGCCCGGGGCCGCCCGCGTGCTGCGCGCACGTGGCGCCGACGCGAAGCGGCGCCAGGCAAAGAGCAAGGAGCGGAGCAAGGTCTGATGTGCGGGATCATCGGCATCATCGGCCGCGCGGAAGTGGCGGGTTTCCTGGTCGATGGCCTGAAGCGGCTGGAGTACCGTGGCTACGATTCCGCGGGGGTGGCGACGCTGGTCGACGGCCGGATCGAGCGGCGGCGCGCGGAGGGGAAGCTCGATCGCCTGGTCGATCGCCTGCAGCGCGAGCCCGTCACCGGCCGCATCGGCATCGCGCACACGCGCTGGGCGACCCACGGCGTCCCCAACGAGACCAACGCGCACCCGATTGCGACCGATCGCGTTGCCGTCGTGCACAACGGCATCATCGAGAATTTCCAGGAGATCAAGGACGAGCTCACGGCGAAGGGCTACCGCTTCGAGACCCAGACCGATACCGAGGCGGTGGCTATCCTGCTGACGGATGCGCTGAAGCAGGGCCTCACGCCCCGCGAGGCCGCGGCCAAGGTGTTTCCGCGCCTCGAGGGCGCTTTCGCGCTCACGATTTTGTTCGCGGGCGAGCCCGATCTCCTGATCTGCGCGCGGCGCTCGAGTCCGCTCGCCATCGGCTTCGGCGACGGCGAGATGTTCCTGGGTTCGGACGCGCTGGCGCTGGCGCCCTTGACGCGCCGCATCCTCTATCTCGAGGAGGGCGACTGGGCCGTGGTGACGGCGGCGGGCGCCACGGTCTACGACCGCGCGAACCATGAGGTGCAGCGCCCGATCCGCGAAACCGCTCTCTCCGGCGCGCTCATCGGCAAGGGCAATCACCGGCACTTCATGGAGAAGGAGATCTTCGAGCAGCCGGTGGTGATCGGCGACGCCCTGATGGCGCATTTCCATCCGACCACGCGCACGGTGCACCTGCCGAGCCTGCCCTTCGACCTCGCGGCGGTGCCGAAGATCGGCTTCATCGCCTGCGGCACCGCCTATCACGCGGGGCTGATCGCCAAATATTGGATCGAGCGCTTGGCGCGCGTTCCCGTGGATGCCGAGATCGCCTCCGAGTTCCGCTACCGCCAGCCGGCGATGCCCGAGGGCGGGCTCGCGGTGTTCGTCTCGCAATCCGGCGAGACCCTCGATACGCTGGCGGCGCTCCGCTACGCGAAGGAGCAGGACCAGCACATTCTCGCCGTGGTGAACCAGCCCGAGAGCACGGTCGCGCGGGAATCGAGCGCCGTGCTCGCGACCCACGCAGGCCCCGAGATCGGCGTCGCCTCCACCAAGGCGTTCACGACGCAGCTCGCGGTGCTCGCGTGTTTCACGCTAGCCGTGGCGCGGGCGCGTGGCACGCTCAGCGCCGCCGACGAGGCGAAACTCTCGACCGCGCTCACGGAGGTGCCGGCGCGCGCCAACGAGGTGCTGCAGAGCCATCCCGCGATCGAGAGGATCGCCACCGAGATCGCCGAGGCCCGCGACGTGCTCTACTTGGGGCGCGGCACCAGCTTTCCGCTGGCGCTCGAGGGCGCGCTCAAGCTCAAGGAGATCTCCTACATCCACGCCGAGGGCTATCCCGCCGGCGAGATGAAGCACGGGCCGATCGCGCTCATCGACGAGAAGACGCCGGTGGTGGTGCTGGCGCCGCGCGACGAGCTCTTCGACAAGACCTGCTCCAACATCCAGGAGGTGCTGGCGCGCGGCGGCCGCGTGGTGATGATCTCCGACAAGGAGGGTCTCGCCCGCTTCGGCGGCAGGCTCTTCCACGGCATCGAGGTGCCGCCCTGCCATCCCTTCGTGGCGCCGCTCCTCTATGCGGTGCCCGTGCAGCTTCTCGCCTACCACGTCGCCGTCCTCAAGGGCACTGACCTCGACCAGCCCCGCAACCTCGCGAAGAGCGTGACGGTGGAGTAGCGCTACGTGCAAATGGCGTAGCTGCCGCCATTAACAACCACTGCTGCCGGGTCTATAGTCTGCGCAAGACCTCTCTCATCCCCGGAGGAGACCATGCAGCTCAAGGACAAGGCGCTGTTCCGCCAGCAATGCTACATCGACGGCAAGTGGGTCGACGCGGACAGTCGCGCGACGATCTCGGTCAACAATCCCGCGGACAACTCGATCCTGGGCACGGTCCCGAAGATGGGGGCGGCGGAGACGCGGCGGGCGATCGAGGCGGCGGAGCGGGCGCTTCCGGCCTGGCGCGCCAAGACCGCGAAGGAGCGCGCGAACATCCTGCGCAAATGGTTCAACCTGATGATCGAGAACCAGGAGGACCTGGCGCAGCTCATGACCGCGGAGCAGGGCAAGCCGCTCACGGAATCCCGCGGCGAGATCGCCTATTCCGGCTCCTTCATTGAATGGTTCGCCGAGGAGGGGAAGCGCGTCTACGGCGACACCATTCCGTCCCACGGGACGGACAAGCGCATCGTCGTGCTGAAGCAGCCGATCGGCGTCTGCGTCGCCATCACGCCCTGGAATTTCCCGTCGGCGATGCTGACGCGCAAGGCGGGGCCCGCGCTGGCGGCGGGCTGCACCATGGTGCTGAAGCCCGCGAGCCAGACGCCCTATTCGGCGCTGGCGCTCTGCGAGCTCGCGGAGCGCGCGGGCGTGCCCAAGGGCGTGCTCTCCTGCGTCACCGGCGGCGCCACCGAGATCGGCGCCGAGATGACCTCGAACCCGATCGTGCGCAAGCTCTCCTTCACGGGCTCGACCGAGATCGGCAAGGTGCTGATGGCGCAATGCGCGGGCACCGTGAAGAAGCTCTCGCTCGAGCTCGGCGGCAACGCGCCCTTCATCGTTTTCGACGACGCCGACCTCGATCAAGCCGTCAAGGGCGCGATCGCGTCGAAGTACCGCAACGCCGGCCAGACCTGCGTCTGCGCCAACCGCATCCTGGTACAGGACGGTGTCTACGACGCCTTCGCGCGGAAGCTCGCGGACACCGTGAGCAGCATGAAGGTCGGGCCCGGCACCGAGACCGGCACGGTGATCGGCCCGCTCATCGACATGAAGGCGGTGGAGAAGGTCGAGGACCACATCGGAGACGCCGTCAAGAAAGGCGCCAAGGTCGTGGTCGGCGGCAAGCGGCACAAATTGGGCGGCAGCTTCTTCGAGCCGACGGTGCTCACCGAGGTCAACACGCAGATGAAGGTGACGCGCGAGGAGACTTTCGGGCCCGTGGCGCCGCTCTTCCGCTTCTCGAACGACCAGCAGGCGATCGAGATGGCGAACGACACCGTCTTCGGCCTCGCCGCCTATTTCTACAGCCGCGACATCGGCCGCATCTGGCGCGCCGCCGAGGCGCTCGAGTACGGCATCGTCGGCATCAACGAGGGCATCATCTCCACGGAGATCGCGCCCTTCGGCGGCGTCAAGGAGAGCGGCATCGGCCGCGAGGGCTCGAAGTACGGCATCGAGGAGTACCTCGAGGTGAAGTACTTGTGCATGGGTGGGATCTAGGACGGGATCGGCACCGTGCGTCCTTCGACACGCTCGCTCGCGCGAGCGCGCTCGGGATGAGGCGCTTTTCTTTGTGCCATCCACT
>DATFRA010000191.1:0-2885 GCA_035263705.1 Allostellaceae bacterium
AGCCCGCTCTACGATCCCATGCAGGGGAAAGGCGGACGCGGCGGCGGATGACCCAGCTGATCCTCGATCTCGGCCACCGACCGGCGCTGGGAGAGGCGGATTTTCTGGTGGCGCCCTGCAATCAAGCGGCGATCCAGTGGCTCGACCGGTGGCCGAGCTGGCCCGCGCCGGCCCTGTCGGTGCATGGCCCCGCCGGCTGCGGCAAGACGCACCTTGCGCGGGTCTTCGCGGCCCGCAGCCATGCGCCGATGATCGAGGCCGCGAGCCTCGCAACGGAGTCGGTGCCCGCCCTGCTCGGCAGCGCCGCCGCGTGCGTCATCGATGATGCCGACCGCGCCGCCGCCGAGGCGCTGCTACATCTCTACAATCTGGTCGCGGAGCGGCGCGGCGGCATGCTGCTCACGGCGCAGGAGCCGCCGGCGCGCTGGACCGGCCTCCTGCCGGATCTGCGCTCGCGGCTGGTGGCGGCGCCGGTGGTCGCGGTGGCCCCGCCCGATGATGCGCTCCTCGCCGCGCTGCTGGTGAAGCTATTCGCCGACCGGCAACTCGCGATCGGCGAGGAGGTCGTGCTGTTCCTGGTGCGCCACATGGAGCGCAGCTTCGAGGAAGCGCGGCACCTTGTCGCCGATCTCGATGCCGCCGCGCTCCGCGATCACCGCAGCATCACGATCCCGCTGGCGCGAACCGTGCTTGGCTTCAGGGCGTGACGAAGGCGGCGAGGCGGGCGGTCGACTGACTCAAGGCCGACCACGGGCCCGAGACCTGGAAGATCGCAAGACCCGCGGCGGGGAGACCGGCCTCCACGGCAGCGTTCGCCGGCGCAAGCCCACGGACCAATTCCTCGATGCCGGGATTGTGCCCGAGCAACAGGAGGCAGCGCGTCTCGTGGGGCGCGCCGCGGAGCTGCGCGAGCAGGGTGGGACTGTCCGCCAGATAGAGCGCGTCGTCGAGATCGGCCGGAGGCAGCGCGTCGAGCGCTTCCGCCAGCCCCTCGAGCGTCTCGCGGGCGCGCCGCGCGGGGGAGCAGAGCACGAGGTCGGGGCTGATCCCATCCGACTTGAGGCGACGGCCGAGCGTCTCGGCGGCGCGTCGCCCGTCCGGCGTTAGCGGACGATCGCGGTCGGTGCCGCCCGCGCTCTTTCCCGCCGCGGCGGCGTGGCGCATCAACAGAAGCTGCTTCAAGAGGCGGCTCCGAACGCGCGCTCCAAAACGCGCCATGACAGCGTCACGGTTACGTTATAGACTATACCCAACCCGTTGGAAAACCGTGTGATTGTTGTCACATAGCGAGGTGACGTGGCTCAGGCGCAACCGGCTCTTCAGCCCTCGATAGACCCGTCCTCCGAGGCGCGGTTCATCAACCGCGAGCTGTCGTGGCTTGCCTTCAACGAGCGGGTCATCGCCGAGGCTGACAACGCCAATCACCCTCTGCTTGAGCGGCTTCGCTTCCTCTCGATCTCAGCCAGCAACCTCGACGAGTTCTACATGGTGCGCGTCGCCGGGCTCAAAGGCCAAGTGCTCGCGGGTGTGGCGACGCCCAGCCAGGATGGCCTCACGCCGGCACAGCAGCTCGCCGCGATCAACCAGCGCGCCCACAGGCTGATGCACGACCAGCAGCTGATTTGGCGTGCGCTACGCGAGCAGCTCCACGAGGCCGGCGTCTCCGTGATCGGCCCGCAGGATCTTTCCGACGAGGACCGGGCCTGGGTCGAGGCGCATTTCCTCGCCGAGGTATTCCCGGTGCTGACGCCGCTCGCGGTCGATCCTGCGCATCCGTTCCCGTTCGTGGCGAACCGCGGCATCGGCCTGGCGCTGCAGCTGACGCGGGCGCGCGACGGCAAGAGCATGCAGGCCCTGCTGTTGCTGCCGGGCGCCATCGGCCGGTTCATCCGCATGCCCGGCGCGAGCGTGCGCTTCCTGCCGCTCGAGCAGATGGTGACCCTGTTCCTCGACCGGCTGTTCCCGGGCTTCTCCGTGGTGGGCCACGGCATGTTCCGCATCGTCCGGGACAGCGAGATGGAAATCGAGGAGGAAGCCGAGGACCTCGTCCGCCTGTTCGAGAGCGCGCTCAAGCGCCGGCGCCGCGGCAACGTGATCTGGCTCGCGGTCGACGCCGGCATGCCCGAGGACCTCCAGCGCTTCCTCGCGGAGAACCTCGACGTCTCGCCCGACGATTCCTCGCCGCTCGACGGCATCCTCGGCCTCTCCGACACGCGCCAGCTGATCATCGCGGAGCGGCCGGACCTGCTCTTCAAGCCCTATCATCCGCGCTTCCCCGAGCGCATCCGGGACTTCGGCGGTGACTGCTTCGCCGCGATCCGCCAGAAGGACATCATCGTCCATCATCCCTACGAGAGCTTCGACGTGGTGGTGCAATTCGCCCGCCAGGCCGCGCGCGATCCCGCCGTGGTCGCGATCAAGCAGACGCTCTACCGCACCAGCGTCAACAGCCCGATCGTGCGGGCGCTGATCGAGGCGGCAGAGGCCGGCAAGTCCGTGACCGCGCTGATCGAGCTCAAGGCACGCTTCGACGAGGAGGCCAACATCCGCTGGGCGCGCGACCTGGAGCGCGCGGGCGTGCAGGTGGTCTACGGCTTCATCGAGCTCAAGACCCACGCCAAGGTCTCGCTGGTGGTGCGCCGCGAGGGCGGCGAGCTGCATTCCTACGTCCACCTCGGCACCGGGAACTATCACCCGGACACCGCCAAGGTCTACACCGACCTCTCGTTCTTCACCTGCGATCCCGCGCTCTGCCGCGACGCCGCACGCCTCTTCAACTTCATGACGGGCTACGCGACGCCGGCACACCTCGAGAAGGTCGCGTTCGCTCCGGTCGACTTGAGGAAGCGGCTCCTCGATCTCATCGAGACCGAGATCGAGCACGC
>DATFRA010000192.1:0-5202 GCA_035263705.1 Allostellaceae bacterium
TCGTGGGACCCTACCTCTCGGGCAAGACGACGTTGCTGGAGGCGTTGCTTTTCGCCACCGGCGCGATCAACCGGCGCGGTACCATCAAGGACGGCAACACGGTCGGCGACGCCTCGCCCGAGGCGCGGGCGCGCCAGATGACGACCGAGATCAACGTCGCCCATACGACCTACCTGGGCGATCCCTGGACCTTCCTCGACTGCCCCGGCTCCGTCGAACTCGCCTACGAGACTCAGATGGCGCTGCTCGCCGCCGACGTCGCGGTCGTCGTGTGCGAGCCGGAGGGCGACCGCGCGCTGACGCTGAGCCCGCTTTTCAAGTTCCTCGATGGGCACCAGATCCCGCACATGGTGTTCATCAACAAGCTCGACACCTCCGCGACCCGTGTGCGCGACGTGATGGCGGCGCTGCAGTCGGTCTCCGAGCGGCCGCTGGTGGTGCGCCAGGTGACCACGCGCGACGCCGAAGGCGCGATCACCGGCTATGTCGACCTCGTAAGCGAGCGCGCCTACCAGTACAAGCCCGGCCACGCCTCCGACCTCGTGAAGCTGCCCGACGGTTTCTGGGACGCGGAGGGCCAGACCCGCACGAGCCTGGTGGAGAAGCTCGCGGACTACGATGACAAGCTGCTGGAGCAGCTCCTGGAGGACGTGCAGCCCTCCAAGGCGGAGATCTACCAGCACCTCGCCAAGGATCTGCAGCGCGACCTCATCGTGCCCGTGATGGTCGGTTCCGGCGCGCAGGAGCACGGCGTGCGTCGCCTGCTGAAGGCGCTCCGCCACGAGACGCCGGAGCCCACGGCGACGGCGGCCCGTCTCGGCATCAAGGAGGGGAGCGAGACCGTCGCCCAGGTGATCAAGACCTATTACCCCGGTAATACCGGGAAGTTATCGTTGGCCCGCGTGTGGCGCGGCACGGTGAGCGAGGGCATGACGCTGAACGGCGTCCGCGTCGGCGGCGTGCTGAAGGTGAACGGCGCCAAGCAGGAGAAGGTCGCTTCCGCCGACCTCGGCGAGGTGGTGGCGCTGGCGCGGCTCGAGGGCATCGGCACTGGCACGGTGCTGAGCTCGGGCGCCACTCCCCCGATATTGCCGAAGCCGCCGCGGCCGAAGCCGGTGTTCGGGCTTACTGTCATAGCGGAGAAGCGCGCCGACGACGTCAAGCTCTCGAGCGCGATCCAGAAGGTGATCGAGGAGGACCCGACGCTCGAGCTCCGTCACAGCGAGGACGGCCACGAGCTCGTGCTCTGGGGCCAGGGTGATATCCACCTGCAGATCGCCCTCGATCGGCTGCGCACGAAATACAGCCTGCCCGCGAAGACGAAGCATCCGCAGGTGGGCTACCGCGAAACCATCCCCAAGCCCACGACCCAGCACTCCCGCTTCAAGCGTCAGACAGGCGGCCACGGGCAGTTCGCGGACATCGAGATCGAGGTGAGGCCGCTGCCGCGCGGCTCCGGCCACGCCTTCAAGAACTCGGTGGTGGGCGGCGCCATCCCCAAGAACTACATCCCCGCGGTCGAGGACGGCGTGAACGAGTACCTGGTGCGGGGACCGTTGGGATTCCCCGTGGTCGACGTCGCCGTCAATCTCGTCACCGGCCAGTTCCACGCCGTCGACAGCTCCGACCAGGCCTTCAAGACCTGCGGCCGCATGGCCATGAGCGAAGCCATGCCGAAATGCGACCCCGTACTGCTGGAGCCGATCCATCACGTGGAGATCTCGGTGCCGAACAGCTTCACGTCGAGGGTGCAGCGGCTGATCTCGGGCCGGCGCGGCCAGATCCTCGGCTACGACGCCAAGGAAGGCTGGACCGGCTGGGACACCGTGAGCGCCAACATGCCGCAGTCGGAGCTGCACGACCTCATCATGGAGCTGCGCTCGATCACGCTCGGCGTCGGCACCTACACCGAGCGCTTCGACCGCCTGCAGGAGCTCACCGGCAAGCTCGCGGAGAAGATCATGGCGACCCGCGCGGAGGCCGCGGCGGAGTAGGGGCCTGCTCAGCCCTTCTTGTGGTCGCGCAGATAGGGCGCGAACAGGAAGGTGTAGTCCTCGGCGGGTTTCGCGCGAGCGCTGTGGCAGCCGAAGCAGGCGTCGAAGGATTTGACTTCGGCGTTGCGGGAGCCGTCGGGCTTGAATTCCGCGTATTCCCAATCGCCGTTCTGCTGCTTCTCCGTGTGGTCGGCGCCCCAGCCCTTGCCTTTCTTCTGCACGGCGACGCCGGTGAAATCGCCGTCCGGGATCATGCGCCCGTTCTTGTCCAGCACCGGCTCGCCATTGGCGTCCACCGTTGCCTTCTTGAACGCCATCACCAAAGTCGTTCCGTCGGGCATGGGTTGTCCGTATTTCGCCGCCTTGAGCGAGGCGCGGTCGACGTAAAAGAACCGCACCTGCTTTCGATCGGGACGATCGATCACGCCGTAGAGCGTGTAGCTCTTCTCGAAGCCCTGGGGGAATGCGATCCTGTCGGCACCCGCGCGCACCATGCCGGCGGGCGTCAGGGTGAGCGCGGCGATGCCCGTTGCCGCCGCAATCGTGCGCTTGCGCATTGGTGCTCTCTTCCGCTCTTACTTCACGCTGACCGCGATGGTCATGGTGTCGTGGTAGACGCACTGGATCTCGAACTTGCCGCGCTTCATCAGCGCGATCCGCTTGGTCTCCCCGGGCTTGATGTTGCCGGGATTGACGCCGTAGCCGAAGGTGGTCACGAGGGCGTCGTGATCGACCGTGTCGTCGTTGGTCAGCACCAGCACGTCGCCGCGCTTGGCCGCGATCTTGCCGGGCTGGAACTGCATGCCCTTCATGGTGACGGTGATGTCCGCGGCGCAGGCCGTGCCCGAGGCCAGGATCAGGCCCGCGAGTGCGTAGGCGATCGCGCGCATAGCCGTATCCCCCTGTGTTCCACGATCTGTTTCGCGGGAGCGTGGGCCCGGCTCCGGGGCCTTTCAATTGACAAAGCCGTGAGCGGGGGCGACAAGCTGAGACTGGATCGGGCGGGCACCAGGCTCGCGAGGGCGTGATTTTGCGGCGCGCGTCAACGACGCTATATCCCCGGCCGGTCCATTCGGAGGCAGGCATGTTGATCAAGCGGAAGCGCGGCTGGGAGATTCCCGAGCGCGAGGCGACGCCCGAGGCGGTCTACAACGACCGGCGCCGTCTGCTGAAGGCTATGGGCCTGGGCGCCATCGGTCTTTCCGTCGCGGGTCCGCTGGCCTCGTTCGCGGAAGCCGGCACGGATGCCACGGCGGACCCCTCAGCCGGCCTCTATCCCGTCAAGCGCAACGAGCGCTTCACCCTCGATCGTCCGGTGACCGACGCGAAGATCGTCGAGCACTACAACAACTTCTACGAGTTCGGCTCCCAGAAGGAGATCTACGACGAGGCACAGGCGCTGCCGATCCGGCCCTGGACCGTGACCATCGACGGTATGGTGGAGAAGCCGATCACCATCGCGATCGACGATCTCCTGAAGCAGATGCCGCTCGAGGAGCGCGTGATGCGCCACCGCTGCGTCGAGGCGTGGTCGATCGCCGTGCCCTGGAGCGGCTTCCCGATGAAGGCGCTGGTGGAGTTCGCCAAGCCGCTCGGCTCCGCGAAATACGTCCGCACCGAGAGCTTCAACGATTCCAAGGTTGCCTCGGGCCAGAGGGCGTTCTGGTATCCCTGGCCCTATATCGAGGGCGTCACCATCGAGGAGGCGACCAACGAGCTCGCCTTCATGGTCACCGGCACCTATGGCAAGCCGCTGCCTAAGCAGAACGGCGCGCCGCTCCGCATGGAGCTCGCCTGGAAATACGGCTTCAAGTCGGCGAAGTCGATCGTCAAGTTCAGCTTCACCGATAAGCGTCCGGTCTCGTTCTGGGAGACGCTGCAGGGGAGCGAGTACGGCTTCTGGGCGAACGTGAACCCCGACGTGCCGCATCCCCGCTGGAGCCAGGCGAGCGAGCGGGTGCTTGGCATCGACGAGCGCCGGCCCACCTTGATCTGGAACGGCTACGGCGAGTTCGTCGCCTCGCTCTACGACAACCTCAAGAGCGAGCGGCTGTTCGCTTAGTTTCGTACGTCCTTCGACGCGCTCGCTGCGGTCGCTTGCTCAGGATGAGGGCGTTTGTTGAGCAAGACCCAATGCTCCTCATCCTGAGCAAGCGAAGCGCGTCGAAGGACGCACGATCCTAGCGCGATTACCGCGTCACGCTGCCTTGCGCAGAATTTCCGCCGCCGCATCGGCGAAAGTCTGACACCCCAGCACGATATCCACTTCCTTGGTGTCCTCGGCATAGTGGTGGCTGATGCCGGCGACGCTGGGCACGAACAGCATGCCCGCGGGGATGTGACGCGCGAAGGTCTGCGCGTCGTGGCCGGCGGCGCTCGGGAGCCGCGTGTGGAGCTTGGGGGCGCGGCGCTCGGCCGCCGCCTCGAGCGCATCCTGGAAGCCCTTGTCCATGGCGTGGGGCGGCGTGCGCGAGACCGCCTCGAGCTCGACGCGGCAGGGCCCGCGCGCGTTCGCCTCGACGACCATCGCCTCGAGTGTCTTCTCCAATATCGCCAAGCGCTCGGGCTCGACGTCGCGGAACTGGAACAGCATCTCGGCCTTGCCGGGGATGACGCTGGGCGCGCCGGGATCGAGCGTGATCTTTCCGGTGGTCCAGACGGACCGCGGCCCCACGACCTTGGGGAAGCGCTCCTCGACCATGTTGCAGAATTTGATGAGCGCCACGCCGGCGTCCTTGCGCACCGCCATGCGCGTGGTGCCGGCGTGGTTCTGCTGGCCGTGGAAGGTCAGGTTGTAGAGGTGGATGCCGACGATGCCCGTGACGATGCCGAGCCGCAGCCCACCGCTGTCGAGCGTGTCGCCCTGCTCGACATGCGCCTCGAGGTAGCCGACGTAGCGCTTGGGGTCGAGGCATTCGCGCGGCCGGCCCGCGAGCCCTGCCTCGGCGAGCGCCTCGCGCAGAGGCTTCCCAGTCTGCCGGTTGCGCGTCTTGTCGATCGCGTCTTCGCTGAGCTCGCCGCAGAAAGAGCGGCTGCCGAGCAGCGAGCCGTAGTGACCCTCCTCATCGGCCCAGGCGCCAACCTCGATGCCGAAGCCCGCGGTCGCCTTGTCCTCGGCAAAGGCGCGCGCAACCTCGAGCCCATAGAGCACGCCCATCGAGCCGTCGAGCCAGCCGGAATAGGGCTGTGTCTCCACATGCGAGCCCAG
>DATFRA010000193.1:0-9734 GCA_035263705.1 Allostellaceae bacterium
GGCGAATTGACCCTGCGCGGCTGCTATCTCGGCTCGAACGTCTCCTACAACGTGAAGAAGATGGTCGAGGCCGGCTACATCATGCAGGAGCGCTCGCTGCACGACCGCCGCTCGGTGCGCGTGCGCTTGACCGACAAGGGCCAGGAGCTGCGCAAGAAGATCACCGTCATGCATCAGCGCCACGTGGGCGCGCTCTCCAAGGGTCCGCTCAAGAACGAGGACCTGGTGGCCGTGCACGCGACATTGCGGCGCCTCGACCGGTTCTGGACGCAGCTCGTGGAGCTCGGCCCTCGCGCCCTGCAGCTGATCTCACCCGCTGCCTGATCTCGCTTCCGCTATCGTCTTAATCCCGCCCTTCAGCGCGCGCTTTGGCGCGTGCTAGGCTTCGTCCCATGGCAGGGACGCGGTCACGCTTGCGCGCGCTCGGCATCCGGGTCGGACGGCTGGAACCGGGTCCGCTCAACGCCATCACCGACATCGCCGGCGTGGAGGTCGGCTACACCACCATCATCGAGGATGCGCCCGCGGTCCTGCGCACGGGCGTGACCACGATCTGGCCGGGGAGCCGCGATGTCCTGGCTCGGCCGGTCTTCGCGGGCATTCATTCCTTCAACGGCAACGGCGAGATGACGGGCTCACACTGGATCGCCGAGCAGGGAATGCTCACGACGCCGATTGGCATTACCAACACGCACAGCGTCGGCCTCGTGCGCGACGCCATCGGCGCCTACCTGATCCGGCAAGGCGGCGACGCGCCTTGGCTCCTGGCGGTCGCCGCCGAGACCTATGATGGTCGCCTCAGCGACAGCGAGCGGCTCGCGATCACCATGGACCATGTGTTTTTGGCGCTGCGGACCGCCTCGGGCGGCGCGGTCGCGGAAGGCAATGTCGGCGGCGGCAACGGCATGATCTGTCACGAGTTCAAGGGTGGCACCGGCACCGCCTCGCGCGTGGTGCGCGCGGGCGGCGCCCGACACACCGTGGGCGCGCTTGTGCAGGCGAACCACGGGCAGCGCGAGCTCCTGCGGGTCGACGGCGTCCCCGTGGGCGAGGCGATCGGCCTCGACGAGGTACCGTCGCCGCGCCAGCCCTCGAGCGACACCGGCTCGATCATCGTGGTGCTCGCGACCGACGCGCCGCTGCTGCCGATCCAGTGTCAGCGCCTCGCGCGCCGCGCCACCACCGGCCTCGCCTGGGTCGGCGGCCTCGGCGCCAACAGCAGCGGCGACATCTTCATCGCCTTCAGCACCGCGAACCGCGTCGAGCCCAAGGCGCCGACCACGGCCGTGACCATGGTGTCGCCGGATACCATGACCACGCTCTTCCGCGCCGCCGCCGAGGCAACGGAGGAGGCGATCCTTAACGCCCTCTGCATGGCAGAGACCACGGTCGGTTTCCGCGCCACCGCCCACGCCCTCCCGCTGGATCGGTTGCAGGAAGTGATGCGTCGGCACAGACCGGTCTGAGCTTGCCTCGGCTCAGGCCGCCGCGACCTCCAGCCGCTGCGCCTCGATCTCGCGCGTGAGGCGGTCGATGATCAGGCGGATCAGGGCGAGGCCCAGAGTCGGGTCGGCGAAATAGACGCGCTGAAAATCCACAGCCGACACGCGCCCGAGTTCGCAATCGGTTCTCGCGTCGACAGTGGCGGTTCTCCGGTGCGTGCGACTGAGCACGCCCATCTCGCCGACGATGCCGCCCGGCCCGATCTCGGCCTCCGCCTCCTCCACCCAGAGCTTGCCCTCAATGACGAGGTAGAGCGCGTCCGAGGGATCGCCCTTGCGGATCAACACCTCGCCGCGCGGAACCGTCACCCGCTTGGCGAAGGGAACCAGCGCATTGAAGACCTTCCTGTCGTCAACCGTGTCCTCGACACTCTTCACGAGTTGGAAGATCTCGCGGAGACGCCAGGCGTTGACCGGAAACAGGATGATGTGAAGCACAAGGACCGGGTAGAGGTGCAGCAGCGCACCATAGGTGATGAATGCCACATTGCTTCCGAGCGCGATGACCCGGAGCGGCATCATGGTCTTGGCGAGGAACGTACACAGCACGAGTGTGCTCGCGAGATATCCGATGTAGGCGGTGGCCATCGGTTGCCTCCTTCAGTCGCGCGCGTTTCTCCCGTTGCCCTGTGGCTCCGGCGGCAAACTCCGCGCGCCGCCTTGGCTCAACAAAGCATGCTGTCGCGCTGGCTCCCTATGAGAATTCTCACATCGAAATATTTCATTTCTGAGTAATCGATGTTGCCGCTGGCCAGCGCCGATCGCGCGCGCGAATGACGAGGTGGGATTTGAACAAGTTCCGCGGATTAACCGCGACCAGGAAACCCTGTATCAAGCCGCGTCTTCGGCGCGCCGATCGTCACGTTCAGGTCTGTCACTCGGCCGGTTGCCAGGGAGTACACCCAGCCGTGAACGTGGAGCTGTTGTCCGCGCGCCCAGGCCTCCTGGACGAATACATCGGACGCGACGTTCGAGACCTGCCGGATCACGTTGAGCTCGCAGAGACGGTCCATACGGTCGCGTAGATCGGAGATCGCATCGAGCGCCACACGATGCTCGTCGCGGATCTGGCGGATCGGATGCAGCCAGTGATCGACGAGGCCGCGCCGCTGCCCGTCGACCGCGGCGGCGACGCCGCCGCAGCCATAGTGTCCGACCACCAGCACGTGCTTCACCCCCAGGATATCGACCGCGAACTGGAGGACTGACAGGTAGTTCGCGTCCTGCGGTGGCGCGAGATTGGCCACGTTCCGATGCACGAAGATGCGGCCGGGGTCGAGGTCCACGATCTGGGTCGCGGGCACGCGGCTGTCGCTGCACCCGATCCAAAGGTATTCCGGCGCCTGCTGGCGCTCCAGCCGACGGAAATAGTCCGCGTCGACCGCGACCATCCGCTCTGCCCACGCGCGGTTGTTCGCCTTCAGGTCATCCAGCATTGCGGCTCCCACGCTGTCGCGAGGAAACATCCGTGCTCAGAACGCCGAGATCCCCGTTTGCGCGCGGCCCAGGATGAGAGCGTGGATATCGTGGGTGCCCTCGTAGGTGTTGACGGCCTCGAGGTTCATGACGTGTCGGATCACGTGGTACTCGTCGGAGATGCCGTTGCCACCGTGCATGTCACGAGCGACCCGGGCGATGTCGAGCGCCTTACCGCAGGAGTTGCGCTTCACCAAGGAGATCGCCTCCGGCGAGGCCTTGCCAGCGTCCTTCAGGCGGCCGAGCCGCAGACAAGCCTGCAGCCCGATCGCGATCTCCGTCTGCATGTCCGCGAGCTTCTTCTGCACCAGCTGGTTGGCGGCGAGCGGCTTGCCGAAGGCGTTCCGCGAGAGCTCGTAATCGCGCGCGGCGTGCCAGCAGAACTCGGCGGCGCCGAGCGCGCCCCAGGAGATGCCATAGCGCGCGCTGTTGAGGCAGGAGAACGGGCCCTTGAGGCCGCTTACGTTGGGAAGCAGCTGCTCGTCGGGCACGAAGACATCCTCCATCACGATCTCGCCGGTAACGGACGCGCGCAGCGAGAACTTGCCCTCTATCTTCGGCGCCGAAAGGCCCTTCATGCCCTTCTCGAGGATGAAGCCGCGCACCCTGCCGTCATCGGTCTTCGCCCAGACCATGAAGACGTCGGCGATCGGCGAGTTGCTGATCCACATCTTCGAGCCCTTGAGCACGTAGCCGTCGGCGACCTTGCGCGCTCGGCTCTTCATGCCGCCGGCGTCGGAGCCGTGGTCCGGCTCGGTCAGGCCGAAACAGCCCACCCATTCGCCGGTGGCGAGCTTCGGCAGGTATTTCTGCCGCTGCGTCTCCGTGCCGAAGGCGTGGATCGGGTGCATCACCAGGCTGGACTGCACGGACATCGCGGACCGATAGCCGCTGTCGACGCGCTCGATCTCGCGCGCGATCAGCCCGTAGGAGATGTAGTTGGCGCCGGCGCAACCGTACCCCTCGATGGTCGAGCCGAGGAAGCCGAGCGCGCCCATCTCGTTCATGATCTCGGGGTCGAAATGCTCGTCGCGGAAGGCGCGCTGGACGCGCGGCATCAGCTTCTCCTGCGCATAGGCGCGGGCGCTGTCGCGGACCAGGCGCTCGTCCTCGGTGAGCTCCTCCTCGAGGAGCAGCGGGTCCTGCCAGTCGAAGCGCATGGCTTCGCTCACCTGGGGCTTGTCGCGGCGAGCGGCGGTGGGGTTCATGGCGGGAATCCTTGTGGCTTGTAGCGGAGCGGGCTTGCGATCAGGTCGCGGCGTCCGGGACGATCGCGGTGCTCTCGATCTCGATGAGCGCGCGATCCTCGACCAAGGCCGAGACCTCGAGGAGCGTCATGGCAGGATAGGTGCGGCCCATGATGTCGCGCCAAGCGGCGCCGACCTCGGCGATGCGCGCGAGGTAGCGCTGCTTGTCCGTGACGTACCAGGTCATGCGCGCGACGTGCTCGGGCTTGGCGCCGGCGGCGCCCAACACCTCGACGGTGTTGGCGAGGGCCTGGCGCAGCTGCGCCACGAAGTCGTCACTCTCGAATTGCTGCCGAGTGTTCCAGCCGATCTGGCCGGCGACCATCACGATGGTACCGCGGCCGACGACGGCATTGCTGTATCCCTTGGGCCGCGCCCAGCCCGGTGGATTGATCGCGCGCATGCCGCTCATGCATTGGTCTTAGTGCGAAACCGCCCGAACGGCAACCGCGCGCCCGAATTTCATGCCTCCGAGTCTCGAACTCCGCGGATAGGATGATCTCCAAAACCTCGCAATTCCGCGAGCACGACAACATTTCGTGGCGGATCACCGGCGGCTGGTAGACCAAGCCGCCGGAAACCATCTCGGCGTTCCACGGTCGGCGAAGCCGCATTAGAGCGCCTGGCAGAACGCACGCTCGACGACGTCCTCGCGCGCCGCAGGTTGCGCTGATACTCTCGCGAGCGAGGGAAGTTGCGCCAGCCTCCGTGGTGAAACTTCCTTTCCAGCAGCACTCTGGGAGTTCGGGTTCACATGAGGCGGTTCGTAGCAGCATTCCTGGTCGCCACGGCGGCGCTGGCGGGTACCGCCGTGGGGGCGCCGCCCAATCCGCCGAGCGCACCCAAGGAAAAGCCCAAGGAGAAAGAGCAGGATCTCGTGGTCGGTGTCGCCGGGCCGATGTCGGGGCCGTTCGGCTTCATCGGCGAGCAGATGAAGCGCGGCGCGCAGCAGGCGATCGACGACATCAACGCCAAGGGCGGTGTGCTCGGCAAGAAGCTCAAGCT
The DNA here is from genome assembly GCA_035263705.1 of Allostellaceae bacterium. Classification (GTDB taxonomy): domain Bacteria; phylum Pseudomonadota; class Alphaproteobacteria; order ATCC43930; family CGMCC-115725; genus DASZHJ01. The sequence goes on from DATFRA010000193.1 coordinate 5,231, forward strand.
CGCCGTCGGCGACGACGGCTGCGACGAGAAGCAGGCGGCGACGGTCGCCAATACCTTCGTGCAGCAGAAGGCCGTGCTGGTGGTCGGCCATTTCTGCTCGGGCGCCTCGATCCAAGCGGCCTCGGCGTACGCCCAGGCCGGTATCCCCGAGATCACGCCGGCATCGTCCGATCCGAAGCTCACCGACGATGCGGCGTCCAAGGGGTGGACCAACGTCTTCAACATAGCGGGGCGCGCCGATGTCCAAGGCGGGGTCGCCGGCGACTACATCGCCTCCAAGTACAAGGGCAAGAAAGTCGCGGTGATCGACGACAAGTCGCCCTACGGCAAGGCGCTGGCCGAGGAAGCCCGCAAGGCCATGAATAAGAAGGGCCTCAAGGAGGCGGTGAACGAGCAGATCGCGCAGGGCGACAAGGACTTCTCGGCGCTCATCGGCAAGCTCAAGCAGGCCGGCGTCGCCGCTGTCTATTTCGGCGGCTATCAGGCCGAGGCGGGGCTGCTGGTCCGGCAGGCCCAGGATCAAGGCCTCAAGGCCCAGTTCATCGCCGGCGACGCGCTGGTGACCGACGACTTCTGGAAGGCAAGCGGGCCCGCAGGCGAGGGCGTGCTGATGACCTTCCGGCCCGATCCCCGCAATCTCTCCGCCGCCAAGGATGTGGTCGAGGCCTTCAAGAAACAGGACTATGATCCCGCCGGCTATACGCTCTTCAGTTACGCCGCGCTGCAGGTGTTCGCCGAAGCCGCCGCCCAGGGGAAATCGCTGAAGCTCGCCGACCTCTCGAAGGCGCTGCACTCACACAAGTACGCAACCGTCGTGGGCTCGATCGCCTTCGACAAGAAGGGCGATGTCCTCAACCCCGATTTCGTCTTCTACGTCTGGCACAACGGCCGCTACGAGGAGCAGAAGAAGGGCTCTTAGTCCCGCTATTTCTTGGCTGCGCGGCCGGCACGCGCGCCGGTGCGGCCGAGGCCGATCTGCTTGGCGAAGGCGGAGCGTGCTTCAGCGTAGTTGGGGGCAACCATCGGATAGTCCGGAGGCAGGCCCCACTTCGCGCGATAGGCGTCGGGCGTCAAGCCATAGGTCGAGCGCAAGTGCCGCTTGAGCATCTTGAGCTTCTTGCCGTCCTCGAGGCAGATCAGATAATCCGGCGTGATCGACTTTCGCACGGGCACGGCTGGCCTGAGCGCGTCGCCGCGCCCATGGGCGGGCGGATGGTCAAGCGCCCGCAACGACGAGTAAACGGACGCGATGATGTCCGCCAATTGTCCAGTCGGGAGCGTGTTGTTGCTGACGTAGGCCGCGACCACGTCAGTGGTCATGCGCAGCAACTGGTCTTCCGCGGTTTTCCCGGGAGATTGTTCAGCCATTTACCTTGCCCTTAAATCATAGCCCGTGCTTTTACGCGTTTATTCTTGCAAGAGACTCGGTTATTGTCAATAGAAGCGGCGATTTGTCTTAATAACGGCGACTTCGGCGTCTTTACTACGTGTCAACACGCTACTCGGGCGACCCGGCTCTTTGCTTGGCCATTTTGTCGGGATCCGAGTGCGGGCGCACGAGGTTGCGCAGGCTTACGACGCGAGCAATGGTAGCATGCTCGCGCCGCCCCGCGAGATTTGGTAGGATCGCGCGCGCTATCTCCTTTACCCGCGGGAGCCATGGTCGAGACGATCGCAATCGCTGCCGATCACGCCGGCTACGATCTCAAAGTCCTACTCGTTCCCGAGCTCAAGTCCCTGGGATTCGAGGTGTTGGATCTCGGGACCGACAGTCGCGACCCCGTGGATTATCCGGACTTCGCCGACGCGCTCGCGCGCGCGATCGAGAGGGGCGAGGCTGGGCGCGGCGTACTCGTGTGCGGCACCGGGATCGGGATCGCGATCGCGGCCAATCGGCACCGGGCGGTGCGCGCGGGCGTCTGCCACGACGCCACGACCGCGCGCCTCACGCGGCAGCACAACGACGCCAACGTCCTGGCGCTCGGCTCGCGCGTGGTGGGCTTCGAGGTCGCCAAGGACTGCCTGCGCGCCTTTCTCGGCACCGAGTTCGAAGGCGGCCGCCATCAGCGGCGCGTCGCCAAACTGTCCTGATCCCCAATCGCGGACTATCATGCCCCTGGAAAACTCGAGCCTTGCCACCCGCCCCGCCGATGCGTTCTTCCATGCGACCGTCGCGGAGCGTGATCCCGAGCTCAACGCCGCGCTCCGGAAGGAACTGGGACGGCAGCGCAACCAGATCGAGTTGATCGCGTCCGAGAACATCGTCTCGCGCGCCGTGCTGGAGGCGCAGGGCTCGGTGCTCACCAACAAATACGCCGAGGGCTATCCGGGCCGACGCTACTACGGCGGCTGCGAGTTCGTAGACCAGGCCGAGCAGCTCGCTATCGACCGCGCTAAGCGGCTCTTCGAGTGCAAGTTCGCCAATGTGCAGCCGCATTCGGGCTCGCAGGCGAACCAGGGCGTGATGCTGGCGCTGCTGAAGCCTGGCGACACCATCATGGGCATGTCCCTCGCCGCCGGCGGGCACCTGACCCACGGCTCGCCGGTCAACCTCTCCGGCAAGTGGTTCCACGCGGTCGCCTACGGCGTGCGCCGCCAGGACGCGCTCATCGACCTCGACGAGGTCGAGCGTGTGGCGCAGGCGGAGAAGCCCAAGCTCATCATCGCCGGCGGCTCCGCCTATCCGCGCGTGATCGACTTCAGGTGCTTCCGCGAGATCGCCGAGGCCGTCGGTGCCTATCTCATGGTGGACATGGCGCATTTCGCGGGATTGGTGGCAGGTGGGGCGTTCCCGAGCCCGCTGCCGCACGCGCATGTCGTCACCACGACGACCCACAAGACGCTGCGTGGTCCGCGCGGCGGCATGATCCTCGCCAACGACGAGGAGATCGGCAAGAAGCTCAACAGCGCGATGTTCCCGGGCCTCCAGGGCGGCCCGCTCATGCACGCGATCGCCGCCAAGGCCGTGTGCTTCGGCGAGGCACTCAGGCCCGAGTTCAAGGCCTATGCGAAGGCGGTGGTGGAGAATGCCAAGGCGCTCGCCGCGAGCCTCGCCGAACGAGGCCTTGCCATCGTCTCCGGCGGCACGGACTGCCACCTGATGCTCGTCGATCTCCGGCCAAAGCAGCTCACCGGCCGCGTCGCCGAGCAGGCGCTGGAGCGCGCGGGCATCACCTGCAACAAGAACGGCATTCCCTTCGATCCGGAGAAGCCAACGGTGACCTCCGGCATCCGGCTGGGGAGTCCGGCCGCCACCACGCGCGGCTTCGGCCAGGCGGAATTCCGGCAGGTGGGCGAGTTCATCGTCGAGGTGCTGGACGGGCTCCGGTCGAACGGCGAGGCGAACGCCGCGGTGGAAGCGGCGGTGAGGCAAAAGGTGGGCGCGCTCTGCGAGCGGTTCCCGGTCTATCCGGGGCTCTGAGGGCGCGAGGGCGGGAAGCACGCGAGGGAGGGTCGGATGCGCTGTCCGTTTTGCGGATGCGAGGATACGCAGGTCAAGGATTCGCGGCCGACGGAGGACCGTGCCGCGATCCGGCGGCGCCGGTTCTGTCCGAATTGCGCGGCGCGCTTCACCACGTTCGAGCGCGTGCAACTGCGCGAGCTAACCGTGATCAAGAAAAATGGCCAGCGCGAGCCCTTCGACCGCGACAAGCTGGCGCGCTCCATCCACATTTCCTTGCGCAAGCGGCCGGTCGAGCCCGAGCGCGTGGAGCGCGTGATCAACTCCATCGTCCGCCAGCTTGAGAGCTCCGGCGAGACCGAGATTCCCAGCGACATGATCGGCGGGCTCGTGATGGAATCCTTGGCAAGCCTCGATCAGGTCGCCTACGTTCGCTTCGCCTCGGTGTACCGGAATTTCAGGGAGGCGAAAGATTTTGGCGAGTTCATCGGCCGGATCGGCGCGGACGGCGACGAATAAAGTCGCCGACATCGCCCATATGCGCGCGGCGCTGGCGCTGGCGCGCCGCGGTCTCGGCTCCGCTTGGCCCAATCCCGCGGTCGGCTGCGTCCTGGTGAAGGATGGCGCGGTGGTGGGCCGCGGCTGGACGCAGCCCGGAGGCCGGCCTCACGGCGAGACTGAGGCGCTGGAGCGGGCGGGCGAAGCGGCGCACGGCGCCACCGCCTATGTGAGCCTCGAGCCCTGCTGCCATTGGGGCAAGACGCCGCCCTGCACGGACGCGCTCCTCGCCGCGGGCGTTTCCCGCGTGGTCCTGCCCGTGGAGGACCCCGACCCCCGCGTCTCGGGTCGCGGCATCGCGCGCCTCAGGGAAGCCGGCGTCGAGGTCGAGACGGGCCTGCTCGCCGACGAGGCCCGTGCCCTCAACGAGGGATTCTTTCGACGCATCAAGGAAGGCCGGCCGCTCGTCACCCTTAAGCTCGCCTCGACCTTGGACGGCCGGATCGCGACATCCGAGGGCGAGAGCCGCTGGATCACCGGTGAGCTCGCGCGCGAGCGCGCGCATCTGCTGCGCGCCCGCCACGACGCCGTCATGGTGGGCAGCAA
>DATFRA010000194.1:0-3187 GCA_035263705.1 Allostellaceae bacterium
GTGCCGGTGGCAGGCGTCGATCGCATGCGCTTGACCGAGCAGCTCGCCGTCGAGGACATGGTCGCGCTCGGGAATTTTCTGCTGCTGCCGGAGGACGACCTCACCCTCGCGACGGTGCTCAAGGGACCGCTCTTCAGTTTCGGCGAGGAGCAGTTGTTCGCGCTCGCCCATCGCCGGGAAGGCCGGCTCTGGCGCGAGTTGCGGCGGCGCGGCGGCGAGCATCCCCTCTACGCGCAGGCGCGTGATACGCTGACGCAGCTCTTGAGCCGCGCGGATTTCATGCCGCCCTACGAGCTCTTCGCGGAGATCCTGAGTACGCGCGGCGGACGCCGGCAGCTGCTCGCGCGGCTGGGTCCCGAGGCCGAGGACGCGCTCGACGAGTTCCTGGAGGCGGCGCTCGCCTTCGAGGCGGGTCACCCGCCGTCTCTCCAGGGTTTCCTGCACTGGTTGGTCGCCGGCGAGACCGAGGTGAAGCGCGATCTCGACCAGGGCATGGGCGAGGTGCGCGTGCTCACGGTGCACGGCGCCAAGGGTCTCGAAGCGCCGATCGTGATTCTGCCCGACACCACCTCGATGCCCGGCCAAGTCGAGCCGTTGCAATGGGTCGAAGGCGGCCTGCCGCTCTGGCTGATCGCGGGCGCGCAGAACAGCGTGCCGCTCGCGCGAGGGGCGCGCGCGGAGGCGGAGCGCCGGCGCGACCAGGAATACCGCCGGCTGCTCTACGTTGCGATGACCCGCGCTGCGGACCGTCTGTATGTCTGCGGCTGGCGGCCCCGGACGGCGTTGTCGAGCGGCTGCTGGTACGAGCTCGTGCGCCAGGGTCTTTCCAGTGCGGGCAGCGCGCGCGCCATGGCCATGGATTTTTCGGGGCTCGCGGGCGCCGATGGTTGGGTGGGAGAGGGATGGATCCTGGAAACCGCGCAGCGCGTGGCCGGCGCCGGCGATCGAGCGCCGATCGAGCGCGCGGAGCTTCAGGAGGCGCTGCCCGCCTGGGCGCAGGTGCGCCCGCCGCCGGAGCCTATGCCGCCCAGGCCGCTGGCGCCATCGCGGCCCGCCGCGATCGAGCCGAGCGTGCGCTCGCCGCTCGGCGAGGACCACGGCGCGGCGTTCCAGCGGGGACGGCTCATCCATCGGCTCCTGCAGAGCCTGCCGGAGCTGCCGCCAGAGCGCCGCGCGGCCGCGGCGGAGCGTTTCCTAGCGCTGCCCGTTCACGGGCTCGCGGCCGAGACGCGGGCCGCCATCGCGGCGGAGACGATGGCGGTCCTGAGCGAGCCGGAGTTCGCGCCAATCTTCGGCCCGGGCTCGCGGGCGGAGGTTCCCGTGGTCGGCCTGATCGGCGACCGCGCGCTCTCAGGCCAGATCGACCGGATCCTCGTGACCGACGACGCCGTGCTGGTAGTCGACTACAAGACCCTGCGACCGGCGCCCGCGAGCGAGGCGGAGATCCCCGTGCTCTACCTGGATCAGCTCGCGGCCTACGTCGCCGCCATCGCGGCCATCTATCCGATGAAGCGCGTGCGCGCCGCGCTGCTCTGGACCGACGGCCCGCGCCTCATGCCCGTGAGCGCCGAGCGCCTGCAGGGCCGATGAATTTGCTTTTCTGAAATATTACAGTGGGTTTTCACGCGGCATGCACCGTGCGAAAGGGAGTTGTGCACAGGCGCTCGCCTTGACGAAGCTTCGAGCGCTCCCCTAATCTTCGCCCAAGAAGACCGGCCGCGGCATGAACGTCGCGGCTTTCTTGTCCCTGCGGCCGGAAAGCCCACACCAGCGGAGAATACGAGAATGACGAGCAAGACCACCGACGCGTCCTTCGAGACGGACGTGCTGCGCGCGCCCGGCCCCGTGCTGGTCGATTTTTGGGCGGAATGGTGCGCGCCCTGCAAGATGATCGCGCCCTTCCTGGAGGACATCGCGAACGAGATGAAGGGCCGGGTCACCATTGCCAAGCTCAACATCGACGAGAACCCGGCGACGCCCACCAAGTACGGGGTCAACGGCATCCCGACCCTGATGCTGTTCAAGAACGGCCAGGTCGCCGCCACCAAGATCGGCGCGCTTCCCAAGAGCAAGCTGGTGGAGTGGGTGGAGTCGGTGATTTAGCTCTTCCGCGACCTGCGGTTCAGACGGGCGCTGCCGATCACGCAGCGCCCGTTTCGTTTGCACGGGGCTCTATCCGTTCTCCGCAAGCACGGTGCCCGCGAGATAGAGCGAGCCGCAGATGAGAATCCGGCTCGGGCCCGACTTTGCGACGGCGGCGCCGACCGCGGCGGCAACGCTCGGGTAGCTCTCGGCGGCGAGACCCACGCTGCGCGCGGCCTCCGCCGAGTCCTCGGCGGTCCGGCTGTTCGCCTCGCCGGGGACGGCGACGGTGCCGATGTCCGCGGCGTGGCGCGCGAGCGACCGCAGGAATTCGCGGGCGTCGTGGGTGGTGAGCATGCCAAAGACCAAGTGCAGCGGCCGGTCGCGCCAGGTCGCGGCGTGCTGGGCCAGCACCTCGCCGCCCGCCTGGTTGTGGCCGCCGTCGAGCCAGAGCTCGACGCCCGGCGGCAGCACGGTAACGAGCGGCCCGCGGGTAAGCCGCTGCAGCCGCGCCGGCCACTCGGTCGTCCGGAGGCCGCGGGCGACGGCGGTGGCATCGACGCGGAACGTCTCTTCCAGGCCCTCGAGGCAGGCGATCGCTGCGCCGGCATTGTCGAACTGGTGCCGGCCAGGCAGCGCCGGCGCCGGCAGGTCGAGACGCCAGCGCTTGCCGTCGTAGCGCATGCCCGATGCCGTCGGCTCGGCGTGCCAATCCTTGCCGTGCGAATAGAGCGGCGAGCCCGTCTCGGCGGCGCGCGCTGCGATGACGTCGGCGGCCTCGGGCGGCTGCGGTCCCACCACGCCCGTCACCCCCGGCTTCAGGATCCCCGCCTTCTCGAAGGCGATCAACGCCAAGGTGTCGCCCAGGAACCGCTGATGGTCGATGGAGATCGGCGTCAGCACGGTGGCGGCGGGGCGCTTGATCACGTTCGTGGCGTCGACGCGGCCGCCCAGCCCGACCTCCAGCAGCGTCGCATCGGCGGGCGCGCGGCTGAAGGCGAGGTAGGCCGCCGCCGTGGTGATCTCGAAGAGGGTGATCGGCGCGCCCGCGTTCGCCCGCTCGCATTCCTCGAGGCAGGCGCTCAGCTGATCGTCGTCGATGAGC
>DATFRA010000195.1:0-11878 GCA_035263705.1 Allostellaceae bacterium
CGGTCGTCGCGGTGGTGCCGCGCGAGAACGTCACCGTGCTCGAGAACGGCGACAAGCTGAAGATCGTCGACGCCGCTGCGGTGATCCAGCGCCACGCCTGCACCGGCTGCGGCACCCACATGTACGGCCGGATCGAGAACAAGGGCCATCCGATCTACGGCTACGACTTCATCCATACGGAGCTCTCGAAGGACAGCGGTTGGGCGCCGCCGGAGTTCGCGGCCTTCGTGTCCTCGGTGATCGAGTCCGGCACCAAGCCCGGCCAGATGGGCGCGATCCGCGCGCGGCTCAAGGAGCTCCGCCTCGAGCCCTACGACTGCCTGTCGCCGGCGCTCATGGACATGATCGCGACGCACACGGCGAAGGCCAAGGGAACGCTGCGCGAATAGTCGCGCGCGTCCGCAGCGCTTGACGGCCCGCCGCGCGGCGAATGCCGCGCGGCGCGGCCGGTCGAATCCAGTTCAAATCGAAGACAGGAGAGGACTCATGCAGGTTCGCGCGGCGGTGGCGCACAAGGCGAAAGAGCCCCTCAGCATCGAGACGGTCGAGCTCGACGGGCCCAAAGCCGGCGAGGTTCTCGTCGAGATCAAGGCGACCGGCATCTGCCACACCGACGCCTACACGCTCTCGGGCGCGGATCCCGAGGGCCTCTTCCCGTCAATCCTCGGCCACGAGGGCGCCGGCATCGTGGTCGACGTCGGCAAGGACGTGACCAGCCTCAAGAAGGGCGACCACGTCATTCCGCTCTACGTGCCGGAATGCCGGACCTGCGACTATTGCACGTCGGGCCGCACCAACCTCTGCCAGGCGATCCGCGTGACCCAGGGCAAGGGCCTGATGCCCGACGGCACCAGCCGCTTCCGCATCGGCAAGGAGCCGCTCCATCATTATATGGGCACCTCGACCTTCGCCCAGTTCACGGTGGTGCCGGAGATTGCGCTGGCGAAGGTGCGGACGGACGCGCCCTTCGACAAGATCTGCTACATCGGCTGCGGCGTGACCACGGGCGTCGGCGCGGTGATCAACACCGCCAAGGTCCGGCCGGGATCGAACGTCGTGGTGTTCGGCCTCGGCGGCATCGGACTCAACGTCATCCAAGGGAGCCGGATGGTCGGCGCCAACATGATCGTCGGCGTCGATCTCAATCCCGCGCGCGAGAGCCTCGCCCGCAAGCTCGGCATGACGCACTTCGTCAATCCCAAGACGGTGAAAGGCGACCTCGTCGCGCACCTCGTCGAGCTCACCAACGGCGGCGCGGACTATTCCTTCGAGTGCATCGGCAACGTCCAGACCATGCGCCAGGCGCTCGAGTGCTGTCACAAGGGCTGGGGCGAATCGACGATCATCGGCGTGGCTCCCGCCGGCGCCGAGATCGCGACCCGGCCGTTCCAGCTGGTCACCGGCCGCGTCTGGCGGGGCACCGCCTTCGGCGGCGCGAAGGGCCGGACCGACGTGCCCAAGATCGTCGACTGGTACATGGGCGGCAAGCTCAACATCGACGATCTCATCACGCACAAGATGCCCCTCGAGAAGATCAACGATGCCTTCCACCTCATGCACGAGGGCAAGTCGATCCGCAGCGTCGTGATGTTCTGAGCGGGCTCGAGGCGCCGGTTAGACAGGAGCTGGTCCTATGAGAAGCTACGAGGTCGTCGAATTCCGCGCGCCGCTCAAGGTGACCGACCGGCCGACGCCGAAGCCAGCGGGCTCCGAGGTGCTGGTCCGCACGCTCGCGGCCGGCGTCTGCCACAGCGACATCCACATCTGGGAGGGCGAGTACGACCTCGGCGGCGGTAAGAAGCTCAACGTCAGGGATCGCGGCATGACGCCGCCCTTCACTATGGGGCACGAGATCGTGGGCGAGGTCGTGGCGCTCGGCCCCGAGGCCGAGGGCGTCAAGGTCGGCGACCGCCGCGTGGTGCATCCCTGGATCGGCTGCGGCGAGTGCGTGGTCTGCCGCAAGGGCGAGGAGCAGCTCTGCCTCAAGCCACGCTTCCTCGGCGTACACAAGCCCGGCGGCTACGCCGACCACGTGCTGGTGCCGCATCCGCGCTACCTCGTCGATTTCGGGAGTCTGACACCGGAGCAGGCGGCGCCTTACGCCTGCTCGGGCGTCACCACCTACGGCGCGCTCAAGAAGATTGATCCCGCCGTGCGCGCGAGCGAGCCCGTGGTGCTAATCGGCGCGGGCGGGCTCGGCCTGATGGCGATCACGGTGCTGAAGGCTATGGGCGGCCATGGCGCAATCTCCGTCGATATCGACGCCAAGAAGCGCGACGCCGCGGTGCGGACGGGCGCACTCGCGACCATCGACGGCTCCGCGCCGGACGCCGCGAAACAGATCCGGACTGCGACCAGCGGCGGCGCTTACGGCGTGATCGACTTCGTGGGCTCGGGCGCCACGGCGCGGCTCGGCACCGAGTGCCTCGCGAAGGGCGGGCATTACGTCATCGTGGGATTGTTCGGTGGCGACATCACGCTCTCGACGCTGTTCTTGCCGTGGCGCGCGGTCTCGATCCAAGGCTCGTACGTTGGCAGCCTCCGTGAGCTCACGGAGCTGATGGCGCTCGCAAGGGCCGGCAAGGTGCCGCCGATCCCGGTGACGCGCCACCCGCTCCACGAGGCGGGCGCCACGCTCGAGAAGCTGCGCCGGGGCGAGGTGATCGGTCGCGCGGTGTTGACGCCTTAGCCCGCCGCTGTCGGCCGGAACCGCACCGGCAGCGCCTTCACGCCGCGCAAGACGAAGCTGTCGCTCCAGTCGGGCGTCTCGGTCGCGAGCGCGAGCTCCGGCAGCCGCTCGACGAGCGCCTTGACGGCGATCTGCCCCTCGAGCCGCGCGAGCGGCGCACCCAGGCAGAAATGGATGCCGAAGCCGAAAGAGAGATGCCGGCTGTCGCCCCGCGCGGCGTCGAAGCGGTCGGGCTCGGCGAAGACCGCGGGATCGCGATTGGCGGCATTCAGCAGCGCGAAGACGCGGTCGCCGGTGCGGATGACGGGGCTCGTCTCGTCCAGCCGCACGTCCTCGAGCGCGATCCGGGTCATCGCCTGGGTCGGGCCATCGTAGCGCAGCATCTCCTCGATCGCGCTCGCGGCCAGGCCGGTGTCGCGCCGCAGCGCTGCCAAGGCCTCGGGATGCCGGAGCAGCGCCAGCATGCCGTTGCCGATCAGGTTGGTGGTGGTCTCGTGGCCCGCGAACAGCAGCAGGATGCAGCTCGCCACCAGCTCGTCCTCGCCGAGGCCGGATCCTGCCTCCTCCGCCGCGAGGAGACCGCTCAGGATGTCCTCGCGCGGTCGCTTGCGATGATCGGAGATGATGCCGCGGAAATAGGCGGACATCTCGCGGGCACCCCGCTCGCCGCGCTCGCGCTTGTCCGGCGTCGCCAGCGCGCTGCCGACGAAAGCCGCGATCTCGTCCGACCAGGTCTTGAAGCGGTCGAGGTCCTCGATCGGCACGCCAACCATGCCGGCGATCACGCTCGCGGGCAGCGGATAGGCGAAGGCGGCGATCAGGTCCATCTCGCCGCGCGTCGCGACGCGTGTGATCAGGTGCGCCACGATCCGCTCGATCAGCGGCCGCAGCGCCATTACGGCGCGCGGTGTGAACGCCTTGTTGAGGAGACCGCGGCGGCGTGTGTGCGCGGGCGGATCATTGAAGACGGCCCAGAGGCCCAGCGTCTTCAGGAGCTCGGCCACCTGCGCGCGCGCATCCGGCTGCAGGTGATCGCGGAACGGCGTGATCCGGTCGGCGCTGAAGCGCAGATCATTGAGCACCTGGCGCACGTCGCGATAGCGCGTCAGCACCCAGCCGCCAAGCACGTCGCTCCAGTGCACGGGGTCTCGCTCACGCAGCTCCCCGAAGATCGGGAACGGATTGGCGATGACCTCGGGGCGCCGCGGGTCGTAATCGACGGTCATGACGGCGCGGCGACGCGCACCAGCTGCTTGCCGCGATTCTCGCCGGCGAGCAGCCCGATGAAGGCACGCGGCGCCGCGGCGATGCCGTCCGCCACGTCCTCGCGGAATTTGATCTTGCCCTCGCGCAGCCACTGCGCGACGTCGCGCCGGAACTCCTGGGTCTGGTGACGCCAGTCCCAGACCAGGAAACCCTCCATGCGCGCCCGCTTCACCAGCAGCTGCCGGTTCCAGCGGATGCCGGTGTCGGGGGTCTCCAGCCGATCGTAGAGCGAGATTCCGCCCACGATGATCACCCGTCCGTGCAAGGCCAGGTTCGCGAGCGCCGCGTCGTGGAGGGCGCCGCCGACATTGTCGTAGAAGACGTCGATGCCCTTGGGCGCCAGCTCCCCTAGCTCCGCGCCGAGCGCGTCGCGGTCCTTGCCCTTGTAGTCGATGGCGGCATCGAATCCGAGCACCTCCCTGACGTAGGCGATCTTGTCGGGCGCGCCCGCGGTGCCGATCACGCGGCAGCCCTTGATCTTCGCGATCTGCCCCGCGACTTGTCCGACGGCGCCCGACGCCGCGGAGATGAGTACGGTCTCGCCGGGCTTCGGCTGGCCGATGCCGAGGAGCGCGCAATAAGCGGTCTGCCCGGGCATGCCGAGGACGCCCAGGAAGTACGAAAGCGGCATGCCCTCGGGGTCGATGCGCTCCACCTCGCCAGCCGGAAGGGCCGCATATTCCTGCCAGCCCGCCCGCGCCAACACCCTGTCGCCGGGCTTGAGCGCCGGCACACGCGACGTCACGACTTCCGACACCGTCTCGCCGGTCATGACCTCGCCGAGTTCCACCGGCTTGGCATAGGACCGGGCGGCGCTCATGCGCCCGCGCATATAGGGATCGAGCGAGAGCCAGAGCGTGCGCAACAACACCTGACCCTCCCCGGGCTCGGGGGCATCGACGGTCTCGACCTTGAAATCGCTCTCCAGCACGCGTCGATTGACCGGGCGATCGGCGAGAAGCACACGGGTATTATTGAGCGCGGGCATGGGCACCTCGGTGGCGGCGGGCCAGGAGCGCGATCTTAGCGGCGCCGGCGGAGCGCATGAAAGCCCTGCCCCACACGCTCGGATACGATAGGATTGCCGGCGTTGGGGCTATCGCCGGGGACAGACATGAAAGGGGCTTTCACCGCGTTCGTGCTTTGCGGGGCGCTTTTCGCAATCAGCGCCGCCGCCGCCGGAGAAGCATTCCTTCCCGCGATCGTTTATGACGTCGGCGGCAAGGCCGATAAATCCTTCAACGAGGCGGCCTACCGCGGCGCGCGACGCTTCCAGAAAGAGACGGGCATCGCGGTCCGAGAGTTCGAGATCACCAACGAGACCCAGCGCGCACAAGCCTTCGCCAACATGGCGCGGCGCGGCGCGACTATCATCGTCGGCGTGGGCTTCACCCAGCGCGCGGCGATAGAGACCGTGGCGAAGCAGTACCCCGACAAGAAGTTCACGCTGATCGACGCCACCAGCGAGCTCCCGAACGTGCAGTCGGTCGTATTCCGCGAACAGGAAGGCAGCTTCCTCGTGGGCGTGCTGGCGGCGCTCGCGTCCAAGACCCACAAGCTTGGCTTCGTCGGTGGCATGGACATCCCGCTGATCCGGCGCTTCGCCGCCGGATACGCCGCGGGAGCGCGCTACGCCGATCCCCGCGTCGAGATTCTCGTGAACATGACGGGCACCACGCCCGCCGCCTGGCAGGACCCGGCTCGCGGTGCCGAGCTCGCCCGCAGCCAATTCGACCGCGGCGCCGATATCGTCTACGCCGCCGCGGGCTCGACGGGGCTCGGCGTGTTGCAGGCGGCTGCGGACGCCAAGAAGCTCGCGATCGGAGTCGACTCCAACCAGGACTTCCTGCACCCCGGTACCATGCTGACTTCGATGGTGAAGCGGGTCGACCGAGCGGTCTACCAGGCCTATCGCTCCGCCAAGGACGGCACCTGGCAGGCGGGCATTCGCAGTCTCGGCGTCGCCGAGGACGGCGTCGGCTTCACGCTCGACGAGTACAACGCCACTCTGGTGACGCCGGAGATGCGGGCCAAGGCGGAGGCCGCTCGCGCCGACATCATCGCGGGCAAGATCGCCGTCCCGGACCAGCTCGGGCCGTGACCGACGCCATGGCCGCGGTGGAGCTCCGCAGCATCGATAAGCGTTTCGGCCCCGTCCACGCCAATCGCTCGGTCTCGCTGAGCTTGGCCCGCGGCACGATCCACGGTCTGATCGGAGAGAACGGCGCCGGTAAATCGACACTCGCCCACATCCTCTACGGCACCCTGATGCCGGATGCGGGCGAGATCCGGATCGGCGGCCGCACAGTCGCGATCCGGAGCCCCCGCGACGCGATGGCGCTGGGCATCGGCATGGTGCACCAGCATTTCATGCTGGTGGAGACGATGACGGTGCTGGAGAACCTGATGCTCGGACAAGAGGGTGGTCTCGCATTGGGAAAGGGCGAGGCCGCCGCCCGCGCGACCCTCGCCGGCTACGCCCGCGGCCACGACGCGACGCTCGACGCGGGTGCGCTGGTGGAGCCACTGCCGGTGGGTCTCAAGCAGCGCGTGGAGATCTTGAAGGCGCTGCACCGCGGCGCCGAGATCCTGATCCTGGACGAGCCCACGGCAGTCCTGACGCCGATCGAGGTGCAAGCGCTGTTCGAGGAGCTGCGCGCCCTCGCGCGCACGGGCAAGACGATCCTGCTGGTGACGCATAAGCTAACGGAGGTGATGGATGTGACCGACGCCGTCACGGTCATGCGGCAAGGCGCCGTAGTCGCGGAGCGCGCGACCAAGAAGACGAGCCCGGCGGAGCTCGCCGCCCTGATGATCGGCCGCGCACCTCGGCCGCCGGTCAAGGCGGCAACGGTGGCCGGGACGCGCGCGCTCGAGGTCGAGGCGGTTACGCTTGCCGATCCGGACGGAGTCAAGCGGGTCGACGGTCTGAGCTTCTGCGTGCGCGCCGGAGAGATCGTGGGGATCGCGGGCGTCGCCGGCAACGGCCAATCCGAGCTGATCGAGGCGTTGATCGGATTGCGGCCCGTACAAGCTGGAACGATCCGGATCGGCAGCACCGATGCCACCTCGCTCTCGATCGCCGCCCGTCGAAATCTCGGCCTTGGTCACATCGCCGAGGATCGCCTGCGCCTGGGCGCGGTTGCCGCCTTCACGGCCGTGGAGAATGCAATGCTGGGTCGTCAGGACGATGCCGACTGCTCTCGCCGCGGCCTGCTGCGCCGCACGGAGATCCTGAGCACGCTCGAGGCCTGGATGCGGGCTTACGACATCCGCCCGCCGGAGCCGCGGCGGCGCCTCGCGCTGTTCTCCGGCGGCAACCAGCAGAAGCTCGTGGTCGCACGTGAGCTGGAGCGGCGTCCGGCGGTACTCGTAGTGGGGCAGCCGACCCGCGGCGTCGACGTAGGCGCGGCGGAGTTGATCCACGCGCGCTTGCTGGCACTGCGGGCCCAGGGCGCCGGCGTCCTACTGATCTCGGCAGACCTCGACGAGATCCGGCTGCTCGCCGACCGAATCCTGGTCATGTATGCCGGCCGCATCGCGGGCGAGGTGAAACCGGAAGCCGCCGAGGAGCGGCGACTCAGCCTGATGATGGCGGGCGCCGAGGCGGCATGAAGCGAGTGCGCTCGCTGCTGCGCCGGGTCGAGCCGGCTCTGATTCCCTTGATCAACCTATCGGCCGCGCTGGTGCTCTCCGCGCTGGTGGTGCTCGTGACCGGGTCCGACCCCATCGCGGCAATGATCGTGCTGGCGACGGGGGCGGCCGGGGACGGCGCGAGTCTCGGCTACACGCTCTACTACGCCACCAACTTCATCCTCACCGGCCTCGCGGTGGCCCTGCCTTTCCACGCCGGCATCTTCAATATCGGCGGCGAGGGGCAAGCCTACATCGGTGGCTTGCTGGCCTCGCTCGTGTGCCTGCTCATGGGACCGGCGCTCGGCTGGGCCGCGATCCCGCTGGCGATCCTGGCGGCGGCGGTCGGCGGCGCACTCTGGGCGCTCGTGCCCGCGTGGCTCTTCGTGGCGCGCGGCAGCCACGTCGTCATCACTACCATCATGTTCAATTTCATCGCCTCCGCGGTCATGACGTTCCTGATCGTCAACGTCCTAATCGCTCCCGGCCAGAGTTCGCCTGAGTCCGTGGCTTTCCTCGTAGCGACCTGGATGCCCAGCCTCGGCGCCTTGCTCGGGCCCTCGCCGCTGAACCTGACATTCCCACTGGCGCTGCTCTTGGCGATCGCTGTCTGGGGCTTTCTGCGCTTGAGCAAGCAGGGATTCGAAATCCGCGCGGCCGGCGCCAATCCGGAAGCCGCGCGGGCCGGGGGCATTTCAGTCGGCGCGGCGACGGTGCTTGCACTCACGCTGGGCGGCGCGCTCGCGGGGTTGGTGGCGGTCAACGAGCTCATGGGCGCGCAGCACCGGCTGCTGCTGGATTTTCCGGCAGGCTACGGTTTCATGGGCATTGCGGTCGCCCTGATGGGGCGAAACCATCCGCTCGGCATCTGCCTCGCCGCGCTGTTCTTCGGCGCGCTCTACCAAGGCGGGACGGAGCTCAGCTTCGACATGCCGAAGGTGACCCGCGACATCGTGGTGGTGATCGAGGGCCTGGCGGTGCTGTTCTGCGGCGCGCTCGAGAACTTGTTCCGCACTCGCATTGCGAACTGGCTCGGGCGCGAGGCACCTGCATGAGCGACATCGGCACCGAGCTGCTCTCGATCATCGCGGCCACGCTCCGCCTCGCCGCGCCCCTGGTGCTGGCGGCGTTGGGCGGCCTCTTCAGCGAGCGCTCGGGCATCATCGACATCGGCCTCGAGGGCAAGATGCTCGGCAGCGCCTTCGCCGCCGCCGCGATGGCCGCGGTTACAGGCTCGGCCTGGGCCGGCCTCGGCGCCGGCATCGCGGTCGCCATGCTCCTGGCGCTGCTCCATGCCTTCGCCGCCGTGACCCAGCGGGGCGATCAAGTCGTCACCGGCATGGCTCTCAACATCCTGGTGGCAGGGCTGGCGCCGGTGCTGGCGACCGCGTGGTTCCACCTCGACGGCACGACGCCGGCGCTCCCGCAGGCCGCGCGGTTCGGGCCGCTCGCGCTCCCCGGCGCAACCGCGTTGGCCGAGGTGCCGCTACTGGGTCCGGTCTATGCCCGCGTCGTCAGCGGCCACAATGGCATCCTGTATGCCGCGGCGATTGCGATTCCCGCGGCCGCGCTGGTGCTCCGCCGAACCCGCTTCGGACTCCGGCTTCGAGCCGTCGGCGACAGCCCGGATGCCGTGGAGACCGCGGGCGTCTCCGTGGCCTGGCTCCGGTACAGGGCGCTGATGATCACGGGCGTGCTGTGCGGGCTCGCGGGCGCTTATCTCTCCATCGCGGCGGGCGCCGGGTTCACCCGCAACATGACCGCCGGCCGAGGCTACCTCGCGCTCGCCGCGCTGATCTTCGGGCGGTGGCGGCCGGTGCCGACAGCGCTCGCCTGCCTGCTCTTCGCCTTCGCGGACGCAGCGCAGACCCGGCTCCAAGGCGTGGCGCTTCCCATCCTGGGCGTGATCCCCGTGGAGCTCGTGAGCGCGATCCCCTATGCGCTAACCGTGCTCCTGCTCGCGGGATTCGTGGGTGTCTCCCGCGCGCCGAAGGCGCTCGGCCTCCCCTACCCTTCGAGCCGTTGATGCCCAGGGATCTCGCTCTGCAGGCCGCGGCGATCCTCGAACGCCGACTGCGCGGACGCAGGCCGCGCGTAGGAGTGATCCTGGGCTCGGGTCTCGCTGGGTTTACCGAGACCATCGCGTCGCCGATCACCGTGTCCTATCGGGCGTTACCGGGATTCCCGCGGGCCGACGTCGAGGGGCATGCCGGTGACCTCGTCGCGGGAACGGTTGCGGGTGTCGGCGTGATCGCCCTCTCGGGACGGGTTCATGCCTATGAGGCCTTGCCGTTCGATGCCCATCGCGTTCCGGTGCGCACGCTCCGGCGCCTCGGCATCGAGATCCTGGTGCTCACCAACGCCGCGGGCTCGGTGCGGCGATCGATCGGCCCGGGTCGTCTGATGCTGATAAGCGACCACATCAACCTGCTCGGCATGAATCCGCTTTCTGGTCCGAACGACGCGGCCTACGGGCCGCGCTTCCCCGACATGAAGGACGCTTACGATCCCGACTTACGGCGACGGCTGCGCCAGGCGGCGAGGCGTGTGGGCGTCGGCCTCGCCGAGGGCATCTACCTCGCCCTCCCCGGCCCGAGCTTCGAGACCGCCGCGGAGATTCGTGCCTTCAAGCGACTGGGCGCCGACGCGGTCGGTATGTCGACCGTGCCTGAGGCGATCGTGGCGCGGCATTGCGGAATCCGGGTCGTGGGAATTTCGGTGATCACCAATCTCGCCCAGGGCCTGGCCGCGACGGCGCCCTCGCACGAGGGGACTCTCGCGGTCGCCGGCCGCGCAAGCCGGCGGCTGGTCCAGCTGCTGGAGGAATTTCTGAGGATGCTGCCTGCGGCAGGTTGAGCCGGCTCAGCCCGGCCCCAGCCGCGAGTGCGTTGCGACCTCCATCGAGCCGTCGTAGATCATGCGCAACGCCACGAAGGTGACGACCGCGAGGCCGAGCCAGGAGATCCAGGGATAGCGGGCGAGCAGGCGCGCAATATACTCGGAGGCCACGCCCATCAGTGCGACGGAAACCACCAGGCCCGCCGCCAGAATTGCAAAGCTGCCGCGCGCCGCGCCCGCCACGGCGAGCACGTTGTCGAGGGACATGGAAATGTCGGCGAGCGCGATCTGCAGGCAGGCCTGGAACAGGGTCTTGTTTGCGAAGTCGGGCGACGCCTCGGACGCCCGCGATCGGTGCAAGGCATGGATCTCGCGAAACAGCTTCCAGGCCACCCAGAGCAACAGGATGCCGCCCGCCAGCGTCAACCCGATGATCTCGAGGAGGTGCAGCGCAGCGCCCGCGAAGGCGACGCGGAGCACGGTCGCGATCACAATGCCCCAGACGATAGCGCGGCGCCGCTGCTCCACGCCGAGGCCGGAGGCAGCCATGCCGACGACGAGCGCATTGTCGCCCGCCAGCACCAGGTCGATCATCATGACTGAGGCCAGCGCCCAGAGCTCCGCGAGACCGAACCCGAAGGACATGCGTCGCATTCCCCGACTGCCGACAAGCGCGGCTCAAAGTGAATCGCGCGCGCCGCGGATGCAAGCAATGCTTCTATAGCCGTGGTGATTGCGTCCGCGGGCCGGAGACCGCACACTGGCGGCGCCTTCCCTCGACGCGATCATGCTCGCCTCACCGACGGTTCGGTTTGCCTTCTTCACCTCGGTGAGCAACGCCACCGTCGCCGTGCTGATGGCGTTCTGGCCGCTCTGGCTCACGTCGCGGGGGCTCGACGCGACCGAGATCGGCGTGCTCGGCGCCGTCCTCCTCTGGGTTCGTGTCCCGGCGACGCCGCTCCTGGGGATGCTGGCCGACCGCAGCGGCAAGCCGCGGCTGGTGATGCTGCTGCTCGCGGCCGGCAGCCTGGCGATCTCCGCCCTCTTCATTCCGGCGTACGGGTTCCTGCCGATCCTCTTGATATCCACGGGATTCGGCACGCTGTTCTGGACGATCGGCCCGCTTGCGGAGAACGCCATTTTGCGCGCTACGGTAGACTATGGCCGCGTCAAGATCTGGGGCTCCTTCACGTTCCTGGTGATGACGGTGGTGATCGGGCGCGTCCTGGTCGCGGCACCCCGTGACATGCTGCTCGTGCTCCTGTTCGCGAGCGTCGGGCTGGTGCTGGTGACAATCGGGCTGCTGCCGTCGGCCGGCGGCACGGCCCATCGGCGCGACCCCGGTGGCTGGCGCATTCTGCTACAGCCCCGGCAGATGCTGTTCTTCACTGCGGCGTCCCTCATTCAGGCGAGCCACGTCGTCTACTACAGCTTCAGCGCGCTCTATTGGCA
>DATFRA010000196.1:0-4248 GCA_035263705.1 Allostellaceae bacterium
GCTGTCGAGGAATTTCCGGTGTTCCGCCTCTCGGCGATGACGATGCGGCGCGACCCGATCTACCTCTCGACCTTTACCGGCCGGCCACCCGACGAGCCGTCGGTGCTCGGCGAGGCGCTCAACGAGGTGTTCATCCCGCTCCTGCAGCAGCAATTCCCGGAGATCGTCGATTTCTGGCTGCCGCCCGAGGGCTGCTCCTACCGGATCGCCGTGGTCTCGATGAAGAAGGCCTACGCCGGCCACGCCAAGCGCGTGATGATGGGCGTGTGGTCGTTCCTGCGGCAGTTTGTCTACACCAAGTTCGTGATCGTGGTGGACGACGACATCGATGCGCGCGACTGGAAGGACGTGATGTGGGCGGTGGCGACCCGGATGGACCCCGCGCGCGACATCACCGTGGTCGAGAACACGCCGATCGACTATCTCGACTTCGCCTCGCCCGAATCGGGGCTCGGCGGCAAGATCGGCCTCGACGCCACCACCAAGCTCCCGCCGGAGACGAGGCGTGAGTGGGGCCGCAAGATCCGCATGACCGACGAGGTCATCGAGGCCGTCACCGAGAAATGGCCGAGCCTGAGCTTGCCAGGATCAGGCAAGCCGATCTGGAAGTAGCCGCCCGCGCGGCTTCCTAGATCGGGAGAGCCGTGGTAAGAGGCCTGCCCCTCTCCTCCGCCGGAGTACCCGATGGCCGCCGCTCGCGACGATGCTCTCGATATCCTGACCGCGCTGATCGCCAAGGCGAAGCGGCTCGGCGCCGATGCGGCGGACGCCGTGCTGTTCGAGGGCGCCTCGATCTCGCACGCGCGGCGCCTCGGCAAGACCGAGAAGCTCGAGCGCTCGGAGGGCTACGATCTCGGGCTTCGCGTGTTCTTCGGCAAGCGCCAGGCGACGGTGTCGTCGAACGACCGCGCGCCGGCAGCGCTCGAGGAACTCGCCGAGCGTGCGATCGCCATGGCGCGGGTCGTGCCGGAGGATCCCTATTGCGGCATCGCGCCGCCCGAGGAACTCGCCCGCGACATTCCCAAACTCGACATCGTCGATCCCGCCGAGCCCACGACCGAGATGCTGATCGAGCGCGCGGCCGCCGCCGAGGACGCGGCGCGCTCGGTGCCCGGCATCACCAACTCCGAGGGTGCTTCCGCGGGCTGGGGCCGATCGAAGATGGTGCTCGCGGCCTCGAACGGCTTCACCGGGAGCTACGATGTCTCGGGCCAAGGCGTGAGCGTCGCGGTGGTGGCGGGCAGCGGAACTGAAATGGAGCAGGACTACGACGACACACAGGCCGTCTACGGTGCCGACCTGGAGGACGCCGCCGCCGTCGGCAAGCGCGCCGGCGAGCGCGCGGTGAAGCGCCTGAAGCCCCGAAAGGTCGCCTCCCAGAAGGTGCCGGTGGTGTTCGATCCGCGCGTCGCGCGCGGCCTACTCGGTCACCTCATCGGCGCCATCAGCGGTCCTGCAATCGCGCGCGGCACCAGCTTCCTCAAGGATAGGCTGGGGCAGCCGGTCTTCGCCAAGGGCATCACCGTGCGCGAAGATCCCCACCGTCGGCGCGGACTCCGCTCGAAGCCGTTCGACGGCGAAGGCATCGCCAACCGGTGCCGCGCCATCGTCGAGGATGGCGTGCTCACGACTTGGCTGCTCGATCTCGCCTCGGCGCGCCAGCTCGGCCTCAAGACCACGGGGCACGCGGCACGCGGCACCGGCTCGCCGCCGGGCCCCTCGCCCACGAACCTCTGGCTCGAGCCGGGTCCGCTCGGCCCGCAGGCGCTGATGGCGGAGATCGCGCAGGGCTTCTACGTGACGGAGCTCATGGGGATGGGCGTCAACGGCATCACGGGCGACTACAGCCGAGGCGCCGCCGGCTACTGGATCGAGAAGGGCTCGATCGCCTATCCCGTGAGCGAGGTCACCATCGCCGGCAATCTCAAGGACATGTTCCTGCACCTCGCCGCGGCCTCCGACCTGGAATTCAAGACCGGATTCGATGCGCCCACGGTGCGGATCGAGGCGATGACCGTCGCGGGCACCTGACGTGGTAGACTTTATGGGTGTCTAGAGAGTGGCAACCGAGGTGAGTGCCGAGGCCGATCCGCGCGCGCTGCGTGCCGCCGAGCCCGTTGCCGCGCCGCGCGTGGCGCGGCCGCGCGAAGCCCGGAGCGACCGGACGCTGCCGCTGGTTGGCCGCCTGTGGCGCGAGTTCCTGCGCCGGCAGGCGACGCCGATCGTGCTGGCGCTCGTCGCCATGGTGGTCGTTGCGGCGGCGACGGCGGCCAACGCCTGGCTGATGAAGCCCCTGCTCGACCGCATCTTCGTGGCCCGTGAGGTGGCATTGCTCTGGGTGGTCGCGGGCGCGGTCTTGGCGATCGCGATCATCAAAGGCGTGGCGAGCTATGCCCAATCGCTCCTGATGTACCGCGTGGGCCAGCGGGTGGTCGCCGACGTCCAGCGCAGCCTGTTCCGGCGGCTCATCGGCGCGGACCTGGCCTTCTTCCACGCGAACCCCACGGGCACCCTGATCGCGCGCTTCGTGAGCGACGCGGCGCTGCTGCGCGGCGCCTCCGCCAACGTGCTCGTCGGCATCGGCAAGGACGCCATCACGGTCGTGGGGCTCGTCGCCGTGATGTTCCTGCAGGACTGGGCGCTTGCGCTCGCGTCCTTCGTGCTGTTCCCGGTCGCGGTCCGGCCGATCGCAAACGTCGGCCGGCGCATGCGCCGCGCCACCGTCAACACGCAGAGCGAGATCGCTCAGTTCACCACGCTGCTCGACCAGACCTTTCAGGGCGCGCGGCACGTCAAGGCCTACGGGATGGAAGCCTACGAGACCACGCGCGCCGACCGGCTGATCGAGAGCGTCAACCGGCTCTTGAACCGCGCGGCGCGGATCCGCTCGGCGACCTCGCCGGTGATGGAGACGCTGGGCGGCATCGCGGTCGCCGGCGTGATTCTCTACGGCGGCTATCAGGTGATCGAGGGCACCCGCACCGTCGGCACGTTCTTCTCCTTCATCACGGCCCTCCTGCTCGCCTATCAGCCCATGAAGACCCTCGCCAACCTGACGGCGAACCTGCAGGAAGGGCTGGCGGCCGCGCAGCGGATCTTTGCCGTGCTCGACATCGAGCCTGAGATCCGCGACGAGCCGGGCGCCGTGCCGCTCACGGTCAGCGGCGGCGAGATCCGCCTCGAGGCCGTGCGCTTCTCCTATCCGAACGGCGGGCCGGCGCTCAACGGCGCCGACCTGGTGGTGCCCGCGGGCAAGACCGTGGCGCTCGTGGGGGCGTCCGGTGCCGGGAAATCGACCATACTCAACCTGATCCCTCGCTTTTACGACACGACATCCGGCCGCGTGCTGATCGACGGCACGGACGTGCGCCGGGTCACGCTCGCTTCGCTCCGCGGTGCCATCGCGCTGGTGAGCCAGGAGGTGAGCCTGTTCGACGATACCGTCCGCGGCAACATCGCCTATGGCCGGTTCGGTGCGTCCGAGGCCGAGATCGTCGCCGCCGCCAAGGCGGCGGCGGCGGACGAGTTCACCCGGGCGCTTCCTCAGGGCTACGACACGATGGTCGGCGAGCAAGGCGTGAAACTCTCGGGTGGCCAGCGCCAGCGCGTGGCGATCGCGCGTGCCATGCTGAAGAACGCGCCGCTTCTGCTGCTCGACGAGGCGACCTCGGCGCTCGACACCGAATCAGAGCGGCAGGTCCAGGCGGCGCTCAAGGTGCTGATGCGCGGACGCACCACGCTGGTCATCGCCCATCGCCTGTCGACCGTAGTGGACGCCGATCTCATCTATGTCATCGACGCCGGGAGAATCATCGAATCCGGGACCCATTCCGAGCTGCTCGCGCGCGGCGGCGCCTATCAGCGGCTTTATGCGCTGCAATTCGCCGACGAGCGGACGGAAGGGGGTGGTGTGCGCGCGGTCGGGACCTGACCCCATGGAGCTCGGCAAGCGGCTACTGCGCGCCGATGCGACGCGGCGCGTGCTCTCCTGGCTAGTCTATCTCTATATGCGCACGGTCTATGCGACGACGCGCTGGACCGTCGTCGGCGAGGATCATCCGATCGGCATCGCCAAGGCCGGACGATCCGCCATCGCGGCGTTCTGGCACGGGCGCATGCTGATCCTGCCGCTGGAGCTGCGGCGCCTCATCTGGCGAGAGGGATTGCAGCACCTCAAGGTGCACATGCTCATCTCTGGGCACGGCGACGGGCGTGCGATCTCCGACGTGATCCGCTACACCGATATCC
>DATFRA010000197.1:0-9756 GCA_035263705.1 Allostellaceae bacterium
ACGTCGCCGATGGCGGTGGTGCGGTCGGTGCCGACGATGCAGAGATCGACCTCGCCCCGCTGCATCAGGTGCCCGCCGGCGTTGTCGGCGATCACCGTGTGGGGCACGCCGTGCTGCAGCAGCTCCCAGGCGGTGAGGCTCGCACCCTGGTTGCGGGGCCGGGTCTCGTCGACCCAGACATGCACCGATAGGCCGCGGTCATGAGCGGTGAAAATGGGCGCCAGCGCCGTACCCCAATCGACCGTCGCGAGCCAGCCCGCGTTGCAGTGGGTGAGCACGTCGACGCGCCCCGTCCTTCCTTGCCGCACCCACGCCTCTTCGATGAGCGCGAGCCCGTGCTGGCCGATGGCGCGGTTGAGGGCTACGTCGGCCTCGGCGATCTCTGCCGCGCGCGCCCAGGCCGCGGTCGCGCGTCGGTCGGGCGGCAGAGTCGCCACGGTGGCGCGCATCTCCTCCAGCGCCCAGCGCAGGTTGATCGCGGTCGGCCGGGTCGCCGCCAGCAGGTCGATGGCCGAGCGCAGGGCCCCATCCGAGGGATCGCCGGCGAGCGCCAGCGCCACACCGTAAGCCGCCGCCGCGCCAATCAGCGGCGCGCCGCGCACGCGCATGCTGCGGATCGCTTCCGCCATCTGGGCGGCGGTCTCGATCTTGCGCGTGACCAGCTCGTGCGGCAGGCGTGTCTGGTCGATGATGCCGACGGCGGCACCCTCCACCTCGACCCAGATCGTCCGCATCGGCTTGCCCTGGACATTCATGACAGCGACCTATCGGTTCAGCACTCGTCCCGCCACCGCGTCGAGCTTTGCCAGCAGCGCGGGATCGCGGGCCTCGGGAGCGGTGATGAGAGCGTGCTCGAGGGCGCGGTCGCAGCCGGCGGGGCATGGGCCGCGATTCCCGCTCAATCGTGGCACCACCGCCTTGACGAGGCTCCGCGCCCGGTCGGCATTCCCCGCGAGCACCCGCACGATCGCCTCGACGCTGACGTGGCCGTGGTCGGGGTGCCAGCTGTCGAAGTCCGTCACCATGGCGACCGTCGCGTAGCAGAGCTCCGCCTCGCGCGCGAGCTTCGCCTCGGGCATGTTGGTCATGCCGATGACGTCGCAGCCCCAGGCGCGATAGAGCCGGCTCTCGGCGAGGGTGGAGAACTGCGGCCCTTCCATCACGATATAGGTACCGCCTCGCCGGATCGCGATGCCGGCGGCGGCGCCGGCAGCAACCAGGGCATCGCCGATGCGTGAGCACACCGGCTCTGCCACGGTGACGTGGGCCACGCAACCGGTGCCGAAGAAACTCTTGGCGCGCGCGAAGGTCCGGTCGATGAACTGATCGACCACGACGAAACTGCCGGGCGGCAGATCCTCGCGCAGACTGCCCACGGCCGAGAGCGAGATCAGGTCGGTGACGCCCGCGCGTTTGAGCGCGTCGATGTTGGCGCGGAAATTGATCTCCGAGGGCGGCACCTTGTGGCCGCGGCCGTGGCGCGGCAGGAACACCACCCGGGTGCCGCCGAGCCGACCGAAGCAGAGCTCGTCCGAGGCGTCACCGAAGGGCGAAGCGACGCGCCGCCATTCGACATCGACGAGCCCGTCGATCTGGTAGAGGCCGCTCCCGCCGAGAATGCCGATCACCGGCGTAGTCCGCTCGCTCATGCTGATCCTTGTTCCAAGCGCACGAGTGTCACCGCGCCACCGGGCTCCAGCAACAGGTTTCGCGGGGAGGCGCGGTGGCGCCAACGCCTATCCTATGGCAGGATTCCCGTTCTTTGGTGATCGATTCCATGGCTCGGCTGGCAACAATCGCGGCGGTCATCTCGGGGCTGGCCGCGGCCGCGCCAGGCGCCGCACAGCCTGCGAGTTACATGGCCTCGACGGTGTCGATGGCCACCACTCAGCGCGACGGCGGCACGGAGGAGATACCGGCGACGATCCTCAAGCCGCCGGGCGACGGGCCCTTCGGGGCGGTGGTGGTGCTGCACGATTGCAGCGGCTTGGGCGCACGCTCGAGCGGCGCCCCCATGCGCTGGGCGACGCTGCTCGCCGACCAGGGCTATGTCGCAATCGTGCCCGACAGCTTCTCGACGCGCGGATTCCCCGCCGGTGTCTGCTTCACGCCAGACGACGCGGTGCCGCAGCTCCGCCGTGTGGTGCCGATCCAACGCAGCTACGACGCCTATGCCGCTCTCGCGTTTCTCCGCGGTCTGCCCTACGTGGATGGCAGACATGTGGCACTCATGGGCGGATCGCATGGCGGCAGCTCGACGCTCGCGTCGATGGTGGCGCCCGCCTCCGACAAGGCGCCGCTCGTCGAGGAGCGCCGTCACGGCTTCGCTGCCGCCATCGCGCTCTATCCGGGCTGCGGCGACCGGTACGGAACCTGGTCGACGACGCGCGCGCTTGGCAATCACGGCGCCATCGCGGATTACAGCGGCGTCTACCAGCCGATCGCGCCGCTGCTGATCCTGATCGGCGAGCGCGACGATTGGACGCCCGCGAAACCCTGCGAGGAGCTGACCCGTCGCGCGCAAGCGGCAGGCTACCCCGTCACGATCAAGGTCTATCCCGGCGCCCAACACGCGTTCGACAGCAACGCGCCCACGCGCTACCTCCCCAATCGTCGCAATGCAAACTCGGAGACCGGACGCGGCGCCACCACCGGCGGCGACCCCGCGGCCTGGGCCGACGCCATCAAGGAAGTGACGGCCTTCTTCGCGAAGGAGCTGAAGGAATAGTGCGTCCTTCGACTCAGGCCCGGAGGGACCGCGTCGAAGGAAGGCTCAGTGGACAGCGGCCCAGATGCGGCGCTTGCCGGCATAGAGGATGCCGGTCATCACCAGGAGGAACAGGATCACCTTGATGCCGGTGCGGTGCCGCTCCTCGAGCGTGGGCTCGGCGGCCCAGGCGAGGAAATTCACGAGATCGTAGGCCTCTTGGTCCAATGTCGCGGGCGTGCCGTCATCATAGGTCACGCTGTTGTCGTTGATCGGCTGCGGCATGGCGATCTGATGGCCGGGGAAGAACTCGTTGTAGTTCATCCCCTCGCCCAACTTGATGTCCGCCGGGGGCTCCTTGTAGCCCGTGAGGAGCGCGTAGAGGTAATCGGCTCCGCCCTCGCGCGCCTTCACGATCACCGAGAGGTCCGGCGGCAAGGCGGAGTTATTGGCGGCGCGCGCCGCTTTCTCGTTGGCGAAGGGCGACACGAAATGATCTGCCGGGAGAGCGGCGCGCATGGTGGCCTCGCCCTGGTCGTTGGTGTCGGGCACCTGCTTGGCGGCCGCGATCGCCTTCACCTGGTCGAGGTTGAACCCGAGCCCGCCGCCGGGACCAGCGGGCCCCAGGTCGCCGTAGGCGACCAGGTGCAGCGCGTGGCAATTGGCGCAGACGCTGTTGTAGACCTGGAAGCCGCGCTGGGCCGCGGCGCGGTCGAAGGCGCCGAAGACGCCATCGAAGGGCCACGCCTGCTTCGGCAGCGGCGGGGTTGCCTCCTGGGCGGGTGCCACGGCGGGGCCAGCGAGGAGCGCGAAGCCGAGACCGGCCGCGAGGGCGAGGGCGCGCATCAGGCGTGCTCCACTTTGCCGGAAGCCGCGGGCACGGCCCTGAGCACGGCGGCGCTGATGCTGGCCGGCAACGGGCGCGGACGCTCCAGCTTGCCAAGCAACGGCAGCAGGATAAGGAAATGGAAGAAATAGTAGAGCGTGCCGGCGCGGCCCAGGAGCACGTAGAAGCCCTCGGGGCGATGGGCGCCGACGTAGCCGAGCACGAAGGCGTCGATCACCAGGAGCCAGAAGAACCACTTGTAGACCGGGCGGAAGCGCGAGCTCCTGACCGGCGAGGTGTCGAGCCACGGCAGGATGAACAGCACGCCGATCGAGCCGAACATGCAGAGCACGCCCGCGGTCTTGGCGGGGATGGTGAAGAGCAGGAGCCAGATGTCCGGCACGGAGCGCAGGATCGCGTAGAACGGCAGCAAGTACCATTCGGGCACGATCTCGGGCGGCGTCTGCAACGGGTTCGCGGGAATGTAGTTCGCGGGATCGCCGAGCGCGTTCGGCATGAAGAAGATGAACGCCGCGTAGACGATCAGGAACACGCCCATGCCGAACAGGTCCTTGATCGTGTAGTAGGGATGGAAGGGAATGCTGTCCTGCGGGCCCTTGCGGTCGATGCCGAGGGGATTGTTCGAGCCGTGCTGGTGGAGCGCCACCAGGTGCAGCACCACCACCCCCACGATCAGGAACGGCAGGAGGTAGTGAAGTGAGTAGAAGCGGTTGAGCGCTGGATTGCCGACCGCGAAGCCGCCCAGCAGCCAGGTCACGATATCGTTGCCGACGATCGGGATCGCCGAGAACAGGTTGGTGATCACCGTGGCGCCCCAGAAGCTCATTTGGCCCCAGGGCAGCACGTAGCCCATGAAGGCGGTCGCCATCATCAGCAGCAGGATCACCACGCCCAGTATCCACAGGAGCTCGCGCGGCGCCTTGTAGGAGCCGTAGTAGAGCCCGCGGAAGATGTGGATGTAGGTGACGATGAAGAAGAACGACGCACCGTTCATATGGATGTAGCGGATCAGCCAGCCCCAATTCACGTCGCGCATGATGCGCTCGACGGAATCGAAGGCGAAATCCGCGTGCGGCGTGTACTGCATCGCAAGGAAGACGCCGGTGGCGATCATCAGCACCAGCATGAACCCCGCGAGCGAGCCGAAATTCCACCAATAGCTCAGGTTACGCGGCGTGGGATACGCGTTGAGCTCGTGATCCATGAAGCTGAAGATCGGCAGGCGGTAGTCGATCCAACGCACGAGCGCGCTTTGCTTGCGAGGGGCGTCCATGGCCGGACTCCTATAACTGCTCGACCGAGTTCAGGTCGAAGTTGGAGCCCGCCGGGTTCTCGCCGATGCGGATCACGGTGTCGCTCACGAAGGTGTAGGGCGGCACCGGCAGGTTGAGCGGCGCCGGCACGCCCGCGAACACCCGGCCCGAAAGGTCATAGCGCGAGCCGTGGCACGGGCAGAAATACCCGCCCTGCCAGCTCGGACCCAGCTCGCCGCCGGGCTGCGGGTTGAAGCCGGGGATGCAGCCGAGATGCGTGCAGATGCCGACGAGCACGAGGATCTCGGGCTTGATGGAGCGGTGCCAGTTCTTGGCGTAGTCCGGCTGCTGCAGCGCGCCCGAACTGGGATCGCGGAGCGGGTTCGCGTCCGGCGCGGCCTGGAGCTTCTGCAGCTCCTCGGGCGTGCGGTTCATGATGAAGATCGGCCGGCTGCGCCAGAGCACGACGATCTGCTGGCCCGGCTGAATGTGCGAGATGTCGATGTCAACCGGCGCGCCGGCGGCGAGCGTGTCGCGCGCGGGGCTCATGCTGCTGATGAACGGCCCGGCCACTGCGCCCGCCCCGACTACGCCCATGGCGGAGGCCGCGAGGATCAGGAAGTCGCGCCGTGTGCCGCCATCGTCGTGCGCAGCGTCAGTCATGTCATTTCACCCCGTCGCTGCCCCGCCGGCGCATCGGCCCGCGCCCAGGAACCCGGCCGCACCCTATACGTCGACCCCACCGCGCCTATGCGACATGCTGCCGCATAAATTCAAGGACTTCCGCGCAAGGGCGCAGTCCCCGCGGGCGCCCCGGTATAATCGAACCGGTCGCACCTTGCAAAGGCGGAACCGAATTCATGGGCAAGCCCTAAAGCACGCCGCATCGCCATGCGCATTGCGCTTTATCAACCCGACATTCCCCAGAACACCGGCTCGATCATGCGGCTCGCCGCCTGCCTCGGCGTGGCGCTGGACCTGATCGAGCCCGCGGGATTCCTGCTCGGGGACCGCCGGCTGAAGCGCGCCGGGATGGACTACCTCGCGCTGCTCGATCTGACGCGCCATCGATCCTGGGCGGCCTTCCTCGACCGACGTACCCCCGGACACCGGCTGATCCTGCTGACGACAAGGGCGCCTCTGCCCTACCATCGTTTCATGTTCGAACCCGACGATATTCTGCTTCTGGGCCGCGAATCCGCGGGCGTGCCCGACGACGTGCATGCTGCAGCCGACGCGCGCCTCCGCCTGCCGATGCGGCCGGGCGCCCGCTCGCTCAACGTGGCGCTGGCGGCCGCGATGGTGTTGGGCGAGGCGCTGCGCCAGATCGAGCGCTGGCCCGAGGAAACACGGTGAGCGCCGAGACCGAGAAGGCCCGCGCGGCACGGTGGTTCGAGGAACTCCGCGACCGCCTCACGGCGGCGCTCGAGGCGATCGAGGACGAGTTCGCCGCCTCGCGTGGCGGCGCCGCCGGGCGCTTCGAGCGCCGGGCCTGGGCGCGCGAGGGCGGTGGCGGCGGCGTGATGGCGATCCTCAAGGGCCAGGTGTTCGAGAAGGCGGGCGTCAACGTCTCGACTGTCCACGGCGAGTTCTCGCCGGAATTCCGCCAGCAGATCCCTGGCGCCGAGGCCGATCCGCGCTTCTGGGCGAGCGGCATCTCCGTGGTGATTCACCCGCGCACGCCGCTGATCCCCGCAGCGCACATGAACACGCGCCACATCCGAACGACCAAAGCCTGGTTCGGCGGCGGCGCGGACCTGACGCCGGTATTCCCGATCGAGCGCGACAAGACGGATTTCCACGCCGCGCTCAAGGCGGCCTGCGACGCCCACGACGGCGGTTATTACCCAAAATTCAAGGAATGGTGCGACCGGTATTTCTTCTTGCCGCACCGGAACGAGGCGCGCGGCGTCGGCGGCATCTTCTTCGACGATCACGACACCGGCGACTTCGAGCGCGACTTTGCCTTCACCCGCGCCGTCGGCGAGGCCTTCCTGGAGGTCTACCCCGCCCTCGCCCGCCGCCATCTCTTCGAGACCTGGACGCCCGAGCAGCGCCAGGCGCAGCTCGTGAAGCGCGGTCGCTACGTCGAGTTCAACCTGCTCTACGACCGCGGCACCCTCTTCGGCCTCAAGACCGGCGGCAATGTCGAGGCCATCCTGATGTCGCTTCCGCCGGAGGTCACGTGGCCATAAGCCGTGGCCAGGCTCGGGGCGGCTACTCCCCAAGGGGTCGGTCGGTCTTATACCCGATTGCTCGGCGCGGGCAACTTCGGCGTGAGACGATGGTAGAGCCAGCCGTCGACGGTCCCGAGCACGGCCCAAAACACGCCGGCCGTGACGATCGAGGCGAGCGCGAACTGGGTGGCGAGCTCGGCGGGCACTGAAGCCGCGCCTCCCGCTGCGAAGGGGGCGCCCCAGATGTGCGGCAGCGCCACGATGGGCACGGACGCCGCGCGCAGCACCCATGTGCGTG
Organism: Allostellaceae bacterium; assembly: GCA_035263705.1. Taxonomy (GTDB): domain Bacteria; phylum Pseudomonadota; class Alphaproteobacteria; order ATCC43930; family CGMCC-115725; genus DASZHJ01. The sequence continues at coordinate 7,283 of DATFRA010000197.1, forward strand.
CGTAGACCGCAAGGCCGAGGCCGACCCCCGTGGCGAACACGGTGAGTAGCCACCAGGTCTGGCGCGCCGCCAGATCGGCCTCGAGGCTGCCCGGCGGCGCGGGCGGAAGCCCGAGAGAGGGCGCCAGCGAGAAGGTGGCGAAGCCCGCGAGCCCCCACATCAGACCAGCGCGGGCGCTGACGCCCTGACCCGTTACCGCCTCTCGCCAGGCGAAGCCGCCGGCGAGGAGCAACCCGAAGCCGCAGCCGACCACGACATTGGCGAGCAAGGTGAACGCCGTGCGCTCCAGGCCATCGGCGGGCTCCCAGGCGGCGTCGACGGCGTTGTGCTCGTGGGCGGGAGCAGCGCTCTCGTAGACCTCGGCGGTGAGGATCAGCGGCGTCACTCGCAGCGATTGCAGCGCGGTCGCGAACGCGCCCGCCGCCAAGCCCGCGATCAGACCCGCGAGCAGCGTCCGGCGCAGGAAAATCAAATCGAAGCTCAGTGGCAGGGGAACGCGAAAGCGTGGCGGGCATCGTGGGCGGCGTTGTGCACCGCCGCGATCGGCGCGAACCCCGCCCCCAGCACCAAGAAAGCGCCCAACAGCGTCGCGACGAGTGCCGATGCAACGCCTCCGACTCGGGCGGTGGTCGCTTCGGGCCTCAGGACGTCGACGCGAGTGTCGCTCATCAACCTGCCTCCCCGGAAATGACCCGGAGAGGCTACTAGGGCAGCCGCGGAGGATCAAGCGGCCCCAGGGAGCTGATCGAGGACGACGACCGGCGAGCCCAGCTTCGATCGGCACGGCAACGCGCATGGGCGCCGGGAGCGAGCGGTCCAACGGCGCAATGATGCGGCACCATGATCCGTGTAATGTGTCGTAAACCCGGAGACGAGAGATGCAGATCGGTCCTGAGCTGTTGTTGATCGGCGCGGTCGCGGCGGTCGGCGTTCTGCACACGATCGTGCCAGACCACTGGGTGCCGATTACGCTCATCGCCCGCCAGCGCGGCTGGTCCAAGGCCGAGACGGCACGCGCATCGCTTCAGGCAGGGGTCGGCCACGTGATCTCCACGCTCCTGATCGCGTCCGTGGTCTGGCTCGGCGGCGTCGCCGTAGCGACCCGCTTCGGCCATTTCGTCGATACGGCAGCAAGCATCGCGCTCGTCGCATTCGGCGGCTGGATCGCGATCTCGGCCTGGCGAGAGGTGCACGGACACAAGGGCCGTAGGCACAACCACAGGTATCGGCATAGCCGCGCCCATGGCTTTGCGGGGACTGATGGCAACGGTGTCCACGGTCCGGAACTGCAACGGATTCCGACGGACCACGGCGAGTTGAAGCTTTCGATCTTCGAGGCGGGCGTCCCGCCGCGCTTTCGCTTGACCGGCGCCGCGACAGGCCCAGTCAGCGTCGAGACGCATCGACCCGATGGGAGCCGACAAGTCTTTCTATTCGAGGCGCACGGCACTTATTGGGAATCAGCCGAGGAAATCCCGGAGCCGCATACCTTCGGGGCTACCATCACGCTTGGGCACGGCGGTTACACTCACTGCTACGAGACCCGATTCGCCGAGAGCGAGGACCATAACGATCATGGCCACAGTTACGGATGCGAGTCCGCGAGCGATCCGCTCTATGCGCCGCTACGCGGCGAAACCGCGGTGCTCACGCGCCACACCCATTTGCATCGACATGGCCATGGCTCGGCGCATTCACATTTACACGACCATCTCCCCGAGATGGCACATCCGATCACCTTGCTCTTCGACCAGGAACCGCCCCTTCACGAGCACCGACACAAGACGACGGCGCGCACGGCCCTGCTGCTGATCTTGGGTTCCTCTCCAATGGTAGAGGGCATCCCGGCGTTCTTCGCCGCGGCAAAATACGGCATCGGTATCATCGTCGCCATGTCGCTCGTCTTCGCGCTCAGTACGATCGCAACCTACGTGGTGCTCTGCGTCTGTTCGACGGCTGGATTACAAAGTGTTCGGCTCGGCGCTTTCGAGCGCTATGGCGAGGTCTTGAGCGGCGCCTTCATCGCGCTCGTGGGCGTGGCGTTCTGGGTCTGGCCGGTGGTGTAGATAATCTCAAGGATTGGATCCGCCATCGCTCGGGCGGAAAACCCAAACGGCGGCGGGCTCGCTGATGGTGGCGCGCACCGCGACGTAGAGCCGATCGATTTCCGGCACGAAGAGAGAGGTTCGAGCACCTGACGACGTCGGGATGCGCGCGACGCGCTCGTAGCGGGCGCCTCGATCTGCGAGGATGTCAATGACACCATCGCCGCAGCTGACGTAGACGCGATGGCGCCTGGAGTCCACGAAGACATCGTCCGCGTCACCGCAGGTCTCCACGCTCGACAACGGCCTGCCATCCTGGCTGCCGAAGGCCGACAGCAGCGGTGGACGCCGGAAGACCACGAGAACGCGGTGCTGATCCTCATCGACCGCCATGGGAAAGTTCGAGCGCGCGCCCTCGGGTGGCGCCAC
>DATFRA010000198.1:0-6001 GCA_035263705.1 Allostellaceae bacterium
CTCACCATGCTCTACGGCGTCCAGGCGCCGGAGACCGGCGGCGACACGCAATTCACCAACATGTATCGCGCCCACGACGATCTCCCGCCGGAGATGAAGCGGCGGATCGCCGACCTCAAGGTCGTGCACAAATACGATTCGCCGCGCAAGGGCTCGGCGATCGCGACCCTGCGTGCGGACGAGGCGGCGCAGCTGCCGGACGTCGTGCACCCACTGGTGCGCCGGCATCCCGAGACGCACCGCCAGGCGCTCTACATGAACCCCAACCGCATGTCGCACATCGTGGGGATGGACCGCGCCGAGAGCGACCGGCTGCTCGACGAGCTGACCCGGCACGCGATCCAGCCGCGCTACCAATACCGGCACAAGTGGCGTCGCGGCGACATCGTGATCTGGGACAACCGCTGCACCATGCATAAGGCGAACGCCGATTATCCCGCCGGCGCAAGGCGGCTGATGCACCGGATTATCATCGAAGGCACCGTGCCGGTGGCATGAGAGGACACGCACCATGGCAACCGTGAGATATCTGGTGACGGACGTGGGCCAAGCGATCGCGTTTTACCGCGACGCGCTCGGCTTCGAGCTCAAGCAGCAATTCGGGCCGGCCATGGCGATCCTCGCGCGCGGCGACTTGACGCTGTGGCTCGCGGGCCCCCCGGCTTCCGCCGCAAAGCCCATGCCTGACGGCCGGAAGCCCGTGCCCGGCGGCTGGAACCGCTTTGTCATCGAGGCCGACGACCTCGCGGGCCTAGTGGCGAGACTCAGGGAGCGAGGCGTCAAGTTCCGCAACGAGATCCTCGAGGGCCCCGGCGGCAGGCAGATCCTGTGCGAGGACCCCTCCGGCAACGCCATCGAGCTCTTCGAACCGCGCTGAACCGCAAAAAAGGACAAGGGCTTAGCGCGCTAATTTTTGCCAGCGGGCGAGAACGTCACTCACCGCCGCAAATCGAAGCGGCACACGCGGGGCCGGCGGCGCGCCATCGACCCAGGCCGGGAACAGCGTCTCAACGAGCGCGGGATCGTCGCTCACGCGATGCACGAGCCGGCGCTCGGCGATCTGTGGATGGTCGGGCAGGTCGGCGAGATCGACCACGGGATGGAAGCAGCAGTCCGCGGGATCGATCACACACTCCCAATCTGCGAGAGGTTGACTTGCGATCAGCGCCGCCACTTCGGCAATGAGCCTGGTCTGCGGCAGCGGATCATCGTAGCGCACGGCCCAGTCGTCGTGGCCGACGGCACGGCAGAAGGCGTCCCAGAATTTCCGCTCGACGGCACCGAGCGTGATGAACCTGCCGTCGCTCGTGCGGTAGACGTGGTAGCGCGCGGTGCCGCCATTGAGGATCTGCGCGCCGCGGTGGGGCTCTTGCCCCGCGCGCCGCGCCAGCGTCATCGGGATCGCCTGCCAGGCGAGCACGGTCTCCGCGAGGCTCACGTCGATGAAGGCCCCGCGCCCGGTCGCGCGCCGGCGGAACAGCGCCGCCACCGCCGCGAGTGCCGCTTGGAGCGCGCTCGCGTGGTCGGCGGTCGGCGGATAGGCCGCAACCGGCCGCTCCTCGGTGCCCGACGCCGCGAGCCCGCCCGCGAGCGCCATGTAATTGATGTCGTGTCCCGCCCGCGCGCGATAAGGCCCCGTCTGGCCGAAGCCCGTGAGCGCCACGTGCACCAGACCGGGATTGAGCCGCTCGAGTGTCTTGCGGTCGAACCCGAGGCGATCGAGCACGCCCGGTCGGTAGCTCTCGACCAGCACGTCCGCCGCCGCGATGAGATCGGCGAACGCGCGCTGGCCGGTCTCGGTCTTGAGATCGAGCTCCACCACGGTCTTGCCGCGGTTCATGAGCTTGTAGGATGCCCCGACGCCGTCGGGATCGAGGGGCGGAAACGTCCGCATCGGCTCGCCGCCGGGCGGCTCGACCTTCACCACGTCGGCCCCGAGGTCGCCGAGATGCAGCGCCGCCTGCGGCCCCGGAATGAACTGGCTCACGTCGACGACGCGGATGCCGCGGAGGAAATCGGCGAGGGGCATGGATCCGTGCGTCCTTCGACGCGGGCCTGGCGGCCCTTGCTCAGGATGAGGCGGAACTATTTCTTGCCGAAGAAAAAATCGTCATCCTGAGCAAGCGACCCGAAGGGGAGCGCGTCGAAGGACGCAGCACACTACTCCACGAACTCCGGCTCCTTGCGCGAGGGCTGCGGCGGGGCTTCCTCGAAGCCGAACGTGAGCTTGCCGTCCTTGACTCGGACGTGCACCACGCCGCCCTTGACCAGCTTGCCGAAGAGCAGCTCCTCGGCGAGTGGCTTCTTGACGTGCTCCTGAATGATGCGGGCCAAGGGCCTGGCGCCGAAGAGCTTGTCGTAGCCCTTCTCGCCCAGCCATTTCCTCGCCTCGTCGTCGAGCTCGATGGTGACGTTGCGGTCGGCGAGCTGCTCCTCGAGCTGAAGGATGAACTTGTCGACCACGCGGCCGATGGTCTCGGGCGAGAGCGCCGCAAAGGAGATAACGGCGTCGAGCCGGTTGCGGAACTCCGGCGTGAAGAGCCGGTTGATCGCCTCCTCGTCGTCGCCCACTCTCACCTCCGAACCGAAGCCGATCGCGGCCTTGGCGAGATCGGAGGCGCCGGCGTTGGTGGTCATGATCAGGATCACGTTCCGGAAATCGATGGTCTTGCCGTTGTGGTCCGTGAGCTTCCCGTAATCCATCACCTGCAGGAGGATGTTGAAGAGGTCGGGATGCGCCTTCTCGATCTCGTCGAGCAGCAGCACCGAGTGCGGGTGCTGGTCGATCGCGTCGGTCAAGAGCCCGCCCTGGTCGAAGCCGACGTAGCCCGGCGGCGCGCCGATCAGCCGCGAGACCGTGTGGCGCTCCATGTACTCCGACATGTCGAAGCGGGTGATCTCGATCCCCATGGTGCGCGCGAGCTGGCGGGCGACCTCGGTCTTGCCGACGCCGGTGGGGCCCGAGAAGAGATAGCTGCCGATCGGTTTCTCGGGCTCGCGCAAGCCGGCGCGCGCGAGCTTGATCGCGGAGGTCAAGAGGTCGATCGCCTTGTCCTGGCCGAACACCATGGTCTTGAGGTCGCGCTCGAGGTTCTTGAGCACTTCCTTGTCGTCGCGCGAGACGCTCTTTGGCGGAATGCGCGCCATGGTCGCCACCACCGCCTCGACTTCCTTGGTGGTGATGGTCTTGCGGCGCTTGCTCTCGGGCAGCAGCATCTGCGCGGCGCCCACCTCGTCGATCACGTCGATTGCCTTGTCCGGCAGCTTGCGGTCGTTGATGTAGCGGAAGGAGAGTTCAACCGCCGCGCGGATCGCGTCCGCGGTGTAGCGCACCTTGTGGTGCCGCTCGTAATAGGGCTTGAGACCGCGCAGGATCTTGACGGAGTCCTCGACAGTGGGCTCGTTGACGTCGATTTTCTGGAAGCGCCGCACCAGCGCGCGGTCCTTCTCGAAGTAGTTGCGGTATTCCTTGTAGGTCGTCGAGCCGTTGCAGCGGATGTTGCCGCTGGCGAGCGCGGGCTTGAGCAGGTTGGACGCATCCATGGCGCCGCCCGAGGTGGCGCCCGCGCCGATCACGGTGTGGATCTCGTCGATGAACAGGATGGCGCCCGTCATCGCCTCGAGCTCGGCGAGCACCGCCTTGAGTCGCTCCTCGAAATCGCCGCGGTAACGCGTGCCGGCGAGCAGCGCCCCCATGTCCAGCGCGAAGATCTGCGCGTTCAGCAGCACGTCGGGCACCTCGCGCTGCACGATCCGGCGCGCCAGGCCCTCGGCGATGGCGGTCTTGCCGACGCCGGGCTCGCCGACATAGAGCGGGTTGTTCTTGCTGCGCCGGCACAGGATCTGGATGGTGCGCTCCACCTCGGCCTCGCGGCCGATCAGTGGGTCGATCTTGCCGCTCTTCGCCTTCTTATTGTGGTTGACGCAATAGGCGTCGAGCGCGTCGTGGGTGCGCTTGGAGGGTTTCTCCAGCCGCTCCTCCTCGTCGGCGCCCTGGACGCGCCGGGTCTCGGAGCGGCCCGGCGCCTTGGCGATGCCGTGCGAGATGTAATTGACAGCGTCGAAGCGCGTCATGTCCTGCTCTTGCAGGAAATAGACGGCGTGGCTCTCGCGCTCCGCGAACATCGCGACCAGCACGTTGGCGCCGGTCACCTCTTCGCGGCCCGAGGATTGTACGTGGATCGCGGCACGCTGCAGCACGCGCTGGAAACTCGCGGTCGGCTTGGCGTCGTCGCCGTTCGAGGAGATCAGGTTCGCGAGCTCGTTGTCGACGTAAGCGAGGATGTCGCGGCGGAGCTTCTCGAGGTCGACCGTGCAGGCGCGCAGCACGGCGACGGCATCCTGATCCTCGGTCAACGCCAGCAGAAGGTGCTCGAGCGTCGCATACTCGTGCTTGCGCTCGTTGGCGTAGCCGAGCGCGCGATGGAGGGTCTTCTCGAGATTCCGCGAAAGCATGAACGCGTCGTCCTTCCTGATCCTGAAACTACCGAAGCTTGCCCTGCTCTATTCCTTCTCCAGCGTGCATTGCAGCGGGTGTTGATGCTGGCGGGAAAAATCCATCACTTGCGTGACCTTGGTCTCCGCCACCTCGTAGGTGTAGACGCCGCAGATCCCGACGCCGCGGCGGTGAACGTGCAGCATGATCCGGGTCGCCTCCTCGCGGGTCTTCGCGAAGAAACGTTCCAGGATATGCACGACGAACTCCATGGGCGTGTAATCGTCGTTCAGCATGAGGACCTTGTACATCGCCGGCTTCTTCGTCTTGGGCTTCGCTTTGACGATGACGCCGGTGCTTGGTCCCTCGCCATTGCGTTTCTCAGTGTCGCTCATGGAGCCCGAACCGAATGGCACACCATATCTCATGATATTGGCATCGCCTGTCCGGGGGGAAGGGCTTTCCCCGCCTCTCGCAGTTGTGACCTTTGCAATGGAGTCCTGCGCGTCGCCGCGAGAGCCTGCGACCGCACTGGTTAACGCGGGCGTAATCAGGGCAAAAGAGTGGCCCGGCGGAGGCTCCACCGGGCCAGGGAAGGGCGACCCATGCCTGAGGTCGTCGAGATCAGCCGGCTCGACGGCCGGCGGCGGGATCACGCGGCGAGCGGCTTCTTCAGTACCTCGATCGCTTTCTCCGCGCGCGCCCCCAGCGGCTCGTAGACCTCGCTCGCGGCCTTGAGCGCGAGCTCGGAGAGCCGGGCGCCGGCGGCGATGAAGCGCTCGACGCAGCCCTTGCCGAACTCATATTGGAGCGCCACGACGTCATCGAGGGACTTCGCATCCACCATGCCCGCACCCGTCGCGGCGGCGCTCTCCACCGCGGTGCGGGCGAGGCTCACCACTTCGAGGCTCATGCGCTCGAGCGCCTGGCTGAAGGCGGCGTTGGCCGCGACAAAGGCGGACAGCGTGTCCTTCCCTTGTGTCGCGAGGCCCTCGTAGCCGAGGCGAATACCCTCGGCGGCGCCGCGCGCGGTCGGCCAGGCGGGCGCCATCAGCACCGGCACCTGCGCCGCCACGGGAGCCGTGCTCTTGCCGGATTTCTTCGCCATCGGATACTCCTCGACTCGTATGTTGCGTTGCAGCATAACCTGCTATCACGAAACGGCCGCAATTTGCAAGCGCTCCAAGACAGAACGACCTTCGTGAAGGTTGCATTGCAACAAGGGCGGACTCTAGCCTAGGAGGCGAAATTGGTTAACGGATTCAAACGGGTCCGCAAAAGATTTCGAGCAAAGCCTCGGGAAATCATGGACATCCCTGCTAGAGTTCCTTAACCTTGCCGTGTTTGAATTGTGGCCGAACCTTGTCGGAGGGGTGGTCGTGGGCGTTCGGGCTTTGGTGGGATTGCGCGATGTGCGGGCCTATGCCGCCATCGCTGTGCTGTCGGTTGTCATGGCGGCGTGGCCCACGGGCTCGGCCGACGCGAGCCGCAAGACTCACTATGCGCACTCCGCGCAGTCGGGCCGGCAGGGCCTGACCTCGATCGTCATCGACGCCGAGACCGGCA
>DATFRA010000199.1:0-2452 GCA_035263705.1 Allostellaceae bacterium
ACGCCGAAGGCGCTCTATCGCGCAAGCGGCTACCGCGTCTGCGGCGAGCGTGCCGTGCGCGTCGACATTTTGGAGCGGCTCGCCGACCTGATCCGGCCGACGCTCGCCTGGCGCGAGGGCGCGGCCGAGAAGCCGGCCGGCGCGGTCGACGGCCGCTGCTTCACGGTCACGCAGGCGATGACGTCGCTTACCGGTTCCTCCGGCGAGGATTTCGCCTCGATCCTGCGCGCGCTCGGCTACCGCATGGAGAAGCGGCCGAAGCCCCCCGAACCGCCGGCCGCACCGCCGCCGTCCGAGCCCGCCATCCCGCAGGAGCCGGCCGCCGACAGCGAGCGGGCGACGTCACAGCCCGATGCAGTCGAGGAGCCGACGGAACCGCAAGCGGAGGTCATCGCCGCGGCGGCGTCCCCGATCGTGCCGGACCCTGTGGGGGTCTCTGAGCACGAGCCAGCGCAACCGGCGCACGCCCAATCCGCGGCAGTCGAAGCGTCAACCGCATCCATCGAGCCGGCATCCGTCGAGACCACGTCCGTCGAGACCACGTCCGTCGAGGCGGTGTCCGTCGAGGCGGTGTCCGCCGAGGCGGTGTCCGCCGGGCCGGTGCCCGTCGAGCCGGCATCCGTTGAGCCGCCGCCCGTTGAGACCGCGTCCGTCGAGACCGCGTCGGCGGCGGCCGATGCCATGGAGGCGGCCGAGGCGCCAGTCGTCGCCACCGAGACTTCAGCCGACGCGTCGCCTACAGGCGATCAACCGTCAGGCGAGCAACCGCCAGGCGAGCCAGCCGTCGAACCAACTGCCGGCGCGCCTGCTGCGGCGACTGCGGAGCCTCAGTTGATCGAGGTATGGCGGCCAGGCGGGCGCTCCGACGATCGCCGAGGTCCACGGCGCCATCCGCGCGGCGCGCGCCGGCCGCGTGTCGAAGCGGGCGAAGCCGCGCCCGGCGCTTCGCCGCCGGCCGGTGCCGACGGGGCGGTGGTGGGTGCTGCGTCGCCGACCGACGTGGCGGCGGCTGCGGAGCCGGCGCAGGAGCGCCGTGGACGGCGCCAAGGTCGGCCCGACCGCGGGGACCGGCAAGGTCGGCCGGACCGCCAGGATCGCCCGCGGCGGGATCGCGGAGATCGCCCGGATCGTCGCGATGGCCGCCCGGATCGCCGCCCCGATCGCCGCGACGAGCACCGCATCTTTGCGACGAGCGAGAAGAGCCCGCGCGAGCGCGGCAGCCGCGAGCCTGATCCGAACTCGCCTTTCGCCAAACTCGCCGCGCTCAAGGCGCAACTCGAGGCGAACGAAAAGGAAAAGACCTAGAACACGTCCGTTCCTACGGAATCGGAACGCGCTCTAGATTCGTTTGTTTGGCGCATGTTCTTGTCGGCGAATCGGTGCCCCACCCCGGATCAAGTCCGGTGCAGGCTTTCGCCGGAATGTGCGTTGGTCCAGTGTCCCGATTCCGAAGTTTGCGACCGCATGCGCCCGCAAACCGTGTGCGCACTTCGGGTTCGCGGCACGAGCGCGTGATCACGCGCAAACACGAGCGACACCCGATTGGGCCGAGACGAATCAAGCCCTGGACGGCAAATTGCCGGCGAGCGCGGCGGCGCGAGCGAGGAACGCCAGCGCGTCGACAAATGGCTGTGGCATGCACGAATTGTGCGCACGCGCAGTGCCGCGGCGGCGCTGGCAGCCGCCGGTCACGTGCGGCTTAATGGCGAGCGCGTTGCCGGACCCGCAAAGGCAGTGAAGGCGGGCGACGTGCTGACGATCGCGCTCGACGCACGCGTGCGCCTGCTCAGGGTTGCGGGATTTGCGCCGCGCCGCGGCGCCGCCGAGGCGGGCAGGGCACTCTACGAGGATCTTGCACCGCTGGATTCGGGCCTTAAATCCACGGTCGAGGCGCCCGCGCCGGTTGCCGTGCGGGAACCCGGCCGGGGGCGGCCAACCAAGCAAGAGCGTCGGGCCATCGCCAAGTTCACCCGGCGGCAGGACCCGCTGGCCTGACAGCGGACTTGAGTTTGCACCTGGTGGCAGGCGGTGCCCCCTTGCCCCTTGGTGCGTTCTTCTGGAGCAGGTTCCGTTTTTACTGGAGCAGGTTCCGTCTTTACTGGAGCAGGTTCCATCCGAGGGATCAGGCTCGGCGGATCTTGTCCCTATGTGTCGGCGGCATGGCTGCTTGCGCAACATGTGGTCATGCGCTAGCACCTGCCCAGCCGATGGGCCGGCGGAGCGTTCCTTCATGACCTATGTCGTCAGCGAAAACTGCATTAAATGCAAGTACTTGGACTGTGTCGAGGTGTGTCCGGTCGATTGTTTCTATGAAGGCGAGAACATGCTCGTCATCCATCCTGACGAGTGTATCGACTGCGGTGTCTGCGAGCCCGAATGCCCGGCCGAGGCGATCAAGCCCGACACCGAGCCGGGACTTGAGAAGTGGTTGGAACTCAACGCCGAATACGCC
>DATFRA010000200.1:0-3456 GCA_035263705.1 Allostellaceae bacterium
TGGTTTACCACCTTCGCCGGCGTCGTGCTGGTGGAAGCGACGAAGGAGGTCTACGCCAAGAGCGCCGAGACCCGCCGGCTGAAGCGCCGCCAGCAGGTCTATCTCCCGATGCCCACCGGCGCCTCGCCCGCGACGCGCCAGGGCCTAATCGCCGGGCGTTGAGGATCCTGGCGTGCCGCAACTGAGCCAGCTCATCGTCGGAGAGGCGCTCAACTCGTTCCTCCTGGTCTATGCGGCGCTGTTCTCGATTGTGAATCCCGTGAGCGGCGCGCCGGTGTTCCTGAACTTGACCCGCCGGTTTTCGCGGCGCGTGCGCCAGCGGCTCGCCGGCCGCGTGGCGCTCAACGGTTTCTTGCTGCTCCTGGGCTCGCTCTTCGTGGGCTCGCATGTGCTGGAGTTCTTTGGGCTCACGCTGCCAGTGGTGCGGGTCGCCGGCGGCCTCGTGGTGACATCAGCCGGCTGGACCCTGCTCAACCAGGAGACGGACACGCGGCCGGCCCCACCCGCGGACGCCGCCCGCGCCGAGGAGCCGGATGCCTTCTATCCGCTCACCCTGCCGCTCACGGTTGGCCCGGGATCCATCACGGTCGCGATCACGCTCGGCAGCCAGCGGCCACAGGGCGCAAGCGGGCTGGGGGAGCTCGCGCTCATCGCCAGCGGTGCCGTCGCCGGCATCCTCGCGATCGCGCTCACCATCTACGTCTGCTACCGCTTCGCCGACCGTCTGGAAGACGTGCTGGGCAGGACCGGCACCAATGTCATGCTGCGCCTCTCGGCCTTCATCCTCGTGTGCATCGGCATCCAGATCTGTTGGGCCGGCATCAGCGCGCTCATCGCCTCGCTGCACACCTAGCTACTTCCTCGATAGGAGCGCGGCGCACGCCTTGGGCAAGGGCCGGCGCGGCGGCTTCAGAACCACCGGGCCGGGAACCAACGCCGGCGGATGTGTGAACCACCAATCGAGCGAGGCATCGCAGCCGTCGCCCAGCGGCACCGGCGACTGCCCCACGCAATCGGGCGAGCTCGCGGGACAGCCGAGGCGCACATGGAAATGCTCGTCGTGGCCGTACCAGGGGCGGATCTTGTGCAGCCACGTGTTGTCGCCGTCGCGCGCGCCGCCGACGCTGTCACAAAGTGCGCGCTTGATGGTGGGATGCACGAAGATGCGGTCGACGCGCGCGTCGCCCGCCGCGAGCCGCAGCAGGCGCACCTGCCGCTCGCCGAACCGCGCGCGGTCGATGTCGCTCTTGTCCGGCAGCACCATCGAGGGCAGTTCGACCTCCTCGCGCGCCGCCGCCGGCAGCGCGGGCTTGGGATCGAGGTTGAACCAGATGTCGACATCGACGCCGTTCTCATGCGCCGCGTGACCCGACGTCATCGGCCCGCCCCGCGGCTGCGCCATGTCGCCGACATAGAAGGGCTCCAACCCGACGGCCGCAGCCGCCTTGCCGAGCCGCTCCACGAAGGCGACCGTGTCGGGATGGCCGAAGTTGCGGTGCCGGCCCAAGCGAATCGCTTGATACCCGATGCCATCCGGCGGCAGGCGCGCAGCCCCGGCGACGCAGCCGCTGGCGGGACCCCCGATGATCCGCGCGGGACCGGCGGTCGGCGTCAGCACGCGACCCCAGGGGTCGGCGTTGCTCGAGCCTCCGAAGGCAAGTGCCGGGGCAAAACCGATTGTCGCGAGCGCCAGCCCGAACGCGAGCCAACCGCCCGGCATCGGCATCACTCGCTTTGGCGGTTCAGCATGAAGAGGCCCTGCTCGGCGAGCAGGTTGGCGAGGCTGCCGCGGGGGTCGAGGGAGAAGGGGCGGCCGGCGCGGTCGAGCGTCACGCTCTTCTCGATGGCGATGCCGAGCTCGCCGGTCAGCATCACGAAGTCGCGGACCGTGCACAGATGGATGTTCGGCGTGTCGTACCAGCTATGGTTCAGCAGGTGCGTCACCGGCATCCGTCCGGTCATGAGGATGTGGAGCCGGATCCGCCAATGGCCGAAATTCGGGAACGACACGATGGCGCGCCGGCCGATGCGCACCAGGTGCTCGATGACGCGACGCGGGTTGCGCGTCGCTTGCAGCGTCTGGCTCAGCACCACGTAATCGAAGGAGCCCGAGGGGTAGGCCGCGAGGTCGCTGTCGGCGTCGCCCTGGATCACCGAGAGTCCGTGCCGGACGCAGGCGTTGACGCCGGATTGCGAAAGCTCGATGCCGCGGCCATCGACGCTCTTGGCGCGTGCGAGATGGGCCAGGAGCTCGCCCTCGCCACAGCCGACGTCGAGCACGCGCGAGCCCGGCTCGATCAGGTCCGCCACCATCGCGAGGTCGCCGCGCAGCTTCGGCAGGATCGGAGCGCCGGCGGCGGGTGCGCCTGCGAGCGCCGCGGCTTGCGCCGTCATCGCGCGGTCAGGCCGCGGCGCTCGGCGCAGCCGTCGAGGAATCCGCGCAGCGTCGAGAAGAACTCGGGCTCGTCCAGCAGGAAGGCGTCGTGCCCCTTGTCAGTCTCGACCTCGACGAAGCTCACGTTGGCGGCGGCGGCATTGAGCGCGTGCACGATCATGCGGTTCTCGGAGGTCGGATAGAGCCAGTCGCTGGTGAAGGAGATCACGCAGAAACGCGTGCCGGTGCCGCGGAAGGCGTTCGCGAGCACGCCGCCGTGCTCCGCCGCGAGGTCGAAATAGTCGCAGGCCCGCGTGATGTAGAGATAGGAATTGGCGTCGAAACGGTCGACGAAGCTGATGCCCTGATGCCTGAGATAGCTCTCCACCTCGAAGTCCGCATCGAAGCCGTAGGTGACGCTGTCGCGGTTGCGGAGCTGCCGGCCGAATTTCCGGTGCAGCGCCTGCTCGGAGAGATAGGTGATGTGCGCGGCCATGCGGGCGACCGCGAGGCCGCGCGAGGGCCGTCGGCCCAGCTCCTGATAGTTGCCTTGCGCCCATTCGGGGTCCGCCATGATCGCCTGGCGGCCGACCTCGTGGAAGGCGATGTTCTGCGCGGAATGCCGAGCCGCCGTCGCGATGGGCACCGCCGAGAAGACGCGGTCCGGATAGCTTGCGGCCCACTGCAGCACCTGCATGCCGCCCATGGAGCCGCCGGTGACGCAGAACAGCGTCTCGATGCCGAGGTGGTCGATGAGCTGCTTCTGGGCGCGCACGATGTCGGCGATGGTGATTACCGGGAAGCTCAGGCCCCAGGGCCGGCCCGTCGCGGGATTGATCTCCATCGGCCCGCTGGAGCCCATGCAGCCGCCGAGAACGTTCGAGCCGATCAGGAAATAGCGGTCGGTGTCGAGCACCTTGCCGGGCCCCACGAGCGTCGACCACCATCCGGGCTTGCCGGTGACGGGATGCGGCTCGGCGACATACTGGTCGCCGCTGAGCGCGTGACAGATCAGGATTGCGTTGCTGCGCGCGGCGTTGAGCTTGCCGTAGGTCTGATAGGCGATGGTGTAGGGCCCGAGC
>DATFRA010000201.1:0-2951 GCA_035263705.1 Allostellaceae bacterium
ATGTCGAGCGCCTGCACGTCCACCGTGTCAAAGCGTTCGCGGATGCGGAACAGAAAAATGCCGATGACGATGAAGGCAATCAGGATCGAGAAGGCGACGCTGATCTCGACCACGAGCGGCATGCCCTTGGCGCCGGTCGCCGCGAGCACGAGGCCATTCTCCAGCGACATGAAGCCGACCACCTGGCTCACCGCGTTACGCCGGGTCACCATCATCAGAAGCCCGAGCAGCACGACCGAAAGGGCGAAGGCGAGGTCCTCGCGTGCGAGCGGATCGGCACCCGCCGTCACCCGGAGCATCACCACCATCGATAGTGCGACGAGCCCCATACCGAGCAGCATGGCGGCGCCGACCCCGACCACCTTCTCGATCTCGCGGTGGATGCCGAGGCGCACGATGATGCGATGGAGAGCGACCGGAATGACGATGGCCTTGAAGCCGAGTGCGATCGCTGCAGTGACGTAGAGGTGCGGGGCATCCTGCACGTGGGCTTGCCACGCGACCGACAGCGCCAATACCAACGCGTGGATGGCGAACATGTTGATGAGCGCGTAAAGGCGGTCCTGATAAAGCTGGAGGAAGCTGATGAGCACCAGCGAGCCTGCGAGCAAGTGGGCGATGTCAAAATCGAGGCCGCGCATCACAGGCTCCGCGAAACGAACAGAAGAAGCGTCGCAAGCAGCCCGAGCATCAGGGCGGCTCCGAGAAATTCCGGCACGCGGAATACGCGCATCTTCGCAATCGACGTTTCGAACAGCGCGAGTAAGAGTCCGCCGACCGCAAGCTTGCCAAAGTAGCTCACGAGCCCCAGCCCCAACGCGGTCAGGCTCGCGTCGGCTCGTGCAATCCCCCAAGGCATGAAGATGCAGGCGATCAGCGATAAATACAGCAGCAGTTTGAGTGCAGCTGCGAGATCGATCAGCGCGAGGTGGCGGCCTGAATATTCCAGCACCATGGCCTCGTGCACCATCGTGAGCTCAAGGTGCGTGGCCGGATTGTCGACCGGAATACGCGCATTCTCCGCAATCGCGACCATGACCAGGGCAACGAGCGCAAGCCCAAGCGAAACGCGCAATCCGACCTCGGAATACAGGAGCGCGCCGGCCATCGTGGAGAGCTGGGTCGAGCCGGCAACCAGCGCCAGCGTGAAGACGACCATGATCATTGCCGGCTCGGCGAGCGACGCGATCATCACCTCGCGGCTGGACCCGATGCCGCCGAAACTCGTGCCGACGTCCATCCCGGCGAGCGCCAGGAAGAAGCGCGCGCTGCCAAGGAGCGCGATGATGGCGATCAGGTCGGCTGACCATGAGAAGAGAAGCCCTGTGCGAAACGTGGGCACCAGTGAGGCCGCCACCCAGGTGGCAGCAAAGATGATGTAGGGGATGA
The DNA here is from genome assembly GCA_035263705.1 of Allostellaceae bacterium. Taxonomy (GTDB): domain Bacteria; phylum Pseudomonadota; class Alphaproteobacteria; order ATCC43930; family CGMCC-115725; genus DASZHJ01. The sequence goes on from DATFRA010000201.1 coordinate 1,390, forward strand.
CACGAAAGAGCCACGAGGCGCTTTCCGCGAGAACGACCTCCTTGCGCATGAGGCGAACGAGATCGCGATAAGGCTGCAGGAGCGGCGGCCCGCGCCGGCGGAGGAACCTCGCTTTGGTCTTGCGAACCAGGCCCGTGAGCAGCGGCGCCAACAGCAGCACCAACAGCATCTGCGCGCCCTGCACGGCGAGATCAACGATCACGGCCATATCGCCAGCACCAGCAGCAGGGTCACCAGGGAGGCGAAGACAAGACTGAGGAATTGACGGATGGTCAGGAACTGCAGTCGGTTGAGCCGGTCGGCGGCAAAGCCGACCGCGTTGGCGACGGGCGCGTAGAGAGCGTCCCAGACGCGGTCGTGCAACTCCACGGTCAGGCGCGCCGGCCGTGTGTCGCCGGGTGGGGGCATCTCGCCATGCTCGCGCACGCGGAAGACGACGGTCCCGAAGACGCGGCGGATTGGCTGGGCGAAGCTTGACGCGCTGTATTGCGTGACCGGACTGGGATCGGGATAGCCACAATCCCAGGCGGGCGCACGCCGTAGCCGATCGGATGCCAGTCGGTGGATAGCGAACGCCATCAGCGTCCCGGATATGACCATGAACAGGAACACGAGCAGTCCGTTGTAGGAACTGCGACTTTCGGCGATCGGCACAATCGAGAGCCATTCGACGCCGGACTGCACCGGCATCCGTGCCCCGACAAATGCCTGCACGACCGGCGCGAGCGCATCGATGAACAGTCCCGGCAGAATTCCCGCAACCAGGCAAAGTGCGGCGAGGAAGCACATCGCGGCGCGCGAGAACCGGTCGGTTTCCTGCGCGCGCTCCGCCGCCGGAGTGCGCGGGCGCCCGAGAAAAGTCACGCCGAATGCCTTGACAAAGCAAGCGGCGGCAAGCGCCGCCGACAGCGCGAGCAGTGCTCCGACGGCGGGCACCAGCAGCTTGAGACCCCAGGACGATAATTGCGGGCTCAGCAGGATGGCCTGGAAGGTCAGCCACTCCGAGACAAAGCCATTGAGCGGCGGCAAGGCTGAAATCGCGGCGCAGCCCACGAGAAACACGAAGGCCGTCTGCGGCATGCGATGGATGAGGCCGCCGAGATGCTCCATGTCGCGCTCGCCGGTCGCAGTGAGCACAGCGCCGGCGCCGAAGAACAGCAAGCTCTTGAAGACCGAGTGGTTGAACACATGCAGCAGACCGGCCGTCATCGCCAGCGCTGCCGCAAAGTCCGCGCCGTGCGTCTTGAACGCGAGCGCGAGGCCGAGCCCGATGAAGATGATTCCGATATTTTCCACGGTGTGGTAGGCGAGCAGCCGCTTGAGGTCGTGCTGCATGAGCGCGTAGAGCACGCCCATCACTGCCGTAATGCCGCCGAGCGTGAGCACCACGATGCTCCACCACCATGCGGGGGGGCCGACCAGATCGAAGACGATACGGACGAACCCGTAGACGGCGACCTTGGTCATGACGCCGCTCATCAGCGCCGAGACATGGCTGGGGGCTGCCGGATGCGCGAGCGGCAGCCACGCGTGCAGCGGCACGAGGCCGGCCTTGGAGCCCG
>DATFRA010000202.1:0-2064 GCA_035263705.1 Allostellaceae bacterium
CAAGAAGGAGATCGGCGAGATCCTGCTGCACTCGGCGATCTACTGCGGCTATCCGGCCGCGCTCGGCGGCTTCCGCACCGCGCGCGAATATTTCGCGAAGCGCGAGAGGAAGTAGAGGAGATGAGGGTCCGCGCCGCGCTGCTGCTCGCCGCGATGTGCGCGGCGTGGGGAGCGCACGCGGATGTCTATCCCTCGAGGCCGATCCGCTTCGTCGTCGCTTTCCCGCCCGGCGGCGGTACCGACATCATCGCCCGCTCGATCGCGCAGAAGCTCTCCGAGCGTCTTTCCCAGCAGGTGGTGGTCGACAACCGCCCGGGCGCGGGCGGCAACATCGGCACCGATATCGTCGCGAAGAGCACGCCGGACGGGTACACCATGCTGATGGGCTCGGCCGGGCCGCTCGCGATCAACGCGAGCCTGTTCAAGTCCATGCCCTTCGACCCGCAGCGCGACCTCGCACCGGTGACCCTCGCCGCGTCCACACCGAACGTGCTGGTGGTGAACCCTTCTCTGAACGTCGCGACCGTCGGCGAGCTGGTGGCGCTCGCGAAGAAGAACCCGGGCAAGATCAACTTCGCGTCCTCGGGCTTCGGCACGCCCGCGCAGCTCGCGGGCGAGCTGTTCAACTCGATGGCGGGCGTCAAGCTGGTGCACGTCCCGTACAAGGGTGCCTCGCCCGCCCTCGCCGACCTGCTTGGCGGCCAGGTGCAGGTCATGTTCTCGACCATGCCGCCCGCGCTGCCTCACGTGAAGGACGGCAAGCTGCGCGCGCTCGCGGTGACGAGCCTGAAGCGCTCGCCGGCGGCGCCGGACCTGCCGACGCTGGACGAAGCGGGCCTTCCCGGCTTCGAAGCGATTACCTGGCACGGCGTGGTGCTGCCCGCCGGGGCACCCGCCGAGGTGATCGGCAAGCTCAACCGCGAGATCGTGGCGATCCTGCACCTGCCCGACGTGGTCGAGCGCCTCTCGGCACAGGGCGCGGAGCCCGTCGGCAGCACGCCCGAGGAATTCGCCGCCTACATCCGCTCGGAGACGGCGAAGTGGGCGAAGGTCGTGCGCGAATCGGGCGCGACGGCGGAGTGACGATGTCGGATCACGACGGCCAGCCTGCATTCACCTCGCCCTCCGGCGGCTGCGACGCCCACTTCCACGTGTTCGGCCCCGCGCAGCGCTATCCCTACGGGAGCGAGCTGCGCTACGCGCCGCCGCTCGCCCCGCTCGCCGAATACCTGAGTCTCGCCCGCGAGCTCGGCGTCTCGCGCTACGTGTTTGTGCAGCCGAGCGCTTACGGGCGGGACAACCGCTGCATGCTCGACGCGATGCGCGAGGTGGGCCCGCAGAGCTGCCGCGGCATCGTCGATGTCGACGAGAACGCTCCCGACGAGGAGCTGGCGGGCCTCGACGCCGCCGGCGTGCGCGGCGTTCGCGTGAATCTCTCGCCGGTGAAGCCCTTCGAATCGGGATTCGCGCCGAAGCTGATGCCGCGCATCGCCAGGCTCGCCGCGCGCTGCGCCGAGATCGGCTGGCACCTCGACTTCCTCACGCCAGGCTGGCTCACCGAGGAGCTGGTGCCGACCTTGAGGAAGCTCAAGGTCGACTTCACCCTCGCCCACTTCGGCATGTTCCAGGCGAAGCAGGGGGTCGACCAGCCGGGATTCAGGCAGCTCATCGAGCTGCTGCGCCATGGCGAGCGCCGCTGCTGGGTGAAGCTCACCGGCGTGTACCGCATGTCTGCGGCTCCGGGATTCGCCGACGTCGCGCCCATGGCGCGCGCCCTTATCGAGTCCGCGCCCGACCGCCTGATCTGGGGGAGCGACTACCCGCACCTCTCCTTCGCCGACAAGGTGGGGTCGATCGCGCTCTGGAATCTGCTCGGGACCTGGGCGCCGGACGAGGCGACGCGCAGGCAGATCCTGGTCGACAATCCGAAGAGGCTCTTCGGTTTCTCCTAGCTTGCACGGCCGGGACGTCCGGTTCATGATGTGCACCGCGCTGGTGCACAAAAGCCGGCCTTGGAGGAGAGGACCATGACAAGAACGACGTGGCTTCGCTGCGCCCTGCTCG
>DATFRA010000203.1:0-7889 GCA_035263705.1 Allostellaceae bacterium
TGAGCATTCCGTGACCCTCGCTAATTTGCCACGCGAAGACCACGGGGACACCGAGGATCAGGTCCCGCCCCCGTGGTCTTCGCGTGGCAAATTAGCGAGGGTCACGGAATGCTCAAACGATGGGCAGGCGAGACCCTCGCGGACCTCGACCGGGACTAGCATGGGGCGCGCCTCGGCGGGGATGCCGCGGGCCGAGACCTGCGTACGCAGAAGAACACGGGCTCGTGAGACGCCTGCTATTGACGGCCCACGGCGCCCGCGGCTATAGGCGACGAGCGGACTGTCGGAGGCTGCCAAAGGTTGCCGCCGAAGGCTCTGTGAAAACCGAACGAGTGCGAGGTCATCGGAGCAACCGATCGTCGCAGCGCGCTCGGCCACCTGAACGTCGAGGCATCAACCTCATCGACGAAAAGGGTATCTCGATCGCATGTTTCAGCCGCCACAAAGCATCGAAATCGAGGCAGGGATCGAGCTCCGGTCGCTCCGAGTGCGCACGCTGCGCGTCGGCGTGCTCGTGGATCTGCCGTTCGGGCCGCATTCCGGGGGCCACGTCAAATGCTGGACCCGGCTCGCCGAGGCGGCCGCGCGCCGGCCCGGCGACCTCGACCTGACGGTCTACTTCACCGGCAACGAGCCCCGCGAGATCAAGCTCGCCGACACCGTGAGATACACGATCGTGCCGTCGGTCTTCAGCACGGCTCGCGTGGGCTTCCTTTCTCATGTGCCGGATCACACCGACCTCGCGCCCTGGCATCCCAGGATCGCGAAAGCGCTCGGCGGGTTCGACGTGATCCACACGACCGACGGCTATTTCACCCACGCCCGCACGGCGCTCCGCGTGGCGCGTCGGCGGCACATACCCCTGGTCAATTCCGTCCACACGAACACGCCGGAATACGCGCGGGTCTTCACGGCGCAGACCATCGACAAATTGTTCGGCCGAGGCGTCGTGGCGCGCATGCTGCGCGACGGCCTGTGCGTGCCGGAGTTCGTCGAGCGCCGCATGCTTCGGCAGCTCGATCGCTACCATCGAGCCTGCGATTTCGTGCTGGTCTCGCGGCCGAGCCAGCTCGAGGTCGCGACCCGCGCCATGCCCGGACGCGTCGCGCTCCTGCGCCGAGGCATCGAGCACCAGCTGTTCCGTCCGGCGAACCGGAACCGCGGCTGGCTCGCGTCCGAGTTCGGCATCGCGCCCGGGACGATCGTGGTGCTGTACGTCGGGCGCCTCAATCGGGGAAAGAATGTCGGCCTGATCGCGGATGCCTTCGTGTCCCTGGTGCAGCGCGGCCTTCCCATCCACCTGCTCTGCGCGGGCGACGGCGACGAACGGGCGACGATTCTCGAGCGCTTGGGATCGCGCGCGAGCTGCCCCGGCAACATCGAGCGGGAGATGCTCGCCACGATTTATGCGTCCTCGGACCTCTTCGCCTTCCCCTCGGAGATTGAGGAATATGGGAACGTGGTGCTGGAGGCGCTGGCCTCGGGCCTGCCGGTCATGGTCTCCGCCCGCAGCAGCTGTGGTCGACTCTTGATCGAGAACGTGACCGGCCACGTCCTTCCGGGCGGGGATGCCGGCGCGTGGGCCGAGGCGATCGGCGCTCTCGCCGGAGATCCTGACCGGCGCCGGGACATGTCGCATGCGGCGCGCGCCTACGCGGAGCGGCGGCTGCCGTCCTGGGACGACGTGCTCGCGACGGATCTGTTGCCGCATTGGCGCGAGGTTGCGGAGCGCCGCCGCCCCGCCGCGTGAGCGCCGCGCGGCCGCTGATCCTGATCCCGCATCCCGACGACGAGGTGGTCGGCTGCGCCATCGCCATCGCCCGGGCACGGGCCGGCGGTGCCGAGATCGCCGGGCTTTATCTCACCACGGGCGTTCCCGCGCCGGAGCGCCTGTGGCCGTGGCGGCGGGCACGCTACGCGTCCCTGGTCGAACGCCGCCGAGAAGAGGCCGAGCAGGCGGCTGTCGCGCTCGGCATCTCGCCCGCGGCCTTCCTCGACTGGCCCTCGCGCACCCTCAAGGCGCACCTCGACGAGGCGATGACCACGATCTCGCGGACGCTCATAGAGCGCCGGATCGACGAGATCTGGACGTCCGCCTGGGAGGGCGGCCACCAGGATCACGATGTCACGAATTTCCTGGCCGCGCGCTTCGTCGGCGGGCTGCCGGTGCGAGAATTCGCGGAGTACAACCTGGCGGGCGGCCGGGTGCGCTCTCAGGCTTTCCCGCAGCCCAATGGGACCGAGGATGTCCTGACCCTCAGCGCCGAGGAGGCGCGCTTCAAGGCCGAGCTGCTCGCGATCTACCGCTCCGAGCGGCTGAACCTCCGTTACGTCCGCCTGCAGCAGGAGAGCCTGCGCCCGCTCGCACCTTACGACTATCGGTCTCCGCCTCATTCGGGCCGGCTGTTCTGCGAGCGCTTCCAGTGGGTGCCGGTCCGGCACCCCAGCGTCGATTTCGAGCCGTCAGCAGCGGTTCGGGCAACGCTGGCGGCATGGAAGGGCGCGACCTCCGTGCGCTGATGCGCCACAGGTCCCGCGATTGCCAGCCCTTGCGGGCGCCGCTATAACGCCGCGCAATTTTATGTCGCCGTAGTGGGAGTACCGCCGACCATGGCCCTTGAGCGCACGTTGTCGATCATCAAGCCGGACGCGACCCGCCGCAATCTCACGGGCAAGATCAACGCCCGCTTCGAGGACCGCGGGCTGCGGATCGTGGCGCAACGACGGCTGCAGCTCTCGCGCGCGCAGGCGGAGCAGTTCTATGCCGTGCACCAGGCGCGGCCGTTCTTCAACGACCTCGTCGCGTTCATGATCTCGGGGCCCGTGGTCGTGCAGGTCCTCGAGGGCGAGAACGCGGTCGCGCTCAATCGCGAGATCATGGGCGCGACCGACCCCACGAAGGCGGCGCCCGGCACAATCCGCAAGGACTTCGCGGAATCGATCGAGGCGAATTCCGTGCACGGCTCGGACTCTGCCGAGAACGCGCGGACGGAGATCGCGTTCTTTTTCGCGGGCGTCGATATCTGCCCTTGAGGCGGCGCGGGCTCGGCTAGAGCGTCAGCAGCCGCAATGCCACCACCGCCAGGATAATCCCGGCGATTGACCACTTCATCAGCCGGGTGAAGTTGATCCACATCGCGCGGTGGCGTTCGGTTTCCTGATCGACGGCCATGCGCTCTTTCTCCCTGGTTTTCCAGGGGACCTATACCGCAACGTCCGCCATTGGCAAGAGCCGGCCTTCAGCCGGTGGGATTCATGAGGGCGGCGATCGCGGGGCCGGAGGCACCGTTGATCTCCACCCGCTCATCCCTTACCTGCACGCGGCCCTCCGCGATGAGACGAAGGGCCAGCGGATAAGCCTTGTGCTCCTGCGCGAGAACCCGCTCGGCGAGCCGCGCGGCGTCGTCGCCGGGCAGCACCGGCACGGCGGCCTGCACGATGATGGGGCCCTGGTCCATGGCGGGGCGGACGAAGTGCACGGTGCAGCCGGTGAGGCCCACGCCGGCGGCGAGCACACGCTCGTGGACGTTGATACCCTTGAAGGCGGGCAGCAGCGAGGGATGGATGTTGATCATCCGGTCGCGCCAGCGCTCGACGAAACCGTCGGTCAACAGCCGCATGAAGCCCGCGAGGCAGACCAGCTCGATGCCGGCGCCGTCGAGTGCGAGGTCGAGCGCGGCGTCGAAGCTGGCGCGATCCGGAAATTTTTTGTGGTCGATGATGTCGGTGCGAATACCCGCGCGCTCCGCGCGGGCCAACCCTGGCGCGCCCGGCACATTCGAGATCACCAGCTCGATCTCCGCGGGGAAGGCCGGATCGGCGCAGGCGTCGATGAGGGCTTGCAGGTTCGACCCACGCCCCGAGATCAGCACGGCGACCCTCAGCCGGGCCACGCGGTCTCCGTGTTGAGGAGGAGCGTGCCAGGGCCGCCCTTGGGGCGCGGCACGACGCGGCCCACGCGATAGACGGTCTCGCCGCCCTCGGTGAGAACGCGCGTGATCGCGTCGGCGCGGCCCGGCTCGACCACCGCGACCATGCCGAGGCCACAGTTGAAGACACGCGCGAGCTCGCCGCGGGAGAAGCCCGCGGTCTCCGCGAGCCAGCGGAAGACCGCCGGCAGCGTCCACGCGCGGGCGTCGATCTCGACGCTCACGTCGGATGGAATCACGCGCGGAATATTCTCGACGAGCCCGCCGCCGGTGATGTGCGCGAGCGCCCTGACGCCGCCCGCCGCCGCGGCGGCGAGGCAGCTCTTCACATAGAGGCGCGTCGGCACCAGCAGCGCCTCCGCCAAGGTGTGTCCGGGCACGAAGGGTGCCGGCCCGTCATAGGCGAGCTTCGCTCGCTCGACGATGCGGCGCACCAGCGAGAACGCATTGGAATGCAGTCCGCTCGAGGCGAGACCGAGCACGACATCGCCCTCGGTCACGGCACGGCCGTCGATGATGCGGTCGCGCTCGACGGCGCCCACCGCGAAGCCCGCGAGATCGTAGTCGCCGTGGGCGTATATGCCCGGCATCTCCGCGGTCTCGCCGCCGATGAGTGCGCAGCCGGTCGCACGGCACGCTTCGGCGACGCCCTGCAGGATCACGCGGGCGGCGGCGATGTCGAGCTTGCCCGTCGCGAAGTAGTCGAGGAAGAACAGGGGCTCGGCACCTTGTACGACGAGGTCGTTGACGCACATGGCGACGAGATCGATGCCGATGGTGTCGTGCCGGCCCGATGCGATCGCGATCTTGAGCTTGGTGCCGACGCCGTCGGTGGTGGCGACCAGGACCGGATCCTTGAAGCCCGCCGCCTTGAGGTCGAAGAGCGCGCCGAAACCGCCGAGCCCCGCGTCGCTGCCCGGCCTCGCGGTGGATTTTGCGAGAGGCTTGATCGCCTCGACGAGCGCCGCGCCGGCGTCGATGTCGACTCCGGCCTCGCGGTACTGGTCGCGGAAATTTTGGCTCCTTATGGCATCCTCACCCGGTGTAGGGTATGACCTCCGGGAGGGCGGCGCCCCGCGAGGTTCCGCGCGAACATACTGTATCCGAGGCGCATTGCAATGATGCTGAGGCACGGTTTCCTGCTGGCGCTGGCGGGATTTCTGCTGACGCTTCCGGCGCTCGCTCAGACGCGGTCGAGTTCCGTCTACACCGTCACCGACGTCGCCGTCGACGCGACCGCCCAGAGCGCCGTGCAGGCGCGCGAGATCGCCCGCGCCGATGGCGAGCGGCGCGCGTTCCGCACGCTGATGGAGCGGCTCACGCCCAAGCAGGACTGGAGCCGGCTTCCCAAGGTGACCGACTCGGACCTCTTCGCGCTGGTGCAGGATTTCGAGGTCACGAGCGAGCGCAGCTCCACGGTGCGCTACCTCGCGACCTTGACCTTCCGTTTCCGTGCGGAGCCCGTGCGCCGCCTGCTGCGCGACCGCGGCATCGCCTTCGCGGAGACGCCGAGCAAGCCGCTGGTGGTCTTGCCGGTCTTCTCGGCGGGCAATCGCGCTGTGTTGTGGGAGGATCCCAATCCGTGGCGCGCCGCCTGGGGGCACCAGTCGGCCCGCGAAGGCTTGGTGCCGGTGCAAGTGCCGGCGGGCGATCTCGCGGCGGTGCAGGCGATCGACACGCAGCAGGCGCTGAAGGGGGACAAGGACGCGCTCGCCGCGATCGGGCGCCGGTACGATAATGCCGACGTCGTGGTGAGCCAGGCGGCGCTCTCCGGCAGCGGCGATCAGCGCACGCTGCAGCTCACGACCGTGCGCTACAGCGCGGGCTTCTCCGACCAGAACTGGGCGAGCGCGGTCAAGTCCGACTCGAAGGAGAGCGACGACGATTTCTACGCGCGCGCGGTGGCCGCGGTGATCGCGGACGTCTCCGAGGCCTGGAAGAAGGCAACGCTCCAGCAGGCCGGCGCGGAGGCGACGCTCACGGTCATGGTCCCCATGAGCAGCCTCAAGGACTGGGTGGCGGTGCGCGATCGCCTGCAGGGCGTGCCGTCGATCCAGCGGTCGATCCTGCTGTCGCTGAGCCGGGAGGCGGCGCGCGTCGAGATCCACTACCTCGGCGATCCCCAGCAGCTGCGGCTGGTGCTGTCGCAGCGCGACCTCGCGCTCGCGCAGGGCGACGTCGACTGGACGCTGAGCGCCAAAAGCACTGGCCAGTAGCGAAGCAGGAGCCGGACCCGCCCTTGAGCCTTCCGAACCTTATTACGCTGGCGCGGCTGCTGACCGTTCCCCTGACCGTGTGGCTGATCACGGAAGGGCGGCACACGACCGCGTTCTGGGTGTTCATCGGCGCCGGTGTCTCGGACGCCATCGACGGCTTCATCGCCAAGCGCTTCGACCGCAAGACCGAGCTCGGGGCGCTGCTCGACCCGATCGCCGACAAGACGCTGCTGGTGAGTGTCTACGTGACGCTCGGCATCGCGGGACACGTGCCCGGCTGGCTGGTGATCCTCGTGGTGTTCCGCGATCTCCTGATCGTCGGTGGGTTCCTGCTGGTGCACGCGATGTCGCATGCGATCCGCTCTGAGCCGCTGATCGTCAGCAAGTTCAATACCGCCTGCCAGATCACCCTTGCCGCCGCGACGCTCGCCAAGCTCGGCGTCGGCCTCCAGGCCGACATGCTGATGCAGGGCCTGGTCTACGCGGTGGCCGCGACGACGGTGATCTCGGGCGCGGGGTATCTCGTGCGCTGGGCGCGCGTGCTCGCGGGACTCGAAGAGCAGGCGTCGTGACGACCACCCAGCGCAGCACTTGGTTCTGGGTCGTGGGTTTCGCGCTGTTCTTCGCGGCGCTTTGGCTGCTGAGCGGCATCCTGCTGCCGTTCGTGGCGGGCATGGCCATCGCCTACTTCCTCAATCCCCTGGTGAACCGGCTCGAGCATCTCAGGGCGCCGCGCGGGCTCGCGGCTTTCGTCGTGTTGCTGCTGTTCCTGCTGATCCTGGTCCTCGTCGTCATGCTGGTGGTGCCCATCCTCGAGGGGCAGGTGTTGGACCTCGTCGCCAACTTACCGAGCCTGCTCCAGGAGGCGCGGCGCGAGGCCGAGGCGCTCATGCGTATGGCGCAGGAGCGGTTGTCGCCCGAGGACTTCGCCAAGCTCCGCGATGCCGTCGGCGGCAAGCTCTCGGATATGTTCGCCGTGCTTGGCACCGTGTTCCGCGACGTCGTGACCCGAGGCGTTGCGCTTGCCAACTTGCTCTCGCTGGTGTTCGTGACGCCGGTCGTCTCGTTCTTCCTGTTGCGGGACTGGAACCGCATCCTCGCGCGGCTCGACGGCTGGCTGCCGCGTGGCCAGGCCGGGACGATCCGCCAGCAGGCGGTGCGCATCGACGAGATCCTGTCGGCCTATCTGCGCGGACAGCTCAGCGTGTGCGTCCTGCTCGGCATCTACTATGCCGCAGGATTGACGCTGCTCGGGCTCAACTTCGGCGCGGTGATCGGATTGCTCGTCGGCATCTTGGCCTTCATTCCCTACGTCGGATTCGCCGTCGGGTTCATCCTGGCGATGCTCCTGGCGCTGACGCAGTTCTCGGACCAGCACTCCGTGCTCTATGTCGCCGCGCTGTTCGGGATCGGCATGATCGTGGAGGGGAATGTCCTCACGCCGAAGCTGGTGGGGCAGCGCGTGCATCTGCATCCCGTCTGGATCGTCTTCGCGCTGCTGTCTTTCGGGACCCTGTTCGGGCTGTTGGGCGTGCTGATCGCTGTGCCCATGGCCGCGGTGATCGGCGTGCTCGCGCGCTTCGGGCTGTCGCGCTACCTCGCAAGCCCGCTCTACGATCCCATGCAGGGGAAAGGCGGACGCGGCGGCGGATGACCCAGCTGATCCTCGATCTCGGCCACCGACCGGCGCTGGGAGAGGCGGATTTTCTGGTGGCGCCCTGCAATCAAGCGGCGATCCAGTGGC
>DATFRA010000204.1:0-2668 GCA_035263705.1 Allostellaceae bacterium
TCCTATTGGGCGGGGCTCAGGCCGATGACGCCGGAGGGCACGCCGCGCATCGGCCCGACGCGCTACCGCAATCTCTACCTCAACGCCGGCCAGGGCCACATGGGCTGGACCATGTGCCACGGCTCCGCCCGCGTGCTCGCCGACATGATCGCGGGAAAGCAGCCCGCCATCGACACTACGGGCCTCACCGCGCAATGACGCCCGACGAATTCCGCAAGTACGGTCATCGCCTGATCGACTGGATCGCGGACTATCAGGCTAGCGTCAGAGAGCGCGCGGTGATGGCGCAGGTGAAGCCCGGCGACATCAAGAAGCAGCTGCCGGCATCGCCGCCGGAGCACCCGGAGGCGATGGAAGCGGTGCTGGCGGATCTCGACCGCATTGTCGTGCCCGGCCTCTCGCTCTGGCAGCATCCGCGCTTTTTCGGCTACTTCCCCGGGAACGCGCTGCCGGCGGGCGTGCTCGCGGATTTCGTGAGCACCGGCCTCGGCGTCCTCGGCCTCGCCTGGCAATCGAGTCCCGCGGTGACCGAGGTCGAGGAGGTGATGGCCGACTGGGTCCGCCAGATGGTCGGCCTCTCCGACAAATGGAGCGGCGTCATCCAGGACACGGCCTCAACGAGCACCCTGGTGGCGCTGATCTGCGCGCGCGAGCGCACGACCGACTACGCGCTTTCCCGCGGAGGCCTGCAGGGGGAGGAGCAGCCGCTCGCGATCTACGTCTCCGCCCACAGCCACAGCTCCGTCGACAAGGGCGCGCTGCTCGCGGGATTCGGCCGCGCGAACCTGCGGCTCGTGCCGTTCGACGCCGAGTACGGCATGCGCGCCCACGCGCTCGAGGACCTCGTGCGGCAAGATCTCGCCGCGGGCGTCAGACCCTGCGCGATCGTCGCCACGGTGGGAACCACCGCCACCACGGCCTTCGACCCCGTCCGAGCCCTCGCCGAGGTCGCCAAGCGGCACGGCATCTGGCTCCATGTCGACGCGGCGATGGCCGGAAGCGCCATGATCCTGCCGGAGTGCCGCTGGATGTGGGAAGGCATCGAGGGCGCGGACTCCGTCGTCATCAACGTGCACAAATGGCTGGGCGCGCCCTTCGACTGCTCGCTCTATTACGTGCGCGATCCCCAGCACCTGATCCGCGTGATGTCGACGAACCCGAGCTTCCTGCAGTCGTCGGTCGACGGGCAGGTGAAGACGCTGCGCGACTGGGGCATTCCGCTCGGGCGCCGCTTCCGCGCGCTCAAGCTCTGGTTCCTGATCCGCGAGCAGGGCGTCGAGGCGCTGCGCGCGCGGCTGCGGCGCGACATGGCGAACGCGACATGGCTCGGCGAGCAGGTGGCGGCGGCGCCGAACTGGCGCCTCCTGGTGCCGGTGCGGCTGCAGACCGTGTGCCTCCGCCACGAGCCGCCGGGGCTGTCGGGCGAGGCGCTCGACAAGCACACGGTGGCCTGGGCGCAGCGGATCAACCGCTCCGGCGCGGCCTATCTGACGCCCGCCGTGGTCGATGGCCGCTGGATGGTGCGGGTCTCGATCGGCGCCATCGCCACCGAGCGCGACGATGTCGCCGCAGTCTGGCGCACGATCCGTGAGGCGGCCGAGGGTTAGTGGTACCCAAGGATTTGGTCTAAACTCCTGGAAACCCGTTCGACGTGCTGGAGTCAGCCATGGGCTTGACGACTGAACCTCCATTTGCTGGCCGCCTTGCAACCCCCCTCTCGGTCATCCCGACTGGCGCGGCGCTCGGCGCGGAGATCGGCGGAGTCGATCTCAAGCGCCTCGACGACGCGAGTTTCGCGCGATTGCTCCAGGCGTGGCACGATCATTCGGTCGTGCTGGTCCGCGATCAGCAGCTCGGCGACCGGGACCTGATCGCGTTCAGCCGGCGGCTCGGCGATCTCGACTGGGCGCCGGTTCAGGAGAACGGGCGGCGCTTCGTCGAGGGCATGCCGGAGATCTACATCGTCTCCAACGTGAAGGTGAATGGCGAGGCGATCGGCAGCCTCGGCGACGGCGAAGCCGTCTGGCACACCGACATGTCCTATCTGGAGGTGCCGCCCAAGGCGAGCATGCTCTACGCGCTCGAGGTGCCCGCGAGCGGCGGCAACACGTCGTTCTGCACAATGTACGGCGTCTATGACGCGCTACCCGCGCGGCTCAAGGAACGGATCGCCGACCTCAAGATCAAGCACGACGGCACCTACAACAGCGGCGGTTATCTGCGCCAGGGCGTCACGGCGACCGACGATCCCAAGACCTCGCCGGGCGCGGTGCATCCGCTGGTCTGCACGCATCCCGCGACCGGCCGGCGCATGCTCTATCTCGGCCGCCGGCGGAACGCATACCTGATCGGCCTCGAGCTCGCGGAGTCCGAGGCGCTCCTCGACGAGCTCTGGAGCTACGTCGACCGGCCCGAGCTCGCCTGGGAGCACAAGTGGCGGGTCGGCGACGTCGTGCTCTGGGACAACCGCTGCACCATGCATCGCCGGGACGCGTTCGACCCGGGGAGCCGCCGAATCCTGCACCGAACCCAGATCAAGGGCGAGCAGCGGCCGGCGGCCTGAGCGCTTCGGGAATTCGGTCCATCACCCAGCGGTCGATGCGCTCGACCAGCGCCTCGCGCCAGGAGAGCCGGCCCGGCCGGTAGAGCGCGGAACCCAGTCCGACCT
>DATFRA010000205.1:0-8436 GCA_035263705.1 Allostellaceae bacterium
GTCTGTCCTGCCGCGCAGCGCTTCTTGAGCTTCTGGTCGAGGCCGGTTTCTCCGGACAGCGTTCAGGCCGCGCTCAGCGAGATGGCGACGGAGGCGTCGCAGGATTTGGCCGAGAAGTGGCGCCAAGCAAATCCACGCTGAGGCGGACGGTCCAACGTCCTATGGTCATGGAGGATGCCATGGTCGAGAATAGATTGTCCCAAAATCAGAAACCGACGGGAGGTACGCCGTATCGGCTCGCTGCCATTTCGCTTTTCATCGTCGCAACGCTCGTCGCGGTCATCGTTTTTGACTATGGGGCCGCCGACTACAATCCCCATGCACCCGTCTGCCTTCAAGGCGGATCACTCGGATCGCTCCCCAATGAATGCAAGCTCCCGGTAGGTGCGATCGTCAGTGCCCTTGTGATCTTCATTGGCGGAATCGTCTCTGCCCACCGCGTGTGGGCACGCCGCTGACCGATACTCTCAAAAGCACCGCTGCCAGAGGCATTACGATCAGGGTGTAACCATGTCGCGATTTGGTCGCCTCATAGTCGGCGCGCTCGTCCTGTTCCTGATCGCGGCACCGGTGCTGGCGCAGGCGGTCGGCCAACTCACAACGGATCAACTCACTCAGCAACTACACGACCAATTGGCGGCCGTCGATGCGCAGCATGTTCGTGAGCGCGGGTTGCTCGAAAACGAGAAATCCCAGGCTCAGGCGGATTACCGAAAGAAGCTGGTCGATTGCGGCGGCCAGAACCGGGCGTGCGGAGACGCTGCCAATCGAGAGTTACTGCGCCGAAATCGAGAGATCGATAAGAAGGGTATCGATATCGATTTGAAGTGGCAGATTCAACGCAGCCGGATAATCGCCGCAAATCAGATCGCGGAACTTCGTGCGAGCGGCGTCGACGCGAAGTGCCTCCGCGCGATCGACAGCAACAGTGAGAAGGCGGCGCTCAATGCGGCGGAAGCCAAGCACATCGCCGATCGGGAGCGCATCAAGGAGCAGGAGGATACTGCGCAAGCCACCTACAAAAAGGCACAAATCGACTGCGGCGGCGTGGCTCCCGAGCAACAGAGGCAATGTAACGACAGGGCCAATGAAGCTTTGCTGCAGGCCATGAAAGGCGTCCAAAAACAAGCCATCGACGCCGATGAAGCGTTGCAGGAGAAACGAAATACCATCAACGCGATTGCTGCTGCGAAGCGCTCTGTGTATCAGGGCAACGAAACCGCGCTTTACCAACAGGGCATACAGGTTGGGATTGTGGACTGTGTCCATCAGGGCATCAGTCCGCTTTGGACAGATCCCTCGGCTGGGGTGAGGATTGGTACCGCGCTCGCAGCCGGCCGGATTGCACAGCTGGCTGGGCTGGCCGGGATCGCCGCAGTGCCAGGCACTGTTGAATCGCTCAAGGCAGCGATTTGTGGTCCGCCCGCATCATCGGGAAACGAGGATCCCTATCAGAGGGGAATCGACGACGGGAAGGCGTACTGCAAGTGGGCCGCACAGCTCGCATCGGGTGCCGTCGCATCTGCGCGGTCACGTGTTCCCATGCTCGATGTCGACACTGGCGGCAACGGCACCAACATGCTTCGCCAGGCCATCAACTATCTCAAGGGAGCGCCGGCCAATCAACGGGCGGCGATGTTCGCGCAATTCGCCGATCAAATCAGCAACGCGAATCCCGGCTGGCAGGCGAGAAGCGTCGATCTAGAAGGGGGAGGTTCTTTATTCTACGGCGAAGGAGCTGGTGCCCCCGTCCTCGTTTTCGATCCCCAGGGCAACATGTTCAGCGGCAACGCCACCATTGCCAATATCGGCACCGGGCCCAATTACCAATTTGATTACGGCCCAGGGGGAACGCTCATTCCAAACTATGGTGCGCTCAAGCCGATCAATTGAAGCACGGAGGCGACTTGGCCGCATCGACTTCGCGCCGTACCAGGCGGTGCCATGGGTCCGGCGAGCCGCGCTACCCGATCTTCGCTGTCTCGGTAAGTACCATTATCTCAGTTTCATCTTTGCTGCTGACCACGTCCAAGAGCTCGGCCTGGAAGCGGACCTTCCGGTCCAGGCGTTGCATGAGCGTTCCAGCAGCACACGGAGCCCAGTGACATCGTCGGGGTCCTGCTATCCATGAAGTCGGGTGCGATGTCTGCTGCTGGCACTTTCCGGAAGTGCGACCTGCGTCGAGTGAGGGCCGGTTACGGTTCCAAGGCGGACTCCGCCAAAACACCGCAAGGCGTGTTTATCAGTTCATGCCCTAGGTCTCTAGCAGCTTCCGCACCTCCGCCATGGCGATGGTCTCGCGCATCCAGGCGAAGGAGCCGTGCTCCTGCATGGCGCGGCCCGCCTTGACGAAAAGGGCCAAGACGTGCCGGGCGAGTGCGCCGCCGACGCTGATGCGCTTGGCGCCGGCCTCGCCGAGCTGCGCGAGCGTGATGTCGGGATCGAGCCAGCCCGTGACCACGTTGACCGGGCGCTTCACCGCGCGCACGACCTCGCGCACCTCGGGAATGTTGCGCAGGCCGGGCGCGTAGACCACGTCGGCGCCAGCCGCTTCGTAGGCTTGGAGCCGCCGGATCGTGTCGGCCATGTCCATGCGGCCGCGGATCAGGTTCTCCGCGCGCGCCGTCAGCACGATCGGCACCGGCGAGGCGTGCGCGACCTTGACCGCCGCGCGCACCCGCGCGACCGACAGATCGAAATCGTAGATCGGGTCGTTGCGGTCGCCCGTGTAGTCCTCGATCGAGGCGCCGACCGCGCCCGCCTCGGCGGCGAGCCGGATCGCCTCGGCCGCCGCCTCGGGCTCGTGAGCGAAGCAGTTCTCGAGATCGGCATTGAGGGGAAGATCCGTCGCCTCCGCGATCACCCGGCAATTCTCGATCACCTCGGCGCGGCTCACCGTGCTCGCGCGGCCGAGCATCTGGGCCAGGCCCGAGCTGGTGGTCGCGAGCGCCTCGAAGCCCAGCGCCGCCAGCACCTTCGCCGTGCCGGCTTCCCACGGGTTCGGAATGATGAAGGCGCCGGGCCGCTGGTGCAGCGCCCGGAACGCCGCCGCTTTCTCCATCTGGCTCCGCATGGGCATCTCCCTATCTGACGAATACCGATGGCCGGAATCTTGGGCTTGCGGCGCCCATTGTCGAATGCATAGTATTTCTCAGTAGCATCAGGAAAACGGATCGATGGACATCGACGAGATCCGCGCCTTCCTGGCCATCGCCGAGCTCGGCGGCTTCACGCGAGCCGCGCGAAGGCTGTACCGCTCGCAGCCCGCGATCAGCCGGCGCCTGGGCCTGCTCGAGCAGGAGCTCGGTGCGCCGTTGTTCGAGCGCCTGCGCGGCCGCACGCGTCTCACCGAGGCGGGACGCGCCTTCCTGCCGCATGCGGAAGCGGCCCTGGCCTCGCTCCGGGACGGGCGGGAAGCCGTTCGCGGCTTGCAGGCCGGCATCGCGGGCGAAGTCTCGCTGGCGCTGGTCGGCACCCTCGCCGACACGCAGATCGTCGACGAGCTCCGTCAATTCGCGAAGCGTGCGAAGGGGGTTCGCCTCGAGCTCCGCACGGCCTCCAGCCGCGAGGTCACCGATCTCGTGCGGCGCGGCGAAGCCACGCTGGGCTTGCGCTACCACGGGAGCGACCGTTCCGACTTGGTATCGCGGGAGGCCGGCAGCGAGGCGATGCTGGTGGTGGCGGCGCGCGAGCATCGTTTGGCCGGTCGCCGCGTGCGAAACACGAGCACGCTCGTAGGCGAGCGCTGGATCGGCTTTCCGCCAGCGCCGGGCGAGCGGGATTCCGGCCAGGTCCTGGCACGGCAGCTGACCCGCGCCGGGCTCGAGGGCGCCGAGGTCACGCTGATCGACAGCCTCACGGCCCAGAAGCGCTTGGCCCAGGCGGGCTTCGGCCTGGCGCTGGTGCCAGAGAGCAGCGTGCGCGACGAGCTCCGTCAGGGCGCGCTTGTGGCGCTCGACATTCCGGCGATGCGGACCCGCATCCCCATCACCGCCCTCCATCGCCGCAATGGCTATCTCAGCCCTGCCGCGAAAGCGCTGCTGGAGCTGCTGACGAGCAGCCGCGGCCGCTAAGTCCACGTCGCGCCTGGGGTTATTTCGGCGGAAAATCAGCCTCCTGCGGCAAAAATGTGCTGGTCAGGGCTTGATCCCACGGATATGGTCACGACCTAATGCGTACCGGAATGGTCCGAATTATCCAGATCGGGCAATCGGCATGATCATCCTGAGCAAGCTGGCGGATTACGGCGTCATCGTCGCTGCGGAGCTGGCGGCCGACCCCGGGCGGCAGGTGACGGCGGGGCAGCTCGCGGCCTCGACCCGACTGCCCCAGGCGACCGTCGCCAAGGTGCTGAAGGCGCTCGCCCATGCGGGCATCGTTACGGGTGCTCGCGGCGCCGCCGGCGGCTATCGCCTGGCGAAGGGCGCGGAGGCGATCTCGGTAGCCTCGGTAGTGGCTGCCATCGATGGTGCCATCGGGATCACCCAGTGCACCACGCATCCCGTGAGCGGCGCGACCCACACCTGCGAGCGCACACATTTCTGTCCGACGCGGCCGCACTGGCAGCGCATCAACCTGGCCGTGAGCACGGCGCTCTCGGCGGTGACGCTCGCGGACATGGTCGCGGACCGGCTGCCCTTCCTGGCGCGTCCGGCACGGCCCTCCGGAGATCGAGCCGCGCCATGAGTTCGAATCTCGAGAATCTCGAACCTATACGAGAGGCCACCGCGAAGCCCTACAAATACGGCTTCGTCACCGACATCGAGGCGGAACAGGCGCCGCCCGGCCTCAACGAGGAGACCGTCGCGTTCATCTCCGCCAAGAAGCACGAGCCCAGGTGGCTGCTCGACTGGCGGCTGCAGGCTTTCCGGCATTGGCAGACCATGGCGCAGCCGGAATGGGCCAAGCTGCGGATCGCGCCGATCGACTATCAGGCGGCGACCTACTACTCCGCGCCCAAGCAGAATGCCGGGCCCAAGTCGATCGACGAGGTCGACCCGGAGCTCCTGAAGACCTACGCGAAGCTCGGCATTCCCCTCCACGAGCGTGCGGCGCTCGCGGGTGTCGCGGTGGACGCGGTGTTCGACAGCGTCTCGGTCGCCACCACCTTCAAGGAGACGCTCGCCGAGCTCGGCATCATCTTCTGCTCATTCGGCGAGGCGGTGCGCGAGCACCCGGACCTCGTGCGCCAGTACCTGGGCACCGTGGTGCCGCAGGGCGACAACTTCTTCGCGGCGCTGAACTCCGCCGTCTTCAGCGACGGCTCCTTCGCCTACATCCCGCCGGGCGTGCGCTGCCCGATGGAGCTCTCGACCTATTTCCGCATCAACGCCGCCAAGAGCGGGCAGTTCGAGCGCACGCTGATCATCGCCGACAAGGGCGCGTATGTGAGCTATCTCGAGGGCTGCACCGCGCCGCAGCGCGACGAGAACCAGCTCCACGCGGCGGTGGTCGAGCTGGTGGCACTCGAGGGTGCCGAGATCAAGTACTCGACGGTGCAGAACTGGTACCCCGGCGACGCCGAGGGCCGCGGCGGCATCTATAATTTCGTCACCAAGCGCGGCGCCTGCCGCGGCGCCAACTCGAAAATCTCCTGGACCCAGGTGGAGACCGGCTCGGCGATCACCTGGAAGTATCCGAGCTGCATCCTCCAGGGCGACAACTCCGTGGGCGAGTTCTACTCCGTCGCCATCACCAACAACATGCAGCAGGCGGATACGGGCACCAAGATGATCCACCTCGGGCGCAACACGCGCTCGACTATCATCTCCAAGGGCATCTCCGCGGGCCGCGGCCAGAACACCTATCGCGGGCTCGTGCGCGTGCAGCCCA
The DNA here is from genome assembly GCA_035263705.1 of Allostellaceae bacterium. Lineage (GTDB taxonomy): Bacteria > Pseudomonadota > Alphaproteobacteria > ATCC43930 > CGMCC-115725 > DASZHJ01. The sequence continues at coordinate 5,833 of DATFRA010000205.1, forward strand.
AGGCGCAGAACGCCCGCAACTACACGCAGTGCGATTCGCTGCTGATCGGCAAGAAGTGCGGCGCGCACACCGTGCCCTATATCGAGGTGCGCAATCCCACCGCGCGGGTCGAGCACGAGGCGACGACCTCGAAGATCTCCGACGACCAGCTGTTCTACTGCCAGCAGCGCGGACTCTCGGCGGAGGACGCGCTCTCGCTGATCGTCAACGGCTTCTGCAAGGCCGTGCTGAAGGAGCTGCCGATGGAGTTCGCCGTCGAGGCGCAGAAGCTCCTGGCGGTGAGCCTCGAGGGCAGCGTCGGATGAGAAGCCGGGCTGCAATCCCATCTCGCGTCCTTCGACGTGCTTCGCTTGCTCAGGATGAGGGGCTTGGGTGTTTGGGCCGCACGATGGCCCTCATCCTGAGCAAGCGGCCCGTTGGGCCGCGCGTCGAAGGACGCACCCCACAACAACAGCAACGTTTTCGAGCTCCATGACTTCCTCAATGCTTCAGATTAAGGCCCTGCACGCGAGCGTCGGCGAGGGCGCCGAGGCCAAGGAAATCCTGCGCGGCATCGACCTCACGGTGGGCGCCGGCGAGGTACACGCGATCATGGGACCGAACGGCTCCGGCAAGAGCACGCTCGCGGGCGTGCTCGCGGGCCGGCCCGGTTACACCGTGACCGAGGGTGAGGTGCTCTACGAGGGCCGCGATCTCCTCGCGCTGGCGGCGGACGAGCGGGCGCGGCAGGGCATCTTCCTTGCGTTCCAATATCCCGTCGAGATTCCCGGCGTGAACAACATGTACTTCCTGCGCGCGGCGCTCAATGCGGTGCGCAAATGGCGCGGCGAGAGCGAGCTCGACGCCGGCCAATTCCTCAAATCCGTGCGCCAGAAACTCAAGCTCCTCGACATCGGCGAGGACCTGCTGCAGCGCGCGGTCAACGTCGGCTTCTCGGGCGGCGAGAAGAAGCGCAACGAGATCTTCCAGATGGCGATGCTGGAGCCGAAGCTCGCGATCCTCGACGAGACCGACAGCGGCCTCGACATCGACGCCCTCCGGGTGGTCGCCACCGGCGTCAACCGCCTGCGCGATCCCAAGCGCTCGATCGTGTTGATCACGCACTATCAACGACTGCTCCAGTACATCGAGCCCGACCGTGTCCATGTGCTCGGCGGCGGCAGGATACTGCAATCCGGTGACAAGACGCTGGCGCTAGAGCTCGAGAAGCGCGGATACGCGCATCTCGGCAGCGCGGCATGAGTCTATGATGACCACCGCCATCAAGCCGGAGGCCGCGCCATATCTCGAGGCGTTCCGGTCGCAACAGGCAAATCCGAGAGAGCCCGAGTGGCTGCTCGACCGGCGCGCCGCCGCGCTCAAGAAATTCGGGACGCTGGGTTTCCCAACCCGGCGCGAGGAGCCGTGGCGCTTCACCAATTTGACGCCTCTCGCGCGCGCGGTGTTTCCGCCAGCGCCGCCGTCGGCGCCTGCGAAGGACCACCCAGAGCTCGAGTCCTATCTCGTTGACGGCGCCGCGCATCGGATCGTGCTGATCGACGGACATGTCGTGCCCGAGCTTTCGCCGATCGGTCGGTTGCCGGAGGGCGTCTGGCTCGGCTCGACCGCTCGCGCGGTCGTCGAGCGGCGTGATCTCGCGGAGGCCGGGTTCGATGACCGCGACACTACCGCGGCGCAGCCTTTCGCCTCGCTCAACGGTGCCTTCTTTGGCGACGGCTTCGTGCTGGCGCTGGCGCCCGGCGCGGTGCTGGACGCACCTATCGAGATCATCCATGTGGGCCGCTCTGCCGGGCGGTCGATGCATCCGCGCTCTGCCGTCGTCGCGGGCGCCGGCGCCAAGGCCATACTCGTGGAGACCTTCTGCGGTGGGGGTGGTGCTTGGACCAACGGCGTGCTGCGCATCGAACTCGGCGCCGATGCCTCCCTCGACCATGTTCGCATACAGGATGAGCAGCCCGACGCCATCCATTTCGGCGTGACGCGCGCGAGACTGGAGCGCGGCGCCCGGTACGAAAGCTTCACCCTCACCACTGGCGCGGGACTCTCGCGCCAGGACGTGCAGGTCGCGATCGAGGGCGAGGGGGCATACTGCGGCGTAAACGGAGCCTATCTGTTGCGTGGCGGGCAGGAGGCGACCACGGCCACCCTGATCGACCACGCGGCGCCGGGGGCGACCACGCGCGAGGTCTTCAAGGGCGTGCTTGGGGATCGTGCGCACAGCGTATTCCTGGGCCGGATCGCGGTGCGGCCCGGCGCCGACAAGACCGACGCGCACCAGCTCAACCGCAACCTGTTGCTGAGCCGGCGCGCCGCGGTCGATACCAAGCCCGAGCTGGAGATTCTCGCGGACGACGTGAAGTGCAGCCACGGTGCCACCGTGGGCGACCTCGACGAGGCCGCGCTCTTCTATCTGCGCTCGCGCGGCATCGACGAGGCGGTCGCGCGCCGGATGCTGATCGAGGCCTTCGCGACCGATGCCATCGAGACCGCGGTGCCCGTGGGTGAGCTACGCCTCCATCTGCGCCGGCGGCTCGGCGTCTGGCTGGAACAGCGTGGGAGTGACTGAGTATGTCTGTCGTGTCGCCGCTTCGTCCCGTACCCGCC
>DATFRA010000206.1:0-3717 GCA_035263705.1 Allostellaceae bacterium
TGCGGGTAAGCGTGATCTCACCCGCTTTCCGGTCCTCTTCGCCTTCGATCGCCGGGGCGTCGGTCTCGGCCGCGGGCAATGCGTGCAGCGCGCGACGGAGCCGCGTCTCGTCGAGCGGCTCGCGCAGCAGCGCGCTCACGCGCGCACCGGCAAGGCTCGCCAGCGATTCGACATGGCCTATGTCTGCGAGCAGCAGCGTCAGCGGCTCGAACCCGTTGCCGCTCACCCGCGAGGTCACGCTGAGGGCGTCAACGGGATTGCGCCGGGCGTCAACGAACAGGATCGAGCGGCCGTCGTCGGCCGGCCGGCTCTCGATGAATTGCGCAGCGGCCGCCACGTCCTTGAAGCTGCGGGGCGTGCCTTTCCAGCCCTCCACGCGCTGGTGCAACCAGGTCGAGAGCTCGGCGTCGTCCGTTACCGCCAGCACCAGCCGGCCATGGAGGTCAATGCTGTCGGCGGCGGGCTCGGGCTCGCGCAGGAAGGCGAGCTCGATGGTGAAGGTGCTGCCCTTGCCCGGCGTGCTCGTGAGTGACACGGTGCCGCCCATGAGCTCGACCAGCTGCTTGACGATTGCGAGGCCAAGTCCGGTGCCGCCGTAGCGCCGGGTCACCGCGCCGTCCGCCTGGGTGAAGAGCTCGAAAATCCGGCTCTGCGCTTCCGCGGGGACGCCGATCCCCTCGTCGCGCACCGCGAGGCGCAGGCTCGCATGTTGGTCGCCGACGTCGACCGCGTCGACGGTGACGGAGATCCGGCCCCTGTCCGTGAACTTGATCGCGTTCGCCACCAGGTTGGTGACGATCTGCCGGAGCTGATGCGGCCAGCCCTTGAGCGCATAGGGCAGGTCCGGGTCGATCCGGCAATCGAGCTTCAGGTCCTTGGCGGCGGCCTGCGGGCGCAGCATGGCGAGCGTGCCGTTCAGGACGGCATGCAGGTCGAAGGGCTCGATGGTGGGCGCGAACTTGCCGGCCTCGATCTTGGAGATGTCGAGGATGTCGTTGATGAGGGCGAGGAGCGCGCGCGCCGAGGAATTCATGGTCGCGAGCATGTCGCGCTGGCGCGCATCGAGCCGAGTGCGCCGGAGGATCGCGTCCATGCCGATCATCGCGTTGAGTGGCGTTCGGAGCTCGTGGCTCATGATGGCGAGGAACCGGCTCTTGGCGGCATTCGCCGCGTCGGCCTGGGCCTTCGCCTCGGTCAGATTGCGGATCAGGCTGGTGAGGTAGGCGGGAAGGACCAGAAGCGCGAACAGCAGACCAAGCGAGAGCGCCAGCCGGTCGTACCAGAACGGCGTCGTGGCGATGACGGCAGCGAAGCCCACGAACGCCATGGCGGTCGACTGGAACAACGGCTTCAGCCCATAGCGCAACCCGTACCCGATGCCGAGCCAGAGATAGAGTCCAAACCAGGCCGCCGCCGATGCGCCGCCGAAATGCAGATAGAGAGACAGGAAGCCGAGGTCGATCAGCATGGCGAGCTGCCGGCGCCACAGCGACCGCCCTGGGCTCATTAGGAGATGCAGCAGCAGGAACCAGTTCACCACGATGCCGATGCCCATCGCGAGTGCGCCGGTCGCTATGCTGGGATCGTCGAGGTTGAAACTGAGCGCCGCCATCGAGTAGTCGAACACGAGTCCCGCGAAGGTCGCACGGATGATGATCTGCTCGTGCTCGCTGTCTTCGCGCGCGGAGAACTCGCGCGTGATCGTATCGAGGCCGCGCCAGAGCGCTGCGATACCGCAGGCGACGCTGCCCACGAGCAGGGCCACGATCAGCGGCACGCCGCCGAGCGGGAACAGCGGCGCTTGATGCTGGCCCCAGAGCAGGAACGCGAGCAGCGCCGGCGAGGCGACGGCCGAGAGAGCGATACAGAGGACGAGCAGCACGCTCCGGCGGCGCAGCGTCGGATCGAGCGGCTCGGGGGCCGGCGGCGTCCGGTGCTCGATCACGGGTCTATCACCCCTCTGATCGATGGCGGCGTCCGCTCAGGGCGAGGTGGCGCGGTCGGGAGCGTGCCGCTCCGCCGCGTGCGCCGCCTCGAGCGGTACCGAGCGCTTGACTGGGAAGGTCACCGTCACGGTGGTGCCTTCGCCCTTCCGGCTCTTGATCTCGAGCGTGCCGTCGTGCAGCTCGACCAGTCCGATGGCGAGCGGCAGGCCGAGGCCGGTGCCGGCGTGCTTGCGGTTCCAGGTGCTTGCGACCTGACCGAAACGGGTGATCGCGGTCGCGATCTCCGCGTCGTCCATGCCGATGCCGTTGTCGATCACTTCGATGGTGATCGCATGGTCGACCGCGCGCGCGCGCAGCGAGACGCGGCCGCCTGGATGGCTGAACTTGAGTGCGTTGGTGACGAGATTGAGCAGGATCTGCTTGAGCTTGCGCTGGTCGGCCCTGAGCCGTGGCAGCGCCGCGTCGATCTCGGTGTCGAGGGTGACATCGAGGGCGCTCGCGCGGTCGGCGACGAAATGCAGGAGGTTGCGCACGATCAGCGCGACATCGATCAGCTCCTCCTCGAGACCGAGCTTGCCGGCCTCGAGCTTCGAGACGTCGAGGATGTCGTTGATGATGCCGAGCAAGTGCTCCGCGCTGTTGCAGATGTCCCGCGCGTAACCGGAGTACTTGGTGTTCCCGAGCGGCCCCAGGACTTCGTCCGCCATCAACTGGGAGAAACCGATGATCGCGTTGAGGGGGGTCCTGAGCTCATGGCTCATGTTGGCCAGGAACTCGGTCTTGCTGTGGTTGGCGAGCTCCGCGTCCTCCTTGGCGCCGAGGACGGCGAGCTCGGCGCGCTTGCGGTCGGTGATGTCGAGCGAGACCGTCACCACCAGCATCGGCCGGCCTACATCGTCGTCGAGCACCGCCTTCTCGGTGAGCAGCACGCGCTCCTCGCCGTTTAGGTCGCGGATCGACGTCTCGAACGGCGGCGGCGTCGCGTCGCCGAGGATCAGCTTTTTGTCGATCGCGGCGGCCTCGTCCATCTCGGGGCCCGGCCGGAGCTCGCCCGGCGTGTGGCCGATGATCGCCTGGACCGGCCGGCCGAATGCCCTAGCGAAGTATTCGTTGGCGAACACGTAGCGGCCCCCGGCATCGGTGGCGCTTACGCGCATCGGCACCGCGTCTATCACGCGCAGCAGCAATTCATGGCTGTGCCGAAGCTCGTCCTGGTGGCGGCGCTCCTCCTCGACCATGCGCTCCTCGAGGGAGACCGCCCGCTGCTTCAGCAGGAGCTGCTGCCGGCGCAGCGTCAAGAGGTTGCGCGAGCGCACCCGGAACTCGTGATGGTCGACCGGGCTCAGCAGATAGTCGGTCGCGCCGGCTTCGAGGGCGCGGTAGCGCAGGTCCTTGTCCTCGTAGGCGGTGATCACCATCACCGGCACGTCGATGCAGGCCTCGAGCACGCGGAAGCGCCGAATGAACTCGGCGCCGTCGAGTTCCGGCATCTTGAAGTCGGTGATGACGAGGTCGGGCTCTTCCTTGGCCGCGGAGTCGAGCGCGGACAGCGGATTGTCGAAGGTCCGCACCACGATGTCGTCGGCGAGCGACCGGGCAAGCCGCTCGAGAATCTTCAGATTCGTGATGCGATCATCGACGATCGTGACGATCTGGCGTCTCACGCCGGCGCACCCGCTCCCCGTGGCTCGGAGGTCTCATCGATGCCCGAGGCGGACCTCGCGCGCCACCCATGCGTCCTTGTCGTTGGCCCGATTCGGCCGGCGGACGA
>DATFRA010000207.1:0-15987 GCA_035263705.1 Allostellaceae bacterium
GGCGGTGGCGGCGGCGCTGACAGCACCAATACTCACACTGGCGGCGGTGGCGGCGGCGGCTCGATCGGCATCAAGTGGCTGACCGGTCTTACCGTCGGCAACACGCTCACGGTAACGATCGGCACTGCCGGCACCGCGGGGGCGAGCACTGGCGGCAATGGCGGAAGCGGAGGCAACTCGTCGGTCGCCTCGGGGACACAAACCATCACCACCATCTCGAGCACCGGCGGCGCCGGCGGGCAGGGCAATTTTGCCGGTCCCGGGGCGGGCGGCGCGGCCGGTACTGGCGGAGACATCAACAGCAATGGCAACGACGGTCAGATTGGCGCCACCAGCTCCGGCAACAATCGGGCGGGAGCTGGCGCACCCGGCCCACTGCTGGGCGGCGGCGCGCATGGCGACGCCTCCCCTGGCGGCAATGGTAGCCTCTGCGCGGGCGGTGGGGGCGGGGGTACCGGCGGCAACGCTGGCGGCGCGGGCGGTGGCGGCCTTGTCATCTTCGAGTGGTGATTCAGAATGTGCCGAGCAGGTCCTCGCGAGAACCGCGCTTCATCAGGTGATCGTGCATGAATACGTACCGGTCATCGATCGGCACGAGGTAGCCCTTGAAATCGCGAGAAATCGCGATTCGCCGGACCTGTGGGAAGATCTGCATGATACGGTCTAGCGCATCCGGCGGATTGACGCGGGCAATGTTCATGATGCAATGAGCATTGAACTCTAGGATCACGGCCGGTCGGAATCTCGCCAGCGTCTCCCGCGCGCCCTCCAGAACTTCGAGATCCGCGCCCTCGCAATCGATCTTTATGAAGTCGAGGCGCTCAAGCTGCAGATCCCGCACGACGTCGTCGAGGGTCGCGCATGCCATCTCGGCGTGCTCGAGCCCGGCGTGAGCGATCCCGCGGGCGATCTCGGCGGGTGCTGAGGCGGAGCAGCCTGGCTCGCCGATGTTGCGAATGAAGATCTTGCGCGTCCTGGATGCTGCTAGCAGAGTCCGTACCGCGGTGACGTTGTCGAGCCGATTGGTCCTGATGTTCCGCCCTAAGTAAGCGAGGCTCTCATCGTCCGGCTCGATCGCTGTTACCATGCCCGAGGGCGCAAGCCGAGCGAGGACCATCGTCATAAGCCCAATGTTTGCGCCAACGTCGAGACAGATTGCATCCGGTCGCACCACCATCGCGAACACGTCGAAAAGCGGATCGTGGTAGGCGCCGCGAGACGGCAGACTATCAAAGAAATCGCCCCGCCCCTCGATATCGAACTCCTGGCCGAGGATCGTGACGACCTTGCCGCGGCCCGCGCGGGATTTTGGTTGAGCGTGCGCGACCATCCATCGCTTGATTACCGCGAGCATCCTCGGATTCGGCATCGCACCGTTAATTCTGTCAACATCTGCTAAGGCTAGCCTGCACTGAAGGAATGGTAGGTCTGCGGCCAGATAAGGCGTTCGCGCTGGTATCGAACCTGCCCAGTCACACGGGTCCGTATCGGGCCGGGCGCACGTGCTTCGCGAGAGAATGAGGCCAGCCGAGCCGCGCAGCCGCCGACCAGTCCAGCTTCGGTGAACGCGCTTGAAGTCAAAGATGCTATCTTGTTGCTAACACCGCGAGGTTGGGTGAGATACGTGATGAGGCTCGGGTGAGGACCGGTCCGGTCTGTTGGTTCGAGGTGAGCGATTTCCTCGATTATGTGGAGAGGCATCCGACCCCCTCGGGGATTCAGCGCGTCGAGCGAGAGGTTCTCACCCGGCTCGAGATGGACTACGTACCGAGCGGTCGGGCCGCTGGCTGTCGCCTCGACCGGCTGAGGCACGAGTTCGAGCCGGTTGATTTGTCCTTTCTGCTCGATCCCGCAATTGATTGGATGCAGCGGTGCGCGGGGCCGGAGCGCCAATCCTTGCCGAACAGGGCAAAACGACTTCTGGGCGCCCTCGCGACGCGCGATGCGGCGCCGCGCCACGAAGTGCCGTTCGCCGACGGCGACGTCCTCGTGAACCTCGGCGGTGCCTGGCATGATCGCTGCTTCCCCGAGGCCGTCGATCGCCTTCGCCACGAGAAAGGCGTGCGCGTCGCGTTCCTGCTTCACGACATCATACCGGTGACTCATCCTGAATGGGTGGTGCCAACGCTCGCCGAAGGGTTCCGCTCCTGGCTTCGCGAAATGGTCGCGATTGCCGATCTGGTCTTTACGTCATCCCACCACGTGCGCAACGAATTCTTGACCTATGTCGCTCAGGAGGGGCTTCGCCTCCCACCCGTCTCGATACTCCGGTTTTCCGGCGGGTTCGAGAAATGGAACGCCGCAGCATCGATTGAACGGATGGCGCCGACCCAGTTGCCCGCGCAGTTCGCGCTTTTCGTCTCGACTATCGAATCTCGAAAGAATCATCAACTGCTGATCCAGATATGGCAGAGACTTATCGAGAAACGTGGGTGGGCGTCGGTGCCGCACCTCGTATTCGTGGGTCGATCGGCGTTTGGTGGTGAGACCTTGGTGAGGCAGCTGGAAGAAAGCCGCAATCTCGATGGAAAGGTCCTCATCGTCTCCGGCCTGACGGACGCCGAGCTCGAGCAAGCCTACCGATCGTGCCGCATTACAGTGTTTCCCAGTCTCGTCGAAGGGTGGGGATTGCCGGTTGCCGAAAGCCTCGCCTATGGCAAGCTTTGCATTGCGTCGAACCGCACGTCGATCCCTGAGACCGGCGGCGATCTCGTGGACTATTTTGATCCCGGTGATTTCGAGGACGCGCTCGGCAAGATCGAGCGAGCGCTCTTCGACGCGGACTACTTGTCGATGCGAGAGAAGGAGATTCGGACGAAGTATTCCAGAGTCTCATGGAAGACGTACACTGACGACATGATGCGGATGCTGCGGCAGCTTTCGAATTCACCTGTCAGCTCGCAAGCGACGGTCGGCGCGATGGACGCAGCCTCTCCGAGGTCAGAGCTGATCGTCCGTACGACGCCGCGACGAAGATCGCGGTGCACGCGAATCCTCGTGCTGAAGCTCGATCACCTCGGGGATCTGATCATTGCGGTCCCGGCGTTGAGAAAGCTCAGGCAAGAGTTTCCCGGCGACGAAATCACGTTGGTCTGCGGCTCGTGGAACAAGGCGCCGGCGGAAAGCCTCGGTCTATTCGATCACGTGCTGACGCATGACCATCAGCCGCGCAATGCACGGCTCGGGGGCGAGCCGCCGCTCCAGCCCATGAGCCACTTCGATTCACTCCTGTCCGGCACCTATGACATCGCGATCGATCTCAAGGTCGATGCCGACACGCGCGTGTTCCTGACGCGCGTCGATGCCGCCGCTCGATGCGGGTTCGGCTCCGCCGACAAGTTCCCGTATCTGGACGTGGCGCTCCCGCTCGGAGCCGGACGGGTTGCCGTCGCCGAGGCCGGTCCCGTCACATACGCGTTTGCGCCCGCCGAGTTCTTCTCGCGCGTGCCCGGCAATGCCCTGTTCCTCGAGACCGACTTCACGTTCACCAATCTCTGTATCATCTACGGTCCCTACGCCTCGCTGCCCAGGGGCGACTACGTCGCGCGGTTCTACGTCACAGCGGTCGGTTTCGGCTCTCAAAACCTGGCGTCGTCGATCGTCTTCGATGTGGCTCGAGACGAGAAGCGGCTCGCATCGAAGCGGATCACCAAGTTGAGGGGCCAGTCGGACCTGAAGAGCGGCGTGATCGCGATTCCGTTCTCGAACGACCATCCCGATGGGCTGTTCGAGTTTCGCGTCTCCACGAAAGGAATGCCCTACGCCGGCTCGCTGCGGTTCTTCGGCGCGGCCGTCGAGAGCGCGTCCCGCCAGGATGCGGCCTCGCGGCGGCACGCCAACAAGCTGCACGTGGGCGAGCTCATGTCTCTGCTCGTGCAATTGGTCGTCGAAAGGTTCGGGCCAGCGCGAGCCGCGATGCGGATCGAGAGTCGTGTGCGGCCGAGTACAGAGAGGGATAGCGAACTCGGAGGTTTCCTGGATCTCGACGATTCGATTCTAGTCGCGCCGTTCAGCAACAAGGCAACGCGCGAGTGGCCCCTCGCGTACTACGGGGACCTCATCGACAGGGTCTCGTCGACATACGACAACCCCGTGGGATTGTTGGGTGCGGCAGAGCACATCGACGCACTGGACAAGCTCGTCGGCCGAAATACCGGCAGGCGCGTCTACAACCTCGCGGGAAAGACGCCATGGAGCGACTTGCCGCGGCTCTTCGAGAAATCCCGCGTCGTCATATCGAACAACTCGGGCGTCGCCCACTTTGCCGCCGCCTGTGGCGCGCCCCTGATCGCAATCTATTCCGGGGCGGTTCTCGCGGAGGAATGGGGACCGCGCGGCGAGAACACCATTGTGACATTGACCGCGGACGTGCCGTGCTCGCCCTGCGGCTACGACAAGCTCGAGCAGTGCGCCTACGACCACCGCTGCATGCGGCTCATATCCGTCGAAAGCGTCTTCGCGGAAGTATCCAAGCTGATGGACGCGAAGACCTAGACGAGAGTCACCTCGCGCAATCTTCCGCACCGGTCGTTCCCGTCCGGGCGATCTCCGCGCTGTGGATCGCGATGGCTCCGGTGCCGCCCAGGAAAGTGTGGATCTCCATGCTCCGCGCCGGCTTCTTGAGGTCGATCTCGGTCCGGACGGTTCGCACCACGCCGTCCGTGGGAGCGAGGACGGCCTCATATAGGGTGGTACGGCCCGCGTCGGCTGCGACGTCCCAGCGGTCCCGCCCCGGCGCATCCGAGGCGAGGCTGTAGTCCAGCGCGATCATCCAGCGCCCGCTCGGCAGGCCGAAATAGGGGCCCCAGGTCCGCGGCCGCCCGGGGTCGGGCGTTTCCGCGCGGGCTTCGAGCGCGCCTTCCAGGGGCGCAAGGATCCAGGCGCGTCTCTCGTGTGTCGCGCTGTAAAAGCGATCCGCGGGTACACAAATGCGACCGCCGCCGTCGTCCGATTCGAGAAATGTCGCATAGAGCGCCGGAGAGCCCCGCTCGAGCGCCCGTCGAATTGCTGAGGGATCGTCGTAGATCCAGATCGCGGTGCCGCCACAATCCGCGCAAGGAGCCGGTCGCCATATCGAGGGATCGCCGTAGACCCCGAGCGCGCTGCTGCCGCATTCGAGCGTCCGGTCGGGCGGCCCGTAATGGCGTCTGATCGCTTCCTCATTGAGCCGCGGCATCAGGATGTAGTTGTACTCGGGCTCCCGCGTGGCATCGTGGATATCGTGCGTGTACCAGAACCGGTCGTTGCTCCACCACATGCCGGCGCCATCGGGCTCGATCTGATCGATCTGGAGCCGCCAGTCGCTCGACGCCTCGATGTAACGCGAGTACCAGTAGTCCCCGAGACCCGCCTTGAGTCCGGCGGTGCGCTGTGCTTCCAGGAGGCATGCCTCGAGCGGGTGATGCAACGCCAGCAGCGCCGGTGCGCGCAGGCCCGGCGAGAAATACGCGAATCCCAGCACGACCGCGACACCCGCCAATCCCGCCGAAATGGCCGAGCTCCGCGCCGGCCCCGACGCCCTCACGACGAGAGCGGTCGACCACGTGATCGGCCACCACACCAGCGGCATCATGTAGCGAAAGTGCCATGGCCCGTCGTAGACAAGGGGCGTGGCGGCCAGACTGGCAGCGATACTGCTGCCCGAGAGGATCCACCAATATTCGACGGCGTCGCGGGTGCGAGGCTCCCTGTCTCGCGCGCGTGAGATCAGCGGATAGCAGAGAAAAACTGCCGTCGGCAGCCCGAAAGCCAGCAGAGCCGTCAAGGGCGCCGCGGCCGCAAGCTCGCCGATGCCCGCCACGAAGGCTCGCACATGCCCCGGTACGGCGGCCCAGTCGATATCGAAGAGCTCGTCTCGAACCAGAAACACGTCGAGCGCGCGGGCGGCGATCCCTCCTGTCGCGAGGCAGGCGACAAGAGGAACAGCCGTCCGGAGCGCAATCCTGCGGCGAAGGAGCGAGTAGGCGAGGGCGACGCAGATCGGACCGACGCACGAGATGACGAAGAGCGGGTCCGACAGCACGCCCGCGGCGACCAGCACGCCGAGCAGCGTCAGCTTGCCGTTCCCGGGTCGTTGGAGCCAGTCCCGGGCGAGGCACAATGCCGCCAGCGCCAGGATGAACGGTCCGCCGTGATTGTTCGGCAGGAAGATTTGCATGTGCTCGGAGGCCGCCGTGATCGGCAATTCGAGCATCAGCACCGGCAGAGTCAGCAGGAGGAAAGCCTGCATCGCCGTGCGCCAGCGGCAGCGGGTGATCTCGCGCACGACGCCTCCGACGGCAACGGCGAGGCCGAGCAGCGACAGAATGCCGTAAGCGAGCGAGGCGAGACGCCAGCTGCCCGTGGCGAGCTGGATCGAGCCATAGACGAGGAGGTCCGGCACCACGCTCGGCTCGCGCGACATGGAGAACCCGTCGCGCGCGTAGTCGTGCGTTGAATAGTCCCAGACTGTGAGCGCGAGGTGCAGGCTATCGGCGTGGATCGCGAAGCCCAGGAACGACGCGTTCCCGAAGATGACGAGGCAGCCGATCAGGGCGGCTGCCACGACAAGCGCGCCGCTCCAGACCAGCCGTCCCACTGATCCCGCGGCGCGACGGGTCCCGGAATCCTGCGGAGCGGCGGTGCTCGTCATCGGGCCTGAGGACTCTCCACAGAAGAGCGAGAAAACCGGTCCGCGCGGAGCGCCAGGCGGTCGCCGAGGTGGCGCGCATTCCGCCCGGCACCTGCCTTGATGTCAAGCAATCCAACGTTCTGAGTCTTCCGAGGAGCTCGCTGATGCCGTTCCAGCCCACGAACATGACGACCCAGACCGGGTCGGCCTACAAGGCCGCCATCGATGCGGACACGGCGGCGCTACAAGGTGCCTGGGGCAAGCGGCGCAACGTGAACGGCGACGGCCAGGTCAACCAGCTCGTGACCGCAGTCACGCTCTCGGGCGCGTGGCAATACGTCCTCGATGGCTGGGAAGCGCAGTCCTATACCGCCGCCAATTCCTCGGGCAGCTTCGGCCAGATCGCGGACAGCAATTTTCCAGCCCAGGTCGCGATCGGCACCGCCAATCTCGGCACCACCGGTGCCGTCACGGTCGCGTTCCGGACGAAAATGGAGAGCCACCACGTCCGCGACCTGCTCTCCGCGCCGTTCCAATACGGCTCGCCCGCGCACCCATTCGCCTCGGTGGGATTCCTTGCCTTCCAGGACAGCGGCGCCGCGGTCAACGTGACGCCGATCCTCCGCTCGGCCGATGCGGTCGACAACTTCGCCACCATGTCGAACTCGCTGACGGGGAGCGCGCAGACCCTGCCGTCGGGTGCAGTCACCCAGCTCTGGTGGGATGGCGCCGGCAATGCGTTCCAGCTCGACAACTTCACCAACGCGCGCAATGGCCTCTGCCTGGAGCTGCAGTTCGCGATGCCCACGGGCTTGTCGACCAAGAACCTGCGCATCGGCGATGTGCAGCTCGAGGGCGGGCAGGTCGCGAGTTTCTATGGCCGCTCCGGCTTCGGCGACGAGCTCGAGCGCGCGCAGCGCTACTACGCAAAGACTTTTCCCCTGGCGACCGCGCCCGCGCAGAACGCGGGCACGTCGGGCGCCCTGGTGGCCTCGCAGGGCGTCGGCGCCTCGACTGCCCAGAAGGGTGCCTTCTGGAGCTTCCCTACGCGCATGATCAAGGCGCCGAGCCTGACGCTGTTCAATCCGAGCGCCGCCAACGCGCAGGTCCGCAACCTCGACACCAACAGCGACTGCACCGCGAGCGTCGCCGACATCGTGAGCGAGTGGGGCGCCTCCTTCAACATGACCACGCCCACGGGCTCCGCCGCCGGCCAGCGCCTCGCCGTACAGCTCGTCGCCGACGCAAGGCTGTGACGCGGCTCTGACAGGCGCCCCACGCACCAACCCTACTCGCGCGACCGGGGTTGGGCAGGCGGTCGGTCGCGCGATGAGAAAAAATGCACGTGATCGTCTACGACCTGCCCGGCGATCCCGGGCTCGAGTACCACGTGCCCGATCCGTGGGTGCTCCAGCTCACTCTCGGCCAGCGCATGGATCGCGAGAGCGCGCTCGCTCAGATCGCGCGCGAGGCGCTGCCGGCGGCTGCCGGCAATCTCGTCTTCACCACCGAGGCGGAGCTGCCGACACTCGCCCAGTGCCGAAACCGCAAGGCCGCCGCCCTGCGCGCGGCTTGCCAGCAGCAGATCCGCGACGGATTCAGCTCTGACGCGCTCGGCGCGCGCCACACCTATCCCGCGGGCGAGACCGACCAGCGGAACCTGACCGCGGCGGTGACCGCGTCATTGCTGCCGGGCCAGCCCGCGGACTGGACGACGCCATTCTGGTGCGCCGATTCGGCGGGCATCTGGGCGATGCGCGATCACGCGGCCGTGCAGATCCGGCGTGCCGGCGTCGATGGGCGAAACGCGATCGTGGTCGCTCAACGAAAGCTCGCGGCCTTACTGGAGCAGGTGTCCGCCGCAACGAGCCGCGCCCATCTCGACGAAATTGCGTGGTCGCCATGAGCGCGCCCCTCTCCGACTGGACCGACGAGATCCCGACGGTGGAGACTCGCTTGACCGTGCACGAGGCAGTGTGTGCCGAGCGCTACGGGAGCATCCTCGCCATGCTCCGCGACACCGCGCATCGCGTGACGCGGCTAGAGGTCATGGTGCTGGCCGCCGCCGGCAGCACCATCCTCGGCATGGCCGGCCTGGTCGCGACCCTGGCCCTGCGGCTGGGCAGACTGGGCTGAGCCACCCGCCGCACATCTGATTTTCGGCCGAAAACGCGCTGGTCTTCCGCCAGCGCGTTTTTTTGTCCCCAACGGAAAGGAGCACCATGAGCATTCTCAGATACATCGCCGCGCGCCTCAGCGAGGCAAGCACCTGGGCAGCCCTCGCGGCCCTGCTCGCTGGCGTCCACGTTAGCATCGACCCCGGCCTCTGGCAGCACATCGTCGACACCGGTATCGCTTTGAGCGGGCTCGCGGGATTTCTGATCCCGGAGCAGTGATTTCTTTTTCCGCGCGCGACTGCCGCCTGCCAACCCAGTCGCGCGCGTAGCGTTGTCACCCTCGACCCCACCAAAGGAATCTTCCCATGAACCAGACCCTCCGCGCGGGCGCGATGGCGCTCGCGACCACGATCGCCGTTGCGGCGTGCGCTCCCGGCACCGTGCAGACCGATCTCGAGACCTTCAACGCCAAGGTCAAGTCGCTCGTCGACAACTTCAACGGCGACGTCGCCGGCATCTCCCAGGGCC
The DNA here is from genome assembly GCA_035263705.1 of Allostellaceae bacterium. GTDB lineage: Bacteria > Pseudomonadota > Alphaproteobacteria > ATCC43930 > CGMCC-115725 > DASZHJ01. Next base: position 9,256 of record DATFRA010000207.1, read on the forward strand.
TGACCGATCTCACGACCGTCGCGCAAAGCGGCGCGGTGGTGACCATGCAGATGGCGCAGAAGGGCTGCGGCGCGGCCTCGATCCTGAACGGCTTCTACCAGGTGGCCGCGGCGATCTCGCCCAAGGTCGCGGCGACCGCGGGCGACGAGGCCAAGGCCATGAACGCGACCGACGCGCTCTGCGCCACGCCCGCGACCGATCCCGCCTCGACGCTCAAGGTGGCGCTCGGCACGGTGTCGGCCGTCAAGGCCGCGGTCCAGCAGGACCCCGCGATCGCCGTGGCGCTCCAAGCCGCGAGCGCGCCCCCGGTTACCGCGACCGCGCTCAAGCCGTGATCCTCGCCCGTTCTCTGGCGGCGGCGCTGGTCCTCGTGGCCAGCGCCGGCACCGCCGGCTGCACCGCCGCCGCCAGCGCCGCGCTCGGCGTCGCCCTCAACATCGCCGTCAAGGCGACGGAGCTCGACACCGCCGTAATCGAGAATTTGAGGGCGCGGCAGAGCCGCACGGCTGTGCCGCCGACCATCGCTCGGTGACCTGACTCCCGCTTTCGCAAGCCTGAATCCCCGTCGCATTGAGCCACGCGCCCGTCACGCGCGAGGAGCCTCCGCATGTCCGTCCAATTCTTCCGTCTGTGGCCGCGTCGGCCACCGGACGGATCCCTGCCGCTCGGCCTCAGCCTGGACGACGAGGGCCTCCTCCTCGCCGGCAACTGCCGCCTGATCCATGCGTGTCTGGATCGCGCCGGCCACCTCTTCTATCGCGCGCGACCGGCATCGCAGCTCAGCTCTCTCCTCTCCGCCGCCTACGGCGAGCCTATCGACGCGACGCCGATTTATCCAGCCGTTGAGCGGATCGCCAAGTTCATGACCGAGCATGACTGGTCGCGTGCGCGATTGGCCGCCCTCCATCTGCACCTTCCCGAGCTTGCGGATCAGATCGCTGCGACCCGCATCCTCAAAGCAGATGCGCTCCTAAAGGTCACGGCATCCTTCGACCCACTGAAACACCCGCGTTGGCCCAAAGGCTCGCAGGACGAACATGGTGGCGAGTTCCGACCGGCCTCCGATGAGTCACAAGGCGAAGAGACCGAACCGGAGGACTCCGAAGAAACGCAGTTAGACCCGCAACCCGACGGGCCAAAGGTACTAATTCATCACCACCATTGGCACGACCGCGCGATCACTAGGGATTATCAGAGGCGCGGTCTTTTGACCCCGGAAGCTTATGACTTCTTGATGATTGATCCATTCGCAAAAAGCAGAGAAATCTACCAGGATGTCAGCGATCGTGAATTTCGGGTCCACATGTTTGATGACGCCCATCGCGCCGCGACCGCGGAGGTACGGCAAATCTCAGAGCAGTTTCTGAAAGACAACCGCATCACGGTAGACAGGCCGATGACGGCGGGGGAAGCCAAGCTGTTGATCCAAGAGATTGAGATATCCGATACTCCTGCCCTGCGCGCATATAGAGATTTGTTGGGCGACTACGCGCAGGGCCGAGGATCTGAAGCAGAAAGGGCGCGCGCGGGATTCATTCGAAGGATGGGGCGGCAAAATACGGAGTGAGGTTCTCCATGGAAGCGTCAGCAAGCGAGATTCGAAAAGCGGAGCAGGATCGTTGGCAGCAGATATGCGACCGCATTTGCGATGGCCTGGACGACCTACGTCTCCAGGTAAATCGAGACTTCTGGTTCCACCAGCTCAAGCCCGCACACCATCGCGTCCTGTTGGAATTGGGTAAAGTGGACCTGTTCACTTCCGATTTGCTCGTGGCCTGCGCGAAGGCAACACGCGATCAGAACGATGATTGGACCGTGAGTATCGCGTTCATCGACAGGGCAGCGGACAAGCTGGTCGGCCTCGCAGCAACGCACGGTGGGTTTGTGCGCCAAATCTCTAACGAGCCGTGGGTACTCCGTGTAGTGCGCGAGGCGAACATTCGAGCGAGCGGCACTCCGTTGCCGAGAATCAGCTAGCAATGGGACAGGACGACTGCGCGTGGTCTATGATGGTAGAGGCTGCGGCGGCATGGCCGAGTGAAGCTGGGTGAGGCTTCAGCCGAAGAGATCGGTCCTGGCGCGCCAGGACTGGCCCACCAGATAGCTGCCGGAGCAACACCCGGCCCGCGGCACGAAGCGCCCTTGGGGCCCGAAAGGGTCTCGGGGGCGCTTTTTTTGTTTCTGGATCTTGCGTCGCGCGGGATCGAACGTGGTCGGAGTGAGAGGATTTGAACCTCCGGCCCCTGCCTCCCGAAAGCAGTGCTCTACCAGGCTGAGCTACACTCCGGCCGTTCGGACGGGGAGCTATAGCGACTCCGGCCGCGCGGTGCAATGGCCGCTGACGCCGAGAGCGGCTGTCGGCTGCTTGCCCTCACCCTCCCGTTGCTGCCCAACGGGTCCCTCCCTCTCCCACTTCGTGGGCGAGGGGCAAGCAAGCGCGCATTGTGCATGGCCCCTCTCCCGTGCAACGGGAGAGGGAGGGACCCGTCGCTGCCAAGCGATGGGAGGGTGAGGGGTCGGGCGCCTAGAACCCGCGCTCCAGGCAGAAGTCGATGACCTCGTCGAGGGCGCGTTTCTCCGGGCAGTCGCGGAAGGGGGCGAGCGCGGCGCGGGCGGCGGCGCCGTAGGTGCGGGCACGCTCCAGCGTTTCCGCGAGGGCGCCGTGGGTGCGCAGGAGCCCGATCGCGTGGTCGAGGTCGCCCTCCTGCTGCTGCAGGTCCTCGAGCGTGCGGCGCCAGAAGCGCTGCTCCTCCTCGTTGCCGCGGCCGAAGGCCAGCACGATCGGCAGCGTGATCTTGCCCTCGCGGAAGTCGTCGCCGACGGTCTTGCCAAGCTCGGCCTGGCGCGCAGAATAGTCGAGGAGGTCGTCGATCAGCTGGAAGGCGATGCCGAGGTTGAGGCCGTAGGATTCGAGCGCCTCCTGCTCGGTGCGGGGACGCTCGCCGAGCACCGCGCCTATCTTGCTGGCGGCGGCGAAGAGCTGCGCGGTCTTGGAGCGGATCACCTGCAGATAGGCTTCCTCGGTGGTCTCGGTGTCGTTGGAGGTGACGAGCTGCAGCACCTCGCCCTCGGCGATTACGGCGGACGCTTTCGAGAGGATCGCCAGCACCTCGAGCGAGCCGTCCTCCACCATCAGCTGGAAGGCGCGGCTGAACAGAAAGTCGCCCACCAGCACCGAGGGCTTGTTGCCCCAAACCGCGTTCGCGGTGGCGAGGCCGCGACGGAGGTCGCTGGCGTCGACGACGTCGTCGTGCAGCAGCGTCGCGGTGTGGATGAACTCCACGGCTGCCGCGAGCGCGATGTGGCGGTCGCCGGGATAGCCGCAGAGCCGCGCCGAGGCGAGCGTCAGCATCGGGCGGAGCCGCTTGCCGCCGGCGGCGATGATGTGGCCCGCGAGCTGCGGGATGAGCGCCACCGGGCTCTGCATGCGCTCGAGGATGAGCGTGTTGACACGGGCGAGGTCGCGCTCCAGGAGCGCCACCAGCCGGTCGAGCGATGCCGCGCCCTGCCGCTGGGACTCCGACCCGCGCACGCTGACGATTCGTGCCACCACAATCCCCGCTGAGTCGCCTCCGGCGCGGTTTTCTTGACGTGCCTGCCGTTGAAGGCGAGCATAGAACGCGTCCCCCTTGGGTCAAGCCCGAGTCCCGTCGCACATGAAAGAGCTGCTGCGCACGAACGATCCGGTCCGGCTCTCCTTTGTCGAGGCGTTGCTCGCGGCGGCCGGCATCGAAAGCGTGGTGCTCGACCAGCACACCAGCGCGATCGAGGGCAGCATCAGCGCGATCCAGCGCAGAATCATGGTGGCCGACCGTGACCACGGCCGGGCGAAGCTCTTGCTCCGCGAAGCCGGCGAGACGACCGCGTGACGACCGCGCCGCTCCCCGAGGGCCAGAGCGAGGACACGCTGCTGGGTGGCCGCGTGCGGCTGCGGCAACCGGTCGCGGGCTATCGGGTGGCGATCGATCCGGTGTTCCTTGCGGCGGCCGTACCGGCGGTGCCGGGCGACCGCGCGCTCGACGTGGGCTGCGGCACGGGCGCCGCGGCGATCTGCCTCGCTGTCCGCGTCCCCGATTGCCGCGTCACCGGGATCGAGCGCGAGCGCGAGCTAGTGCGGCTCGCCAACGACAACGTCGCGCTCAACAATCTCGCGGGCCGCGTCTCCGCCATGGCGGGCGATCTCCTGAAGCCGCCGCCGCGGCTTGAGCCGGGTGTCTTTGCCCATGTGCTCGCGAATCCGCCCCACCTCGCCCAGGGAACTGCAACCCAACCCGCCGATCCCGCCCGCGCCGTGGCGCATGTCGAGAGCGCTGCCGATCTACAGGCCTGGCTCCGCTTCGCTCTCCTGATGGCGCGGCCCAAGGGCACCATCACCCTGATCCATCGTGCGGACCGGCTTGACGCCATCCTTGGAGAGCTCTCGGGCCACGCCGGTGAGATCGTGATCTTTCCGATGTGGCCTGGGGCCGGTAAACCGGCGAAACGCGTGATCATCCGCGCGCGCAAGGGCGTGGGCACGCCCACCCGGCTCGCGGCGGGTTTGGTGCTGCACGAGGCGGATGGCCGCTACACGGCCGAGGCGGAGGCGGTGTTGCGCGAGGGGCAGGCGCTGAGTCTCTGATTTTGCGCTTCGGCTCGGCAATCCCTATCTTTCTGGAATGGGCCTCGAAGACCTGAAGCACTGGATCCAGGACCGCGTCGGCGGCAAACCCCCGCCAGCGGTCGCGGTGGTGCGGCTCGAGGGGGTGATCGGCGGCCGCGGCGTCCGCGGGCTCACGCTCAAGGGCGTGGCCCAGGTGATCGAGCGCGCCTTCAGGCTTCGCAACCTCAAGGCGGTCGCGCTGGCGGTGAATTCGCCGGGCGGCGCACCGGTGCAGTCCGCGCTGATCTATCGGCGTATCCGGCAGCTCGCCAGCGAGAAGAAAATTCCGGTCTTCACCTTTGCCGAGGACGTGGCCGCCTCGGGCGGATATTGGTTGCTGCTGGCGGGCGACGAAATCTACGCCGACGCCGCCTCGATCGTGGGCTCTATCGGCGTGGTCACCTCGAGTTTCGGCTTTGCCGAGGTGCTGAAGCGCCTCGGGATCGAGCGTCGCCTGCACACCTCGGGCCGCGACAAGTCGCTGCTCGATCCCTTCCTCTCCGAGGATCCCCGCGAGGTCGAGCGGCTGGAGCGGCTGCAGCGTGATCTTCACGACACCTTCAAGGGCGAAGTCGCGGAGCGCCGCGGGGAAAAACTCTCGAAGACCGCAGAGCTCTTCGAGGGCGAGATCTTCAGCGGTCGCCGCGCCGTCGAGTTGGGTCTGGTCGATGGCCTCGGCGATCTCCGTGGCGTCATGCGCGAGCGCTTCGGTGAGTCCGTGCGGCTCCGCACGTTCGAGAGCGCGCGGGCGCGCCGGTGGTGGCGGCTCCCGGGCGTCGGCCCTGCGCCGCGCGGCGGGCTCGCTGACCTCCTGGACGAGTTCATCGCCGCGATCGAGGCGCGCTTGCACTGGAGCCGATTCGGGCTCTAAACCGGAGCATGGGAGTAGGCTTCTTCAAGCTCCTGTTTCTCGCTGGCGCGGTGGCGGCGGCCTGGTATCTCTTCAAGATGCTGGCCGGCCCGAGCCGGCCTCCGGCGGAGCCGCAGGTGCAGCGCGGCGCGGGCCACACCGCCGCGCGCAATCGTGCCGAGGCCGAGGACATGGTCGCGTGCAAGGTCTGCGGCACCTATGTGTCGGCGACCGCCGCCCGCTCCTGTGGCCGCGCCGATTGTCCGTGGCGCGGCTGAGCCCCGCGGTTTCCTTGACCCTCCAGACTACCGTCAGTATGGTGCGCCGCAATAGCGGCCCAGATTTCCGGACAATTCGATGGCGGCGAGCGCCCTTTCCGGGACCAGCTTTCAGGCCCTGATCCTGCGCTTGCAGGATTTCTGGGCGCAGCAGGGCTGCGTGATCCTCCAGCCCTACGATCTCGAGGTGGGCGCCGGCACCTTTCATCCCGCGACCACCTTGCGGGCGCTCGGCCCCAAGCCCTGGCGCGCCGCCTATATCCAGCCTTCGCGGCGCCCCACCGACGGCCGCTACGGCGAGAATCCCAACCGGCTCCAGCACTACTATCAGTGCCAGGTGATCCTGAAGCCGGCGCCGCCGGACAGCCAGGACCTCTACCTCCGCAGCCTCTACGCGCTCGGCATCGACGCCGCCAATCACGACATCCGGTTCGTCGAGGACGATTGGGAGAGCCCGACGCTCGGCGCCTGGGGTCTCGGCTGGGAGGTCTGGCTCGACGGCATGGAGGTGTCGCAATACACATACTTCCAGCAGGTGGGCGGCATCGAATGCGATCCGGTCTCGACCGAGCTCACCTACGGGCTCGAGCGGCTCGCGATGTACGTGCAGGGCGTCGAGAACGTCTACGACCTCGACTTCAACGGCGCGGCGGGTCCCGCAAAGATCACCTACGGCGACGTGTTCAAGCGCAGCGAGCGGGAATTCTCCGCCTACAATTTCGAGTACGCGGACACCGAGCAGCTGTTCCGGCATTTCAAGGACGCGGAGGACGAGTGCCGCGCGCTCCTCGAGAAGAATCTGGCGCTTCCGGCCTACGACCAGTGCATCAAGGCGAGCCACCGATTCAATTTGCTCGACGCGCGCGGCATGATCTCGGTCACCGAGCGCGCCAACTACATCGCCCGCGTCCGTGCGCTGGCGAAAGGCTGCTGCGAAGCGTGGCTCGCGGCCGAAGCATCGC
>DATFRA010000208.1:0-24902 GCA_035263705.1 Allostellaceae bacterium
CGTCAACGCCGCAATCTCGCTGGAGCGCCCGCTGCTGGTCAAGGGCGAGCCGGGCACCGGCAAGACCATCCTGGCCCACGAGATCGCGGCGGCACTCGGCAAACACCTCATCACCTGGCACATAAAGTCCACCACCAGAGCGCAGCAGGGGCTCTACGAGTACGACGCGGTGGCGCGGCTGCGCGACAGCCAGCTGGGCGACGCCAAGGTCGCGGACATCCGCAACTACATCCAACGCGGCAAGCTCTGGGACGCCTTCGTAGCCGACGCGGCGCCGGTGCTGCTCATCGACGAGATCGACAAGGCGGACATCGAGTTCCCGAACGACCTGCTGCTCGAACTCGATCGCATGGAATTCTTCGTCTACGAGACCCGCGAGACCGTGGTGGCGAAGCAGCGCCCGGTCGTGGTGATCACCTCCAACAACGAGAAGGAGCTGCCGGACGCGTTCCTGCGCCGCTGCTTCTTCCACTACATCCGCTTCCCCGACCGCGACACCATGACCGAGATCGTCGAGGTGCACTATCCAGGCCTGCAGAAGAAACTGCTCGCCGAGGCGCTGACGGTCTTCTACGAGGTCCGCGAGGTGCCCGGCCTCAAGAAGAAGCCCTCGACCTCCGAGCTCCTCGACTGGATCAAGCTCCTGGTGGTCGAGGACATCCCTCCGGAGGTGCTGCGTACCCGCGACCCCGCGAAGCTAATCCCGCCGCTCCACGGCGCGCTCCTCAAGAACGAGCAGGACGTGCACCTCTTCGAGCGCCTCGCCTTCCTGCACCGGCGCGAGCGCGGCGGCTGAGCCCATGTTCGCGGGCTTCTTCCTCGAGCTGCGGCAGGCGAAGGTGCCGGTGTCCCTGCGCGAATACCTCACCCTCATGGAGGCCATGCGGGAGAACCTCGCGGCCTACAGCGTCGACGATTTCTACTATCTGTCGCGCGCGGCGCTAGTGAAGGACGAGCGCAATCTCGACAAGTTCGACCGCGTGTTCGGGCACCACTTCAAGGGTATCGAGGCGATCGGCGATGCCGGGATCCAGATCCCCGAGGAGTGGCTCCGGAAACTCGCGGAGAAGGTGCTGACCGAGGAGGAGAAGGCGCTCATCAAGTCGCTGGGCGGCTGGGAGAAGCTGATGGAGGCGCTGCAGAAGCGCCTCGCCGAGCAGAAGGGCCGGCACCAAGGCGGCAGCAAATGGATAGGCACCGCCGGCACCTCGCCTTTCGGCGCCTACGGCTACAATCCCGAGGGCGTGCGGATCGGCCAGGACGGCAACCGCAACAAGCGCGCGGTCAAGGTCTGGGACAAGCGCGAGTTCCGGAACCTCGACGATCAGATCGAGCTCGGCACGCGCAACATCAAGCTGGCGCTCCGCCGGTTGCGGCAGTTCGCGCGCGAAGGCGCGCCCACCGAGCTCGATCTCGACGACACCATCCATTCCACCGCGCGAAACGCCGGCTGGCTCGACCTGAAATTGAGGGCCGAGCGGCACAACGCGGCGAAGGTGTTGCTGTTCCTGGATATCGGCGGGTCCATGGACGAGCACGTCAAGACCTGCGCGGAGCTGTTCTCGGCGGCGCGTGGAGAGTTCAAGCACCTCGAGCACTATTACTTCCACAACTGCCCATATGAGGCGGTCTGGAAGGATGCGCACCGGCGCCACGTCGAGCGCACGCCCACCTTCCAGGTGCTGCACACCTACGATCAGAGCTACAAGCTGATCTTCGTCGGCGATGCCAGCATGAGCCCGTACGAGATCATCCAGTCCGGCGGCAGCGTCGAGCACTGGAACCCTGAGCCCGGCGAGACTTGGCTTCGCCGGCTGCTCGCCACATATCCGAAGGCGGTGTGGCTCAACCCCGTGCCCGAGCGCTACTGGGGCGGCACCCAATCGATCGGCATGATCCGCGAGCTGATAGAGGGCCGGATGTTTCCGCTCACGCTCGACGGCCTCGATCGCGCCATGCGGCGGTTGACGCGGTAATCAGCGCTTCCGTTGGACTAAGACTGAGCGTCCTTCGACCCGCTCCTTTAAGACGCCGCTCAAGATAGAGGGCCTTTCTTCCAGCAACCGAGGCCTTCATCCCGAGCCACGCGCGGATGCGCGTGAGTCGAAGGACGCAATGTTCTGTCTGAAGGCTCTAAGCCGCGCTCGAGCTCTTCGGCCTGATATACGCCATGCGCGCGTGCTCGGCGCAGTAGGGCTTGCCGGGGACGGGCGGAGCGTCGCAGAAGCGGAAGCCCTTGTCGCCGGGATGGCCGATCGGCCACGAGCAGCTCGGGCCCGAGAGCGCGATCACCCGCGGCTTGACCACTTTCTGGATGCGTGGGCCGGGCTTGCGCTTGAGCGGCGACGGCCGCGGCGTCAGAAGCAGTCGATGGGCCTTGCCGACCACCGCGTTTTTGGTCACGCCGATCCGCCGGCCGATTTCCGCGGTCGAGAGGCCGTCTTTCCAGAGCTGGGTCAACTGGGAAATGCGTTCGGGAGTCCAAATCGATTCCATGGGATCCCCACCGTATGCTGTGGCTCCACAGCCACTAGCTACTAGATACAGTATCACGGCGGCGCGGGACTCGCCAATACTCTTGCGGGTCTGTGGACAACTTTGGTGGGTGAGATCAGGCCGGCGGCTCAGCGTCGTCCTCGGAGAGTTCGAGCCACATGGCATTGAGGATCGCGAAGGCACAGGCGAGGCCAAGGCCCAGAACCCAGCTGAAGTACCACATGGCTCGGGTGTCTCCTTCAGTAATGACTTTGGCGCCGCTCGACATCGACGAGATGCACGCGCCCGCGCATGAGACGCATCGCGATGCTGGTGTAGATCAGCACGACCGGAAGGAAGACGAGCACCGCGATCAGCATGATGAAGAGCGTGAGCGGGCTGCTCGACGCGTCCCAGACCGTGAGGCTCGCCGCTGGATGTGTCGACGACGGCAGCAGGAACGGAAATAGCGAGACACCCGCCGTCGCGATGATGCCGGCGACGCCCACGCCACTCGCGATTAACACCGCGATACTGCCACGCGGTCGCGACAGCACGGCCGCGAGGAGCGGCCCTGCGATGCCGAGCACGGGCGCCGTAATCAGCCCGGCGTGAATACCGTAATTCCTCATCCACGCGCTGGTCTCGCGTGCGACCGATTTCGCGAGCGGATTGGAGGGGCCCGTGTGACTCATCGCGCCACCGATGACATAGCCCTCGATGCCAAAGGCGATCCAGATGCCCGCAAAAGCGAAGAGCACCGCCGCCGCGAGCCCTGCGAGGCGCGTGAGCCGCGCGGCGCGCTCGGCGACCATGCCATCGGCCTTGAGGGAAACCCAGGCGGCGCCGTGCAGTGCCAGCATGGCGACGCTCACGAGTCCCGCCAGCAGGCTGAATGGATTGAGGAGGTCGAGGAAACTTCCGTCGTAGCTGAGACGCATCTCCGGGTCGAAGTTGAACGGCACGCCGAGCAGTAGATTGCCAAAGGCGACGCCGAACACTAGCGACGGCACGAAGCCCCCAATCGCCAAAACCCAATCCCAGAACTCCCGCCAGCGGGAGTCCTCGAGCTTGTCGCGAAACGTGAACCCGACCGGACGGAGGATCAGCGTCACCAGGACAAGGAGCATCGCGATGTAGAAGCCGGAGAAACTCGCGGCATAGAGCGGCGGCCAGGCTGCGAACGCGGCGCCCCCACCCAGGATGAACCAGACCTGATGGCCTTCCCAATGGGGCTCGATGGTCTCGCGCACCTGTCGCCGCTCCGCATCCGTGCGCGCGACGAACGGCAGCAGCATCCCAGTGCCGAGATCGTAGCCGTCGAGGATCGCGAAGCCCATCAGCAGCACGCCAAGCAGCGCCCACCAGATGAATCGCAGGACGTCATAATCGAGGGGCATGTCAGGCTGTCCGGGGCCGCTGCGGCGTGAAGGGGTGTCGGCCCGGCGGCGCATCTTCGACCGTCGGCCCCTGCCGGATCGCACGCACCATCAGGGCGACATCGACGATCGCGAGCGCGCTGTAGAACAGCACGAAGCCCGTGAGCGAGCCGATCACCGCGCCGCGCGAGACCGACGAGACGCCGAGGAAGGTCGGCAGCACACCCTCGACCACCCAGGGCTGGCGCCCGTATTCCGCCACGATCCAACCGAGCTCCGCCGCAACCCACGGAAGCGGCAGGCTCCAAAGCGCGAGGCGCAGGAACCAGCGCTTCTCGAGCCGGCGCACCGATGCGAGGTAGAACGCCGCCGCGAACAGCGCGATGAAATAGAAACCGAGGCCCGCCATGAACCGGAACGCCCAGAACAGCACCGGCACGTCGGGCACGAGGTCGCTGGCCGCGCGCTCGATGGTTGCGGCGTCGGCGTCGACCACCGCCGACGTGTAGCGCTTCAACAGGAGCGCGTAGCCGAGATCGGCGGCATGGGCCTCGAGGTCGGCGCGCGCACCCGCATCGTTCGGGTCTCGCCGGACGATCTGCAGCGCCTTGTAGGCGAGGATGCCGCTCTCGATGCGCTGCTTACCCGACTGCACGAGGTCCTTGATGCCCGCGACGGGCCGGTCGATCGATCGCGTCGCGATCAGGCCCAGGAGCCAGGGTATCTCGACCTTGTAGCGGGTGACGCGCTGGTCCAGATCGGGAATGCCGAAGGCCGTGAAGCCCGCGGGCGCTGGTTCCGTCTCCCACATCGCCTCGATGGCGGCGATCTTCATCTTCTGGTCGAGGGTCGCGGTGTAGCCGCTCTCGTCGCCGAGCACGACCACCGAGAGCGCCGATGCAAGGCCGAAGCTCGCCGCCACCGTGAAGGACCGCTTGGCGAAGGCGACGTGCCGGCCGCGCAACAGATAGAAAGCGCTCACCCCCAGCATGAAGACCGCGCCCGTGACGTAGCCCGCGCTCACGGTGTGCACGAACTTCGCCTGTGCCACGGGATTGAACAGGAGCTCGAAGAACGAGGTGAGTTCCATCCGCATGGTCTGCGGCTCGAAGTGCGCTCCCACGGGATTCTGCATCCAGCCGTTGGCGATCAGGATCCAGAGCGCCGAGAAATTGGCGCCGATGGCGACGAGCCACGTCACGATCAGATGGCCGATCCTCGACAGCCGATCCGAGCCGAAGAAGAAAATTCCGACGAAGGTCGCCTCGAGGAAGAAGGCCATCAGGCCCTCGATCGCCAGCGGCGCGCCGAAGATGTCGCCGACGTAGTGCGAGTAATAGGCCCAGTTGGTGCCGAACTGGAACTCCATGGTGATGCCGGTGGCGACGCCCATGGCGAAATTGATGCCGAAGAGCGTGCCCCAGAACCGCGTCATGGCGCGCCAGATGCGCCGTCCCGTCATCACGTAGACGCTCTCCATCACCGCGAGCAGCAGCGAGAGCCCGAGCGTCAATGGCACGAACAGGAAGTGATAAAGCGCGGTAAGCGCGAATTGCAGTCGCGAGAGCTCGACGACGCCCCAGCCCGTCATTGCGCCTCGAAGGAGAGGATGTGACGGGCCGCGAGCTGAGCATCGATCGCCAGCCGCTGATCCCCTCGAAAGAACACGAGATAGAGCGCGCACAGCAGCACCAGCTTCAGCACGAGCACGATCGTGATGTCTCGTGGGAGGCGGGTCGCCGTCATGACCATTGAACCTATCGCCGGGCGGCGCGATGGCAATAGGCTGGATCGTCGCCGGACAGTCCGCAGCGCCAGCATTGACCCGGGAAAGCTCGCCGGCCCAGACTTGCCGTCCCGCCCGATGCTGGCCCTCATCGCCACTCTCGCGATCCAGGCGCTCGTCTTCATGACGGTGCTGACGCCCCCCGTACTGGCGGCGCTCGCCGCGCCCGACATCGGCGTCGCGAGCGAGCGGATCGGTCTCTTCACAGCGCTGGTCTACGTCGGCGCCATCCTTTCCTCTGCCGGCAGCGGCGCCCTCCTCGCACGAACCGGGCCGCTCCGGTTGAGCCAATGGTGTCTTGGCTTCTGCGCCGCCGGCATGAGCGTGGCCGCACTGGGGTTTCTCCCGGCGGTCGTGTTGGGTGCGGTCTTGATGGGCCTCGGCTACGGGCCGGTGACACCCGCGAGCTCCCACATCCTGATCCGCCAGACCGCGCCGCAGCGGCGCTCCCTGGTGTTCTCGCTGAAGCAGACCGGCGTGCCCCTGGGTGGCGCCCTCGCGGGGTTTATCGCAGCGCCGCTAGGCCTGATGATCGGATGGCGCGCTGCCGCGCTCGCGGTCGCCATCGCAAGCCTCACCCTGGCGCTCGCGGTTTCGCCGCTGCGCCACCGATTCGACACCGGTGACAATGTCGGCGAGACCACAGTGCGAAGCCCGCTCGAGGGCATCCGGCTGGTGGTGCGCACGCCCGCGCTGCGGCGTCTCGCGCTCTCCTCCACTACCTTTGCGGCGACCCAGCTTTCGATGGCGACCTTCCTGGTGACCTTCCTCACCGAGCGTGCGGCGATGCCCCTGGTCACCGCCGGGCTCGTGATGGCGGTGGCGCAGGGCTGCGGCATCGCCGGCCGAATCCTGCTGGGCTGGGTCGCGGACCGGTCGCTTCGGCCCGGTCGGGTGCTGGCTCTGCTCGGCATCAGCATGGCTGCAGCATCGGTGACCACCGGCCTCATTTCGTCAGCTTGGCCGCTGCCCTCGATCTTCGTGGTGACGGGAATCCTGGGATTCACGGGGCTCAGCTGGAACGGCGTCTACCTCGCGGAAGTCGCGGTGATCGCGCCGCCGGGCGCCGCCGGTGCCGCGACGGGCGGCGCCCTCTCGGTGACCTTCCTCGGTATCGTGTTGGGCCCGGCGCTCTTCAGCGCGGTGGTGAGCTTTACCGGCAGCTACGCGCTGGCATTCTCGATTGTTGCAGCGGGAGCGCTCACGGGCGGACTGCTCGCCTGGAGCGTGGGCCGGCCCTAGATCAACTTGACCGACGAGGCCTCGCGGCCGCGCGGTGCTTCCGACACCATCATGCGGACGTGCTGGCCTGGTGAGAGCATCTCGATGCCCGAGCGGCGCAATGCCGTCACGTGCACGAAGATGTCCTTGCCGCCGTCGTTTGCGACCACGAAGCCGAAACCGCGCGCGGGGTCGTACCACTTCACCACGCCGTCCAGGGATTCCGCGGGTCCGCGGTTCTCGCCACCGCGATCGCGCGGATGCGGCCGAGAGGGTTGCGCAGTCGAGGTGTCGATGTTGAGCACCGCGACGGCGGCTCTGCCCTTCGCGCCTTGTGCGCAATCGAAAGTGACGGTGGCGCCTTCAGGCGCCTGAGTGAAGCCAGAGCGCTCGAGCACCGCCAAGGGCAGAAAGACGTCGCCGGCACCATCTGAGGCGATGATGAAGCCGAACCCCTTGTTGCGATTGAACCACTTGATGGTGCCGGTCAGGCGCGTGGTATCGCCAGGCGGCAAATCGCCTTCGGGCGGCCGGAAATTGGTCATGGACTCACCAGCGACTATCCGCCCTCCCCCTGGGCGCCTCGCCCGGCACCCGCCGGGGGGCGTGCTGCCGGCCGGCGCCAGCATCTTTCTTACGGGCGAAATGCGCTTGGGGCAAGGGTGGTCGCAATCCCGGGCGTGCTTGCGCCCACGATGTGATCAGCCCGCGGGACGCGCCGCGAAGACCAGGTAGTTAACGCCGAGATCGCGGCCCAGGCGCCACTCGCCGGTCAGGAGATCGTAGACGAGGCCACGGATTTCCAGCGTTCGCAGGCCCTGTCGGCGCAGATGCGCCGAGAATTCGGACGGCCGCAGGAACCGGTCCCATCGATGGGTGCCGCGCGGCAGCCAGCCAAGCACGTATTCCGCCCCCACGATCGCGAGCAACAGGCTCTTGGGCGTGCGGTTGAGCGTGGAGGCGATGAAGGCACCACCGGGCCGCACGAGCGTCGCGGCTGCCGCAAGGAACGCATCGACATCCGCGACGTGCTCCACCACCTCGAGCGCCAGAACCGCGTCGAAGCGCTCGCCCATCGCTGCTAGTTCCTCGGCGCTCGCCTGGCGATAGTCGATCGTGAGATCGGCGCCGCGGGCGTGGGCGCGGGCGACCGCGATATTCGCCTCGGCCGCGTCGACGCCGGTCACCGTCGCGCCGAGCCGGGCGAGAGGCTCCGAGATCAGCCCGCCGCCGCAGCCGATGTCGAGGATCCGGAGCCCCCCGAAGGGCGTCAGGCTCTTGGCGTCACGGCCGAAGTGCGTGGCGATCGTCTGGCGGAGAAAACCGAGCCGCGCGGGATTGAGCCGGTGGAGCGGCGCCATCGATCCCTTCGGATCCCACCAGGTCTCCGCCAGCGTGGAGAACCGCTCGATCTCCGCTTGGTCGATGCTGGGGGCCCGCTCGCTCATCGACAATAGCCTAGCCTTATCCGCAGTTTGCCTATGCTTGCCTCGCTGGCGCTCGCGAGAGTATGTATGGGCGCCCTTTGGGGGGCAAATCCAGCCTCTGCTGAATCCCTTCTCCCCCGCGGACTCGACGGCTGATGGCGCGCATCGTGCAGAAATTCGGCGGCACTTCAGTGGCCGACGTCGCGCGCGTCAAGGCTGTGGCGCAGCGGGTGAAGCGCGAGGTCGACTCGGGAAACCAGGTGGCTGTGATCGTGTCAGCGATGGCCGGCGTCACCAACCAGCTCGTCGGCTGGACCAGTGAGACCAGCCGCCTCCACGACGCGCGCGAATACGATGTCGTGGTCGCATCGGGGGAGCAGGTGACCGCGGGGCTGCTCGCCCTCGCGCTCCAGGACATCGGCGTCAACGCGCGCTCTTGGCTCGGATGGCAGGTGCCGATCAGCACCGACGGTGTCCATGGCAGGGCCCGCATCCAGGAGATTCCGACCGACGATCTGATCCGCCGCCTGGGCGAAGGGCAGGTTGCGGTGGTGGCGGGCTTCCAGGGCCTGGGTCCCGACAACCGCATCACCACTTTGGGGCGCGGCGGCTCCGATACCTCGGCGGTGGCGCTGGCCGCGGCGCTCCACGCCGACCGCTGCGACATCTTCACTGACGTCGACGGGGTCTACACCACCGATCCCCGCATCGTTGCGAAGGCGCGCAAGCTCGATAGAATTACCTACGAGGAGATGCTGGAGTTCGCCTCGCAGGGGGCCAAGGTCTTGCAGACCCGCTCGGTCGAGATGGCAATGAACCATCGCGTGCGCGTGCAGGTGCTGTCGACCTTCACGGACGCACCGGGAACTCTGGTGGTAGACGAGGATGAGATCGTGGAAAAGCGCGTCGTAAGCGGCATCGCCTACAATCGCGATGAGGCGAAGATCACGGTGTGGAAGGTCGCCGACCGACCCGGTGTCGCGGCGGCGATCTTCGGCCCGCTCGCCGATCATTCGATCAATGTCGACATGATCGTCCAGAACGTCTCCGAGGACGGCAAGTTCACCGACCTCACCTTCACGGTGGGCAAGGCGGACCTCGAGCGCGCGGTGAAGGTGCTGGAGGCGAAGCGCGGCGAGGTCGGGTTCGCCGCCCTCAAGCCCGATCCCGACGTGGTGAAGATCTCCGTGATCGGCGTCGGCATGCGCAGCCACGCCGGCGTGGCCAAGGAGATGTTCCGCACGCTCGCGGCCAAGGGTATCAACATCCAGGTGATCTCCACCTCGGAGATCAAGGTGAGCGTGCTGGTCGCCGAGGAGTACACGGAGCTCGCGGTGCGCGCGTTGCACACCGCCTACGGGCTCGACGCCGACTAGATCGATGGCTCGGATGGCGACGCGGCCGGCCAGTTCCCAGCCCCAGGCGGACGGGCACGCTGGGCCCGACGCCGAGGCACGGCTGCGCGCCCGTGCCCGTCTCGACCGGCTCTGGCGCCGCGGCCGCGAGTTCCTGGGCACGGAGCTCGCGATCATGGGCGGTGCCATGACCTGGGTCTCCGAGCGCAATCTGGTGGCCGCGATCTCGAATGGCGGCGGGTTCGGCGTGATCGCCTGCGGCGCCATGAATCCGGAGCAGCTCGACGCGGAGATTGCGGGCACGCTGGCGCTGACGCAGAAGCCCTTCGGCGTGAACCTGATCACGCTGCATCCGCAGCTTAGCGAGCTCATCGACGCGTGCATGCGTCGGCATGTGGGCCATGTGGTGCTGGCCGGCGGCCTGCCCAATGCGGCGGCAGTACAACGCATCAGGGACGGCGGCGCCAAGCTGCTCTGCTTCGCGCCGGCGCTCGCGATCGCGCGCAAGCTGGTGCGCATGGGGGCGGATGCGATTGTGATCGAGGGGATGGAGGCAGGTGGGCACATCGGCCCGGTCTCCACCGGCGTCCTCGCGCAGGAGATTTTGCCGCACGTCCGTGACGTGCCCGTCTTCGTTGCGGGCGGCATCGGCCGTGGCGAGGCGATCGTCTCCTATCTCGAGATGGGCGCATCGGGCGCGCAGCTCGGCACGCGCTTCGTGTGCGCCCATGAATCGATCGCGCATCCCAAGTTCAAGCGGGCGTTCATCCGCGCGGGCGCCCGCGATGCCGTGCCGTCGGTGCAGCTCGACGCCCGTTTCCCCGTGATCCCCGTGCGCGCCCTCGCGAATGCGGGGACCCAGCGATTCCTCGAGATGCAGAAGCGCGTGCTGGAGCGCTTCATTCGCCGCGAGGTCTCTCAGAAGGACGGCCAGCTCGAGATCGAGCATTTCTGGGCGGGTGCGCTGCGCCGCGCGGTGATCGACGGCGACGTCGAAGCGGGCTCGCTCATGGCTGGCCAGAGCGTCGGCATGGTGACGCGCGAGCAGTCGACACGGGAGATTCTCGGCGAGCTCGTGGACCAGGCGGTGGTGGCACTTGCCGCTCGGGAGCTCGAGACTGGCGATGCCGACCCAGGCTCGGCACGCCGAGCCCCCGACGAGGAGCGGGCCAGGGCGGGCGGGTGATGGAACCCGGTCCCGCCATCACCGGCTCCCGACGGCTCCTGCGCCGCCTCCGGGACGTGATGGCGGGCTCTGGAACCGCGCAAGAGCGTCTCAACACCATCGTCCGCCTGATCGCCGCCGACATGGTGGCGGAGGTCTGCTCCTGCTACATCCTGCGCGCGGGCGAGGTGCTCGAGCTCTTCGCGACCGAGGGCCTCCGGCCCGAAGCCGTGCACCACACCCGGCTCCGCGTCGGCGAAGGCATCGTCGGCGTGATCGCCGCAACTGCCCGCCCGCTCGCCCTCGCCGATGCGCAATCCCATCCGGATTTCGCCTATCGCCCCGAGACCGGCGAGGAGATCTATCACTCGATGATGGGCGTGCCGATCGTGCGCGGAGATCGCGTGCTGGGTGTGCTCGCGGTGCAGAACCGCACCCAGCGGCATTACGACGAGGATGAGATCGAGACGCTCCAGACCATCGCGATGGTGCTGGCGGAGCTTGCGGCGAGCGGCGACCTCGTCAGCCCCAACGAGCGGGTACCCGGCGACGGCATCGGGATGCTGCCCGTGCGCCTCGACGGCGTGCGGCTCAATCCCGGCCTCGCGCTGGGCACTGTGGTCATTCACGAGCCGCGCGTGCTGATCAAGCAGGTGGTGGCGGAGGATTCGCAGGCCGAGCTCGAGCGGCTGCGCGCCGCGGTCGCCTCGATGCAGAGCGCGATCGACGCGCTGCTCGCCGAGAGCGACGTCGCCCGCGGCGGCGAGCACCGCGACATCCTCGAGACCTACCGCATGTTCGCGGCAGACCGCGGCTGGATTCAGCGCATCCGCGAGGCCATCCGCAGCGGCCTCACCGCCGAGGCCGCCGTGCAGAAGGTGCAGGACGATACTCGGCACCGCATGAACCAGGCGAGCGATCCCTATATCCGCGAGCGCCTGATGGATCTGGAGGACCTCACCAACCGGCTGCTCCAGCACCTGACGGGAAAGCCGATTTCCGCCTCGCTCTCGGAGTTGCCGGAGGATTTCGTGCTGGTCGCGCGCTCGCTGGGGCCCGCCGAGCTTCTGGACTACGACCGCCGTCGGCTGCGCGGCGTCGCGCTCGAGGAAGGCTCTGCCACCGCGCATGTCGCGATCGTAGCGCGGGCGCTCGATATTCCGATGGTGGGGCGGCTCCGGGGTGCCCTGCAGCGGATCGAGGCGGGTGATCTCCTTGTGGTGAACGGCGACGAGGCACAGGTGCTCGTGCGGCCGAGCGAGGACATCCTGCAGGCCGTCGACCTCGCGATCAAGGCTCGGCTCGGCGAGCGCGCCCGCTACGCTGCGCTACGGGCGTTGCCGGCGGCGACTCGCGACGGCGTCACGGTCGACTTGCAACTCAACGCGGGCCTCACCCTCGACCTGCCCTATCTCGACGAGACCGGTGCCACGGGGATCGGACTCTTCCGCACCGAGTTGCCGTTCATGATCCGGAACGCGTTCCCAGGCGTCAAAGCGCAGGTCGAGCTCTACGCCCGCGTCATCGAGCAGGCGCGCGAGCGGCCGGTGGTGTTCCGCACACTCGACATCGGGGGCGACAAGCTGCTGCCGTACCTGCCGGAGACCGAGGAAGAGAATCCCGCGCTCGGTTGGCGGGCGCTCCGGATCTCGCTCGACCGTCCGGCGATGCTCCGTCAGCAAGTCCGGGCGCTGCTGCGCGCGAGCGCGGGGCAGCCGCTTCGCGTGATGTTCCCGATGGTCGCGGAGGTCGCGGAATTCGAGGCCGCGCGCGCGATCCTCGAGGCGGAGCTTCAGCGCGAGCGCAAGCGCGGCGCGGCGGTGCCAAGTGCGGTCAAGGTCGGCGTGATGCTCGAGGTGCCGGCGCTCCTGTTTCAGCTTCCGATGCTGCTGCCGAGAGTCGATTTCGTCTCGATCGGCACCAACGACCTCGCGCAGTTCCTGTTCGCGAGCGACCGAGGCAATCCGCGCCTCACAGATCGCTACGACACCCTCGCGCCGGGCTTTTTGCGCGCCATCGGCGAGATCGCGCGCCTCGCGCACGACCATGGCGTGCCGCTGAGCGTCTGCGGCGAGATGGCGGGCTCGCCCCTCGACGCCATGGCGCTGGTCGGTCTCGGCCTGCGGACGCTCTCCATGAACCCCGCGGGGATCGGCCCGGTGAAGGCGATGATCCGCAGCCTCGCCCTGGAGCCGCTGCGGGAGTTCCTTGGCCACCATCTCGCCTCGCACGACCATAGTCTGAGAGCGAAGCTGAAGGCCTTTGCCCGGGATCACGGGGTCGCGATTTAACCGTTAATCAACCAAAAATCTGTAAAGATTTCCGGTGCCAATGCATAGCAGGCGTTGCGATAGGGCGCCGTAACTGATAGAAATTACCGCACCGGCTGGGGCGGGTGACCAGGCCGACGAGGATCCAGGAAATTCGGCCTCGGGGGAGAGCTGGAGAGGTTCGCGCGAATGGGGTTTCTTTCGCGGTTCAGTCACGACGACATAGACGATACCGAATTTGAGGACGAGTTCGATCTCAGCAACGCGGCACTGAAGCGGTCGCACAGCGTCGGTGCGCTGCTGCGCCAGGCCCGACAGGGCTTCGGCCGCGAAGTCGGACAAATCGGCGCTGCGCTGCGCATCCGGTCTGCGCACTTGCAGGCGATCGAGGACGGGCGCTACGAGGATTTGCCCGGCGGCACCTACGCGATCGGCTTCATCCGCACCTATGCCGAGTATCTCGGCCTCGATGGTCCCGAGATGGTCCGTCGCTTCAAGCAGGAGATCGAGGGCCAGGAGTTCAAGAACGACCTGAGCTTCCCTATGCCGGTGAGCGAGCGGAAGCTTTCCGGCAGCACCATGCTGCTTGGCGGCGTCATGATTGCGGTCTGCGGATATGGCATCTGGTACTACCTGTCGTCGGGCGACCACGGCCGGACTGAACAGGTTGCGGCGGTACCGACGGCGCTGCTCGCGCCACCTTCCGATGCCGCCATCGCGACACCACCGAGCGATGCCGTCGCTGCAGCCTCGGTTCCGCCGGCGACAGCGCCAGCGACCGTAGTAACGGCGGCGAGCGCCGCGACGGCGGCTCAACCGGCGGCCCAGGCCGCCCAGCCGGCGCGGACGGCATCAGAGAGCGCGGTTTCCCAGGCGATCCTCCTGGCACAAGCCCAGGCCCGAACGCCTCCGCCGCAACCCCGTGGGCTGCCACCACCCGCACCCGACAGCCAGATGGCGAGCTTGCCGCCCGCCGCCATGACACCCGTGGCGGCACCGGTCGATCCCGCTCATCTCTTCGGCGAAACCAAAGGGTCGTACCGGATCGCCCTCCGCGCGACCGCGGATTGCTGGCTCGAGGTCCGTGACGGCGACACGATGTATTTCAAACGCATGCTCCGCCCAGGCGACGTGTTCCGGCTACCCGACAAGTCTGGCTTGAGCATGCGGGTCGGGAACGCGAAAGGGATCGAGGTGTCGGTTGACGGTAAGGTCCTGCCGAGCGCCCAGGTGGTTGATTTGCTTCGCAAGACCGTTGCCGTTGATCCCCGCGAGATCCTGACCGCCGCGGCCGCGCCAAAGGGCGTCCAGTAGCGCCGGCGGCCTAGCCGCGCCCAGTTTTGCCGACGGCGCGGAAACGCGCTATAAGACGGCGCAAATCAGTCCCCATGAAGTCTGTGCCGGACGAGCCTCCAGCGAGGAGCAGTTCCCCATGACGGTGCGAGCCTATCGAGAGATTCTACGGCGGAAGAGCCGCCAGATTCGGGTGGGAAAGGTGCCGGTGGGAGGCGACGCGCCGATCACCGTTCAGTCCATGACCAACACTCTCACCACCGATGCGGAGGCGACGATCCGGCAGATCGATGCGCTGATGCGCGCCGGTGCCGATATTGTGCGGGTTTCCTGTCCTGACGAGGGCTCGACCGCGGCGCTCAAAGAGATCGTGCGTCACTCGGAGGTGCCGATCGTCGCCGACATCCATTTCCACTACAAACGGGCGATCGAGGCCGCCAAGGCCGGCGCCGCGTGCCTGCGCATCAACCCCGGGAACATCGGCTCCGCCGAGCGAGTGCGCGAGGTCGTGAAGGCGGCGAAGGATCACGGCTGCTCCATGCGAATCGGCGTCAACGCCGGCTCTCTGGAGAAAGACCTCTTGGAGCGCTACGGCGAGCCTTGCCCCGAGGCCATGGTCGAGAGCGCGCTCAACCACGCAAAGATCCTCGAGGACAACGGCTTCCTCGAGTTCAAGATCTCCTGCAAGGCCTCCGACGTGTTCCTGGCGGTGGCGGCCTACCAGCAGCTCGCGGAAGCCTGCGACTACCCGCTGCACCTCGGCATCACCGAGGCGGGGGGTCTCGTAGGCGGCACCGTCAAATCCTCGGTCGGCCTCGGCATGCTGCTCTGGGGCGGCATCGGCGATACCATCCGTGTTTCACTCTCGGCCGACCCTGTCGAGGAGGTCCGGGTCGGCTACGAGATCCTGAAGTCGCTGCAGCTGCGCCGGCGCGGCGTCACGGTGATCGCGTGCCCCTCATGTGCGCGTCAGCAGTTCAATGTGATCAAGACCGTGGCGGCCCTCGAGGAGCGGCTCGCTCACATCACGACGCCGATCACGCTCTCGGTCATCGGCTGCGTCGTCAACGGGCCCGGCGAGGCGCGCGAGACCGACGTGGGTTTCACCGGCGGCGGCAACGGAACGCATCAGGTCTACATCGCTGGCGTACCCGACCACCGCCTCAAGGACGCGGACATCGTCGAGCACTTGGCGAAGCTCGTCGAGGAGAAGGTCCGAGAGATCGAAGCCGCGAAGTCCGACGCTCCGCCGCAGGCCGCGCAGTAAGGCCTCGACACGACTGATGCCCAACCTGCAGCCCGTCCGCGGCACACAGGATCTCCTCCCCGCCGAGCAAAGCCGTCACCGCCGCGTCGTAGAGACCGCGCGCGCAATCTCGGCCCGCTACGGCTACGAGGAGATCGCCACGCCGATCTTCGAGTTCACCGAGGTGTTCTCGCGCCCGATCGGCGAGACCACGGACATCGTGGTCAAGGAGATGTACACCTTCCGCGATCGCAGCGGCGACGAGATCACGCTGCGACCGGAGTACACCGCCGGCATCTGCCGCGCGATCATCTCCAACGGCCTCACCCAGAGCCTACCGCTCAAGTTCTTCGCGAGCGGGCCGATGTTCCGCCACGAGCGGCCGCAGAAGGGCCGCTTCCGCCAGTTCCACCAGATCGATGTGGAGCTGATCGGCGTGCCGCAGCCGCAGGCGGACGTCGAGGTGATCGAGATCGGTGCCGAGGTCCTGCGCGAACTCGGCCTGCTCGAACGCACCGTGCTGGAGCTCAACACCCTCGGCGATACCGCGAGCCGCCGCACCTACCGCAGCGCGCTAATCGACTATTTCAGTCGCTACGCGGCCGAGCTCTCCGAGGACAGCCGGCGGCGGCTCGAGATCAATCCGCTTCGCATCCTCGATTCGAAGGACGAGAACGACAGGCGGATCTCGGCGGGCGTTCCGAGCTTCGACCAATATCTCAATGACGAAAGCCGGAAATTCTTTTCTCGGGTGCGCGCCGGTCTCGACCACCTCGGTATCGCCTACCAGCTGAGTCCGCGACTGGTTCGCGGTCTGGACTACTACTGCCACACCGCCTTCGAATTCGTGACCGAGCATCTGGGCTCGCAGGGAACCGTCCTGGGCGGCGGACGATACGATGGTCTGATGGCCCTGATAGGCGGGCCCGATACGCCAGGGGTGGGTTGGGCTGCGGGCATCGAGCGCTTGGCGATGCTGGCCGGGGACCCGCCGCCGGCACACCGGCCGATCGCGATGGTGCCGGTCGGCGAGGAAGGCGAGGCGGCAGCGCCGCGGATCGCGCGCGACCTGCGCCGGGCGGGCTTCCACGTCGATCTCGGCTATGCCGGCAACGTGAGCCGACGCATGAAGCGCGCCAACAAGATCCGCGCCCGGGCCGCGGTCCTGATCGGCGAGGATGAGCTCGCCCGCGCGATCGCGACCGTGCGCGACCTCGACAGCGGCAGCCAGTCCGAAGTGCCGCTCTCGCAGCTCGCCGAGCGCCTCGCGCCCTACCGCTAGGGTCCTTCCGCCATGCCCGGCGACATAGCCGGGACGGGCGGGAGACTGCTCGTCGTCGGCACCGACCACCGAGCCGCACCGTCGGCGTGGCGCAACCGTTTCGCGGTCATCGAGGCCAATCTCGCCACCGAGCTGGACCGGCTTCGAGCGCGCGGGTTCCGCGACGTGACGCTGCTCGCGACCTGCGACCGCATCGAGCTCATTACCATCGCCGCCGAACCGGAGGCGGTCAGGCGCAGCTTCGCGGCACACCTGTCCGAGCGTCTCGACGCGCCGACTGACGAGCTGGCGACGGTCCTCTGTGTGCATGAGGGGGCGGCGGCGCTGCGCCATCTTTTCGCGGTGGCAAGCTCGCTTGAGAGCCTCGTGCTGGGTGAGCCGCACATCCTCGGCCAACTTCGATCCGCACACCGCGTCGCCAGCGAGGCAGGCTTGGTCAGCGGAGGTCTCGAGGCTGCGCTGCAGGGGGCTTTCGCCGCCGCGCGTCGCGTGCGACGCGAGACCCGAATCGGCGAGCGTCCGGGCTCGCTTGCCGCCGCCGCGGTCGAAGTCGCGCGCGAGATCCACGGTGATCTCGACCGCGTGGCGGGTCTGCTGATCGGCGCTGGCGAGGTGGGAGAACTGATGTTGGCTCAGTTTCGGTTCGCTGGCCTCGGCAAGATGATCGTATCGAGCCCGCCACCGATGGCGGAAGTGATCGCTGCGCGGTTGTCCTGCCCGCGGGCGCCATACCCGCCGACCGAAGCGCTGCTGGCCGAGGGTGACATCCTCATCGCGGCGGCGCTCGGCGATCCACGCTCGGTGTCCGCCGGCGCGATGGCCGCCGTGCTCCGCCAGCGCCGTCGCCGGCCGGTCTTCGTGATCGACGTGGCGATCCCACCGACGGTCGAGCCCGCGGTCAACGATCTCAATGGCGCTTTCCTCTATACTCTTGAGGATCTTGAGCGCGCGGCGACCTTCGGGCGGAATGCCCGCGAAGCCGCTGCTGCAGAGGCCTGGGCAGTGCTGGAGGACGAGCTCGCCGCGTTCCAGCGCCGACAGGCGGAGCGGGCGGCGGTGCCGGCGGTGACGGCGCTGCGCGGCCATTTCGAGGCCGTGCGCGCGGCATTGCTGCGCGACGAACCGGGACTTGACGCCGCAGCGGCGACGCGGCTTCTCGTCAACCGGCTGCTGCACGCGCCGTCGGAGGTATTACGTGGTCTGGCGGCGGCCGATGCCGGTGCCGCCGAAGTCGAGGCGCTGGCGCGGCGACTGTTCCGCCTCGATCGCGATGAAGGAGACGATGGATCGTGACAACGCTCGCCTCACTCGATGCCAAGCTCGACCGGGTGGTGCGGCGCCACGCGGAGCTCGCGGACACGCTCGCAAATCCGAAAACCGCGGCCAGCGAGTTCGGCAAGCTTTCAAAGGAATACAGCGATCTCACCCCGATGGTCGAAGCGATCGCGGAGCTCAGAAATGCCCAACGCGAACTCGCCGATCTCGAGCAGATCCGGGCCAACGAGGGCGACGTAGAGCTGCGGGCGCTCGCCGAGGCCGAGGTACCGTCGCTGCAGCGGCGCATCCCCGAGATCGAGCAGCGCATCAAGGTTATGCTCTTGCCGAAGGACGAGGCGGACGAGCGCAACGCGATCCTCGAGGTGCGCGCCGGCACCGGCGGCGAGGAGGCGGCGCTGTTCGCCGCCGTGCTCTTCCGCATGTATCAGCGCTACGCGGGCATACGTGGGTGGCGGTTCGAGGTGCTCGACGTCTCCGAGACCGGGCTCGGCGGCATCAAGGAAGCGAGCGTAGAGGTTACGGGTCGCAACGTCTTCGAGCGGCTCAAGTTCGAATCGGGCGTGCACCGCGTCCAGCGCGTGCCCGAGACGGAAGCGTCGGGCCGTATTCACACCTCCGCCGCGACCGTGGCCGTGCTGCCGGAAGCCGAGGAGGTCGATATCCACATCGACGAGAAGGACCTGCGAATCGACGTGTTTCGCTCCAGTGGTCCTGGCGGCCAATCCGTCAACACCACGGACAGTGCCGTGCGGATCACGCACCTGCCAACCGGCATTGTCGTGAGCCAGCAGGACGAGAAATCACAGCACAAGAACAAAGCGAAGGCCTTGAAGGTCCTCCGGGCTCGTCTCTACGAGCGCGAGCGCCAGGCGCGCGAAGCCGCGCGGGCCGCCGACCGCAAGAGCCAGGTCGGCACCGGCGACCGGTCAGAGCGCATCCGGACCTATAACTTTCCGCAGGGGCGCGTCACCGACCACCGGATCAACCTCACGCTCTACAAAATCGACAAGGTCGTGAACGGCGAGGCGCTCGACGAGATCATCGATGCGCTGCTCGCCGAGGACCAGGCGGCGAAGCTCGCGGAGATGCAATGACCGTCGCCACGGCGCTGACTGTGAAAACCGCGCTCGCCGATGCGACGGCCCGGCTCGGCGCCGCCGGCATCCCCGATGCCCGACGCGAGTCGCGCCTGCTGGTTGCCGCGGCGCTCGCCTGGGACGCGGCCCGCGTACTCGGATTTCCGGATGTCGAGATGACGCCTCGCGCGAGGGACCGTCTCGAGAACCTGATCGTCCGACGGAGCGCGCACGAACCGATCTCGCGCATCCTCGGATATCGCGAGTTCTGGAGCCTTCGCTTCGCGTTGTCGCCGGACACGCTCGACCCGCGCCCCGACAGCGAGACGCTGATCGAAGCAGCGCTGACGGCCCTCGGCGATCGCGACCGCGCCTACCGAATCCTGGATTTCGGCACCGGCAGTGGATGCCTGCTGTTGGCGCTGCTCTCGGAGCTGCCGAACGCGATCGGGACCGGCATCGATCTCTCGGACGGTGCCCTGGTGACGGGGCGGCGGAATGCCGCGGCGCTCGGGCTCGAGGGCCGGGCCAGCTTTGTGTGTGGAAACTGGGGCGATGGTGTGTCCGGGCAGTGGGACATCATCCTGGCGAACCCGCCCTACATAGCCGCGGACGAGGTCGATCGGCTCGCGCCGGAAGTGGCGCAATTCGAGCCAAGACAGGCACTCGATGGCGGTGCGGATGGGCTCGGGGCTTATCGTGCGCTGGCTCCGGCGATCCTCCGACTGCTGGCGCCAGCCGGCGTCGCGCTGATCGAGGTGGGCTCCGGCCAGGCCCATAAAGCCACAGGCATAATGGCCGCGGTGGGGCTTGCATTGCGCGCGATCCGGCACGATCTTAGTGGCGTAGACCGGTGCCTCGTGCTGGGGCGCGATTAAGGCTATCAGGTCGCCCCGAGCAAAAAGTTGTTGGAATGTTAACCGGTTCCGACTAGCTTTGGACCATGGACGTGGAGCCGGGGGCTCCCAGCGCCGAGGGCGCCAGACAGATTTCCTTTTGACCAAGAACCGGCGTGAATTCGCGCGAGAGCGGAGGAGCGCCCAGTGTGGCCACGTCCAGGGCGTGGCATTTCAACCAAGCGGGGGATGATGTCCTACCAAGACTTCAAGGGCATGATGAGACAAGGCCAGGGCAAGCGTAACCGGGGCCGGCATAACGGCGGTGGCCATCACCATCAGCAGCAGCAAGGCAACCGGCCGCGGCTACCCCATCGGGTACAGGTGTTCGAAAGCAGCGGGCCCAGCGTCAAGATCCGGGGCAACGCCTATCAGGTCTTCGAGCGCTACATCGCACTCGCGCGCGAGGCAGCCTCGGCCGGCGATCGCATCGCCGCCGAGAATCTCTACCAGCACGCCGAGCATTATTTCCGGGTGATGAATGCGGACGGAAACGGCCAGGGTAACCAGATGGTGCCGCCGCGGCCGATGACGCCGGCGGACACCGAGATGACCCAGCCGGAGCCGGAGCCCGGAGCCACAGCGGTGCAGCCCGCGGTCGCTCAGCAGCCCCAGCCCCAGCCGGAATCGCCGGCGCAAAATCGTCCGAGCGAGTTCCTCGAGCCCTAGAACCGAGGCGATCCGGGGCATCTTCCCCGGGCGCGCTAGGTCTTGAGTCCTTTCTGAAGGCGTCCCATATCCGGGAAGGAAAGCGGACGGCGCTGCTGCATGGCGGGGCGCTGCCCAGCGGTTCACGCGGAGCGGGGTCGTCATGGATTTCGAGAGATACACGGAGCGCGCGAAGGGTTTCGTGCAGGCCGCGCAGGGCTTGGCGCAACGTCGCGGGCACCAGCAGATCACGCCTGAGCATCTGCTGAAGGCGCTCCTCGAGGACAAGGAAGGGCTCTGCGCCAATCTGATTCGCGCGGCGGGCGGCGATCCGTTGGCGGCCGCAAGTGCGGTCGACGCCGCGCTTCAGAAGATTCCGCGAGTCGAGGGCAGCGGCGCCGGCCAGACTTTTCTGGCGCCGGAGATGGCGCGGCTTTTCGAGCAGGCTGAGAAGATCGCAGAGAAGGCGGGCGACAGCTTCGTCACGGTCGAACGGCTGCTGCTCGCGATGACCATGGCGCGCGAGAACGCCGCCGCGAAGGCGTTAGCGCAGGCGGGCGTCAATCCGCAAAGCCTCAATCACGCGATCGAGCAAATTCGCAAGGGCCGGAAGGCCGACAGCACCACCGCGGAAGAGGGCTACGACGCGCTGAAGAAATATGCGCGCGACCTCACTGCGGCGGCTCGAGAGGGCAAGCTCGATCCGGTGATCGGCCGCGACGAGGAGATCCGGCGCACCGTCCAGGTGCTCTCGCGCCGCACCAAGAACAACCCGGTGCTGATCGGCGAGCCCGGCGTCGGCAAGACCGCAATCGTCGAGGGCCTGGCGCTCCGCATCGTGCACGGCGACGTGCCCGAGAGCCTCAAGGAGAAGCGCCTGCTTGCGCTCGACCTGGGCGCGCTCGTGGCTGGCGCCAAATTCCGCGGCGAGTTCGAGGAGCGCCTGAAAGCGGTGCTTCAGGAGATCACCGCGGCCGCCGGCGAGATCGTCGTCTTCATCGACGAGCTGCACACGCTGGTGGGTGCCGGCAAGGCCGAAGGCGCGATGGACGCCTCAAACATGCTGAAGCCTGCGCTCGCCCGCGGCGAGCTGCACTGCGTCGGCGCAACCACGCTCGACGAGTATCGCAAGCACATCGAGAAGGACGCGGCGCTTGCCCGGCGCTTTCAGCCTGTGTTCGTGAGCGAGCCCACGGTCGAGGACACCATCTCGATCCTGCGTGGCATCAAGGAGAAGTACGAGCTGCACCACGGCGTCCGCATCACCGATGGCGCCATTGTCGCAGCGGCGACACTCTCCAATCGCTACATCACCGACCGGTTCTTGCCGGACAAAGCGATCGACCTGATGGACGAGGCGGCCTCTCGGCTCCGCATGGAAGTGGAGTCCAAACCCGAGGAAGTCGACGAGCTCGACCGCCGGATCGTCCAGCTGAAGATCGAGCGCGAGGCGCTTAAAAAGGAGAGCGACGCGGCGTCGAAGGATCGGCTGAAGACGCTGGAGACCGAGCTCAGGGATCTCGAGAAGAGATCGGCGGAGCTGACGGCGCAGTGGCGCGCCGAGAAGGACAAGCTGGCGGGCGCCCAGAAACTCAAGGAGCAGCTCGACCAGGCTCGCGCGGAGCTCGATCGGGTGCAGCGTAAGGGCGACTGGACGCGGGCTGGCGAGCTCACCTACGGAATCATCCCTGAGCTCACGCGCAAGCTTGAGGAGGCCGAGGCCGCCGAGAGCCACCGCATGATCGAAGAAGCCGTGACCGACGCGCACATCGCGGGCGTGGTCTCGCGCTGGACCGGCATTCCCGTCGACAAGATGCTGCAGGGCGAGCGCGCGAAGCTCCTCAAGATGGAGGACAACATCAAGCGCCGCGTGGTGGGCCAGGACGAGGCCGTGATCGCGGTCTCGAACGCCATCCGCCGCGCCCGCGCTGGCCTCCAGGACCCCAATCGCCCGATCGGCTCGTTCCTGTTCCTGGGCCCGACCGGGGTCGGCAAGACCGAGCTCACCAAGGCGCTGGCGGAGTTCCTGTTCGACGACGAGAGCGCGCTCGTGCGCATCGACATGTCGGAGTACATGGAGAAGCATTCGGTGGCGCGCCTGATCGGTGCGCCGCCCGGCTATGTCGGCTATGACGAAGGAGGCGCGCTCACCGAAGCGATTCGGCGGCGGCCCTACCAGGTGATCCTGTTCGACGAAGTCGAAAAGGCGCACCCCGACGTCTTCAACGTGCTGCTGCAGGTGCTGGATGACGGCCGCCTCACCGACGGTCAGGGCCGCACGGTCGACTTCCGCAACACGCTGATCGTGCTCACGTCGAATCTCGGGGGCGAGATTCTGGCGCGCCTGCCCGAGGTCAAGGAAACCGCCTCGGTACGCAACGAGGTGATGGAGCTGGTGCGTGCGGCGTTTCGGCCGGAGTTCCTGAACCGGATCGACGAGATCCTCCTGTTCCGGCGACTGAGCCGCAAGGACATAACTGGGATCGTCGACATCCAGCTCGCGCGCATGCAAAAGCTCCTCGCCGACCGCAAGATCGCGCTCAGGCTCGACGATGGCGCCAAGCGATGGCTCGCCGACCAGGGCTACGACCCGGTCTACGGCGCCCGCCCGCTAAAGCGCGTCATCCAGCGCGAGCTGCAGAATCCGCTGGCCGGTCTGATCCTCGAGGGACGGATCGTTGATGGCGAGACCGTGAAGGTGACGGCCGGCGAGCGGGGCCTGACAATCGCCGGGCAGATGGCGAAGGCGGCGGAATAACGCGGACAGATTGCCGGCCGGCCACCCTCCGGCCATGATGCCTCGTCAACGAGCGAGGGAGGCACCGGTGCTCAAGGGAAAGATCGCGTGGGTGACAGGCGGTGGCACCGGGATCGGCCGCGCCGGCGCCGAGGCGTTAGCAGCGGCGGGCGCAAGCGTGGTCCTGAGCGGTCGACGGCCTGCCGAGCTCGATGACGTCAAGCGCGCCATCGTCGCGAAGGGCGAGAGCGCGGAAACCGCACCTCTCGACGTCACCGATAAAGGGGCGGTAGCGCGGGTCGGTGCCGACATCCTGAAAAGGCACGGCCACGTCGACATCCTCGTCAACAGCGCGGGCATGAACGTCCCGCATCGCTTCTGGAAGAACCTGACACCGGACAGTTTCGAATCCGTGGTATCGGCCAATCTCCAGGGTTCGCTCAATACCATTGCCGCCGTGCTGCCGGCAATGCGCGCGCGGAAAAGCGGCTTGGTGATCAACATCTCGTCCTGGTCGGGGCGTTTCGATCCGCTCCTCACCGGGCCCGCCTACAACGCCGCCAAGCACGGCGTGGTCGCGATGACGCTGTCGCTCAACATGGAGGAGTGCGTGAACGGCATCCGCGCCTGCGTCATCTGCCCAGGCGAGGTAGCGACGCCGATCCTGAAGAAGCGGCCGATACCACCGAGCGCGGCGGAGATGGCGCGCATGCTTCAGGCCGAGGATCTCGGCCGCACCATCCGCTTCGTCGCGGAGATGCCGCCCCACGTGTGCGTGAACGAGATCGTGATCAGCCCGACCTGGAATCGCCTCTGGCTCGGCGGCGAGGATATTCCGGCACGGCCCTGATTTCGGTCAGTTACGCACCGCGGCGATCAAGCTCTCCTGGCGCAGCCGGAGCACCTGTCGATCGAGGTTGTCGGCGACGTCGCGAAATGCACGGAGCTCGCCGCTCGCGAGCTTGGGTCCGGGCATCATTTTGATGGACAGCGGGTTCACCTGCTCGCGCTTGATGCGTACCTCGTAATGGAGGTGGGGTCCGGTCGCGAGGCCGGTGGCGCCGACATAGCCGATCACTTGTCCCTGGCGCACGTGGGCGCCGGGCCTGACACCGGCCGCGAAGCGGCTCATGTGGGCGTAGGCGGTCTCATAAGTTGCGTTATGCCGAAGCAGCACGAGGTTGCCGTAGCCTCCCTCGGCGCCGGCCTTCTCGACCACGCCGTCGCCCGCGGCCATGATCGGCGTGCCGGTTCCAGCGCCGAAATCGATGCCGCGATGCATCGTGCTGTAGCCGAGGATCGGATGCATGCGCATGCCGAAGCTCGACGTGAGCCGCGCGCCATCGATTGGCGTCCTCAGCAACGCCT